>NZ_CP134772.1:6335702-6696054 GCF_031882575.1 Pseudomonas sp. VD-NE ins
GTTGTCGGTGATGCCGGTCACACCCGAGCAATGGGCGGCGGTCATAACGCTCAAACCCTGATTTATTTGGCGCCTGCCAAAATGCAATCGCTGGCAAGCCAGCTCCCACAGGATTTGCGATGGAACACAATATTTTGATCGCCGCAGAACCTTGTGGGAGCTGGCTTGCCAGCGATGAGGCCGGCCCGGACAACAGAAGATTTACTGAATGATCAGGTTGTTAAACAACAGATCCTCAACCACGGGTTTGCCGGTCTCGTCATTCATCACTTGCTGGGTCTGCTTCAACGCTTCCTGACGCAGCTTCTCTTTACCTTCAATGCTGCCCATCGCCTCGGTGGTCTGCTGAGTAAACAGCGCCACCAGTTGATTACGGATCAACGGTTCGTTGGCCTTGACCAGTTTCGCCGACTCCTCGCCCGTCACACGCAGCGCCACGTCTGCCTTGTAGACCTTGAGCTTCGGTGTGCCGTCCAGCCCGTAGTTACCCACAAACGGCGGGCTCAGGGTGATGTAGCTTACCTTCGGCGCCTCGCCTTCTTTGGCTTCTTCGGCCAGCGCTGCCACAGGCAGAGACAGGGCCAGCAACAACATGATCCACGCTTTCACAATTCGCTCCTTATCCGGTTTGCGGCCTAGCATAACGACCCGCCGCGCAAGCACAAGCTTATGGCTGACTATCAGGGCCGGGCATGCTCGTTGACCCGTTGACTGACACACCTACACTTATCGGCCATCACTCCCAAAGGAATAGCCCTGATGAAAGCCGTGCTGTGCAAAGCCTTCGGCCCTGCCGAATCGCTGGTGCTGGAAGACGTCGCCAGTCCCGCCCTGAAGAAGAACGAAATCCTGCTGGACGTGCACGCCGCCGGGGTCAACTTCCCGGACACGCTGATCATCGAGGGCAAGTACCAGTTCAAGCCGCCCTTCCCGTTCTCGCCGGGTGGCGAAGCAGCGGGCGTGGTCCGCGAAGTCGGGGAAAAGGTCAGCCACCTCAAGGTCGGTGACCGGGTCATGGCCCTGACCGGCTGGGGCAGCTTCGCCGAACAAGTCGCGGTGCCGGGCTACAACGTCCTGCCGATTCCGCCGTCGATGGACTTCAACATCGCCGCCGCCTTCAGCATGACCTACGGCACCTCGATGCATGCGCTCAAGCAGCGCGCCAACCTGCAACCGGGCGAAACCCTGCTGGTACTCGGTGCTTCCGGCGGGGTCGGCCTGGCTGCCGTGGAAATCGGTAAAGCCATGGGTGCCCGGGTGATTGCTGCCGCCAGCAGTGCCGAGAAACTCGCGGTGGCCAAAGCTGCCGGTGCCGATGAGCTTATCAATTACAGCGAAACCAGCCTCAAGGATGAAATCAAACGCCTCACCGACGGCCAGGGCGCTGACGTGATCTACGACCCGGTCGGTGGCGATCTGTTCGACCAGGCCATCCGCGCCATCGCCTGGAACGGCCGCCTGCTGGTGGTCGGCTTCGCCAGCGGTCGGATTCCGGAGCTGCCGGTCAACCTTGCCCTGCTCAAAGGCGCGGCAGTGCTCGGCGTGTTCTGGGGCTCCTTCGCCCAGCGCCAGCCGCAGGATAACGCGGCGAACTTCCAGCAATTGTTCGGCTGGTTCGCCGAGGGCAAGTTGAAGCCGTTGGTGTCACAGGTGTATCCGCTGAGCAACGCGGCGCAGGCGATCAATGATCTTGGCCAGCGCAAGGCGGTGGGCAAGGTGGTGGTGCAGGTGCGCTGAGCGACCTCTCGATAAAGGCCAGAATGCCCGGTTCGGTCGTTCTGGCCTTTGTTATCAGAGCAACTCACGAATCTCCGCCGGTAACAGGCTCATGAATCTGCGCGCCGGGCTCTCTCGACAAGCCCTGACAATCGTCTCAACCTGCCGATTCAACTTGGCAATCATCGCCAGACGCTGCGCGTCCGGCAGCTGAGTCTTGTGGAAGACGTTCGTAAGATAGGCGCGGGTTTGGGCGAACGCCGCCGAGTCGATCCATGAATACTCTGCAATATTGACCAGATTCTCGTTAACCGCACGGCATCGCAAGGCTTTCAGTTGCTGGTTGACGTGAATGGGTTGATCCAGATCGAGCCGAAAGACCATCGGCGCGACGACTTCCTGCTTTTCGGGTTTGTCCTCCTCAACGGCCCAAGGCTTGAAACGCCACTGCGCCAGCGCAACTCTGACCGCTTCAGCCAGATCGGGGTGGTCACTTTTCAGAATGCTGATTTCGCTGACCGAGCCGTCCGCCCTGACAACGAAACGGGCCTTCACCTCTCCCGTAACCCCAGCCCGGAACAATGCCAATGGATAAATGGGTCGTGGGTTGTCTTCGGGAATCAACAGCGCTCCCGCCGCTTGCACCACACCGCTGACCGACAACAAAAACAACGCCACAATCCACCGCATGCCCCACCCCCTAGCGCTCGAATGCCAATCCCGGCAACAGCACAAAGGTTACGGAGCAATGACGCTTAACGGAATGGCGCAACTTCTGCGTTGGGTGCAGGACATTTCCCAAGGCACGACGGTAAATCGGGCGATCGCGCCACGCGAATGCTCAAAGGTAACTTTTCTGACGGATCCTCTTACCGCTTCAGCCTGCAACATCGCCGGGCATCAGTTGTTCCTGAACCTTCTCGCTTCGCGACTGGATCAAATGCCCTTTGTCGTCGAAGCGCAAAACAATCAGCCAGTCGTAAACATCCACCGGCCATTTCGGCTGGCCGATCAGCATCGGGCCATCACCGCCGAAGGCGGCAATCAGTTTGTTGATATGGCTGTGGTGCCAGGCAATCAGCACGGTTTTCGCCTGATTGCTCTTGCGCAGAGAGCTGACCAGTTTGTCGACGTCGTTATTGGCAAACGGCTGTTCAATCGGCAGTTGCAGGCGCTGCGACAGCGGAATCAGCGTCTGTCGCGGGCGGATGCTTGCCGGGCTGTCGGCGGTAGCGATCAGACGGTGGGGTGTGAGTGCCTGGTCGTCCAGCTGCAACGAGGTGAAATAGTCCGCGTAGGCCGCGGCGCGCTGTTCGCCCCGGGCATTGAGTTCACGGCCCACCTCAGGCTTTTCCGCATGGCGAATGATCAGCACAGTGACATTGCGTAAACCTGGCGCCGCAGAGTCCTGCGCATAACTCAGCGCCAGCACTGAAACAGTGAGCGCTACCGCAACCAGCAATCTGGGCAGCAACATGCGAACTTTCACGGCCATCATTTTTCTCTGCGATCAATCGGGTTTATTGATCGCGAGTCTAAGCCACAACATTCCGCCTGCCACAAAAACGCCCTGTTCTTACAGCTGAGCGACAGGTTCGTAAAGGAACGCGCGACTTCCAACATTTTCCGCTATTTGCTCGATGCGAACCGGTGCTATTTTCGGTAACGAAACTGTAACATTCGCATCCGCAGTCAAAACAAGAAATCTGGAGCTCTTGAATGTTTGCTTTCTTTCGTCCTGCCGCACATCAGGCTCCATTGCCTGAAGAAAAAATAGACAGCACTTACCGACGCCTGCGCTGGCAGATCTTCGCCGGTATTTTCTTTGGCTACGCGGGTTATTACCTGCTGCGCAAAAACTTCTCGCTGGCCATGCCGTACCTGATCGACGAAGGCTACAGCCGTGGTGATCTGGGCCTGGCGATGTCGGCGATTGCCATCGCGTATGGCTTGTCGAAGTTCCTCATGGGCCTCGTGTCCGACCGTTCCAACCCGCGTTACTTCCTGCCGTTCGGCCTGCTGGTGTCGGCCGGGGTGATGTTCATTTTCGGTTTCGCACCTTGGGCAACGTCCAGCGTGACCATGATGTTCATTCTGTTGTTCATCAACGGCTGGGCCCAGGGCATGGGTTGGCCGCCAAGTGGCCGGACCATGGTGCACTGGTGGTCGCAGAAGGAACGCGGCGGCGTGGTGTCCGTGTGGAACGTGGCGCATAACGTCGGCGGCGGCCTGATCGGCCCGTTGTTCCTGCTCGGCATGGGTCTGTTCAACGACTGGCACGCAGCGTTTTACGTACCGGCAGCGGTAGCGCTGGGCGTGGCGGTATTTGCCTTCATCACCATGCGCGACACTCCGCAATCGGTCGGCCTGCCGCCAATCGAGAAGTACAAGAACGACTATCCGGAAGGCTACGACGCCAGCCACGAAGACGAATTCAGCGCGAAAGAGATCTTCGTCAAATACGTGCTGCGCAACAAAATGCTCTGGTACATCGCCATGGCCAACGTCTTCGTCTACCTGCTGCGTTATGGCGTGCTGGACTGGGCACCGACCTACCTGAAGGAAGCCAAGGGTTTCACCGTGGATAAAACCTCGTGGGCCTATTTCTTCTATGAGTGGGCGGGGATTCCAGGCACGCTGCTGTGCGGCTGGATGTCGGACAAGATCTTCCGTGGCAACCGTGGCCTGACCGGCATGGTGTTCATGGCACTGGTGACCGTTGCGACCCTGGTTTACTGGCTGAACCCGGCCGGCAACCCGACCGTCGACATGATCGCGCTGTTCTCGATCGGCTTCCTGATCTACGGTCCGGTAATGCTGATTGGCCTGCAGGCGCTGGAACTGGCGCCGAAGAAAGCCGCCGGCACCGCTGCGGGCTTCACTGGCTTGTTCGGTTATCTGGGTGGTTCGGTCGCGGCCAGTGCAGCGATGGGCTACACCGTTGACCATTTCGGCTGGGACGGTGGTTTTGTGCTGCTGGTGGGCGCTTGCCTGCTGTCTATGGCCTTCCTGGCCCCGACGTTGTGGCACAAACAAGTCGCCAGTCAGAGTCGTGAAGCGGTCGCTTGATCGGCCTGTGACTTACAGCGCTTGAGCCGCGCCTCCAGATTGCGGTCTGGCATGGCGTGGCTGCGCAGGGCGTGGGCGGTCTGCTCGACATAATCGCGAGTAGTGCCGTAACGCCCACTGGCGCTTTCGAACACCTGGCTCAGCACGTGATCCGGCAAGTTGCCGGCATAGCTGGGCAGGTGTCGCTCCAGAACAAATCCCAAGGCCTGCACCTGACTGCCATCTTCTAGCCGGCAGTTGAGCCAGTGTGGTCGATAGGACGGCACAGGCATTTCGCGCTTCCACAAGGCGTACAGCGCAGCGTCGAGATTGTCTTCCGGCAACCGATAGGCGAAGCCGCTGCACGAACCACCGCGATCCAGACCAAATACCAGACCCGGCATTTCCGGCGTACCGCGGTGCTCGTGAGACCACAGGTACAAGCCGCGATGGTAGCCATGCACGCGTCCGCGCACCCTCTCCACCGCCGAACATTCCGGCCGCCAGATCAGCGAACCGTAGGCGAACAGCCATACCGGCCCGCCCTTGTGGCGCGCCATGGTCGATTGCATGGAAGCGAGAAGTTGTTCGTGCGTCAGCTGCGGCCCAAGGTCGAGCCGCGGAGGGTAATTCAAATTCAGAAAAGCGTTTTCAATGGCGCTCATGGCGAATAGCGTTCAGCTCCCCGCGGGTGAAGAATTACTTAATAGAACGCACCGCTGTAACAATAAGGCACATATGTTTTAAGGCAATTTGAGTGCCATGGCACAGTTCTTAATTGATTGCCTGATTGATATATAACCTAGCGGTATTTATGCAATTACATAAATACCGATCGGCTATATAGAGAGTTATAACCGATTCAGGAGCGGGGAGCGTACGCGAACACATCGGCGCGCATTTGATGGGCGTCCATCCCGGCTTCGACCAGCGCGTCGAGCGTGCCGTAAACCATCGCCGGTGAGCCGCTGGCGTAGACGTGCAAAGGTTTCAGATCGGGGAAGTCTTCGCAGACCGCCTCGTGCAGCATGCCGCAGCGCCCTTCCCAACCGCATTGATCGCTGACGACCTTGTGCAGGAACAGGTTGGGCAATTTCAGCCATTCGTCCCAATGCTCGATCTCATAAAAATCTTCCGGACGGCGCACGCCCCAGTACAGATGCACGGGATGTTTGAAGCCGTTGGCGCGGCAATGCTCGATCAGCGCGTGAATCTGGCCCATGCCGGTACCGGCGGCGACCAGCACCAGCGGCCCGTCGGGCAGCTCGGCCAAATGCGTATCGCCGAACGGCAACTCGACCCGCACCATCGCGTTGCGTTGCAGCTGTTCGATCAGGCTCAATGCACTGGCTTCGCGCGCCAGCACATGGATTTCCAGGTCTCGCCCGCCGTGGGGTGCCGAGGCCATGGAGAATGCCGACTTCTCGCCGTTCTCACGTTCGATCATCAAGTACTGCCCGGCGTGATAGCGCGGTGGCTTGCCCGCCGGCGCACGCAGACGCACGCGCCAGGTGTCGCCACCGACGTCGCGGCATTCAATGACCTGACACGACAGGCTGCGCACCGGCAGTTCTCCCAGCGCGAGCACGCCATCCCACAGCAGGATGCAGTCTTCCAGCGGCTCGGCTATGCAAGTGTAGAACTCGCCATGGTCATGCACCTTGCCGTCCTGCGCAACGCTACCTTCAACCAGCAGCGCCGCACACACGTGACAATTGCCGTTGCGGCAGCTTTGCGGGCATTCGTAGCCCAGGCGCCGCGCGCCATCGAGAATCCGCTCACCGGGCTGTATCTCAAGCACTGCTCCGGAGGGCTGCAGGGTTACACGCATCAATCTATTCCTAACTGATTCCAGATGGCATCGATCCGTTGGGTGACGGCGTCGTCCTTGACGATCACGCGACCCCACTCGCGAGTGGTTTCGCCCGGCCACTTGTGGGTGGCATCGAGGCCCATTTTCGAGCCTAACCCTGAGATCGGCGAGGCGAAGTCGAGGTAGTCGATCGGCGTGTTATCGATCATCACCGTGTCGCGCTTGGGGTCCATGCGCGTGGTGATGGCCCAGATCACGTCGTTCCAGTCGCGGGCGTTGATATCGTCGTCGGTAACGATAACGAACTTGGTGTACATGAACTGTCGCAAAAACGACCAGACACCGAGCATCACGCGCTTGGCATGCCCTGGATACGACTTCTTCATGGTCACGATGGCCATGCGGTACGAGCAGCCTTCCGGCGGCAGGTAGAAGTCGGTGATCTCCGGGAATTGCTTCTGCAGGATCGGCACGAACACTTCATTCAGCGCCACACCGAGGATCGCCGGCTCATCCGGCGGACGACCGGTGTAGGTGCTGTGGTAGATCGGTTTGATCCGGTGGGTGATGCGCTCGACGGTGAACACCGGGAAGCTGTCGACTTCGTTGTAGTAACCGGTGTGGTCGCCGTACGGGCCTTCGTCAGCCATTTCGCCCGGGTGGATCACGCCTTCGAGGATGATCTCGGCGGTGGCCGGCACTTGCAGGTCATTGCCACGGCACTTGACCAGTTCGGTGCGGTTGCCGCGCAGCAGACCGGCAAAGGCGTATTCGGAGAGGCTGTCCGGCACAGGCGTGACCGCGCCGAGAATGGTCGCCGGGTCCGCACCAAGGGCCACCGACACCGGGAACGGCTGGCCCGGATGCTTCTCGCACCACTCGCGATAATCCAGCGCGCCGCCACGGTGGCTGAGCCAGCGCATGATCACCTTGTTGCGGCCGATCACTTGCTGACGGTAGATACCGAGGTTCTGGCGTTCTTTATTCGGGCCTTTGGTGACAGTCAGGCCCCAAGTGATCAGCGGACCGACGTCGCCGGGCCAGCAGGTCTGCACCGGCAGCATCGCCAGATCGACGTCGTCGCCTTCGATGACCACTTCCTGGCACACCGCGTCTTTGACGACTTTCGGCGCCATCGAGATGATCTTGCGGAAGATCGGCAGTTTCGACCACGCGTCCTTCAAGCCCTTCGGCGGCTCCGGCTCCTTGAGGAAGGCCAACAGCTTGCCGATTTCGCGCAGCTCGCTGACCGACTCGGCGCCCATGCCCATGGCCACCCGCTCTGGGGTGCCGAACAGGTTGCCGAGTACCGGGATGTCGTAGCCGGTCGGCTTTTCGAACAGCAGCGCCGGGCCCTTGGCCCGCAGCGTGCGGTCGCACACCTCGGTCATTTCCAGCACCGGCGAGACGGGAATCTGGATGCGTTTCAACTCTCCGCGCTGCTCAAGCTGCTGCACGAAATCCCGAAGATCCTTGAATTTCATTGACGATGGCACCCTCAAAATAGGCGTACATCCTACCTGCTCTGACGGGCAAACAGCAGCCCGTCAGAGCCTGGCATCAATCAATTGTCGCTGGTGCCCAGCATCAATGGCGCAAACAACGGGCTCAGTCTGGCGCTGCCAACGTCCGAAAGATGATCGGCATCCTTGTACTGCGAGTGGCCGTCGACATCGATGGCGCACAAACCGTCCTTGCACATCAACGGCGTCGGATCGATGACATGAATGCCGGAATCAGAGGCACTCATCGAGCCGAACAACGACGTGAAAAACTGCTGGCGAGCCAAGTGTTCGTTGAGCGGGCGACCGAGACCTTCTGCCGAACGGCCGATGCGCGCCAGACTGGTCAGACGGTCGATGAAGCTCTTGTGTTGCAGTGGCACTTCCTTGAACAGCCAGACTTGCACACCCGCTTCACGCAGCTCGGCCACTTGCGCCTTGAGGGCGGCGGCCATGCGCTGCTCTGCCTGGCGTGGGTTGTCCTTGCGATCAAGCAGGAACTGTAGATCGCCATCGCCGTCTTCACGACCATAAACGTAAAGGCTCCAGTTCGCCGCCAACACCACGTCCTTGATCCCCAGACTCGTGACGCGGTCCATGTTGCGCTGGTTGAAGTCTTTGCACTGAGGGCGCAGGTGGTCATCGATGATCGGCGGGCACCCGGTCAAACTGTACAGCCACACCGGCTGCACGTTGCGCCCGGCATTGCCTTCGATGGCCGGCAACAATGCAGCGGCGTGACTGTCGCCCCAGAACATTTTGGTCGCCGTAATATGTTGATCACCGCCCACAAGGCAGGATTTGGTCAGTGCCTTGTCCGTGCTCAAGTGCATGCAATTCGACTGCCCGGCGTTCCACTCGCGCGATTGCGCATATTCCAGCGCCTTGCCGGTCAGACGCTGCGGAACACCGTCTGCCGAGCGAATCACCGAGCCGGTGACCGCCAGAACGGTGATCGACACCAAACCGCCGACCAACACCGAATTACGACTGGCGAACACACGTTTCTCGCGAAACGGCAGCTCGATGTAGCGCAGGCTCAGCCAGGCCAGCGCCAATGCCAGGGCCATCCAGCCGAGCGCCTCCAGCGGCTGGATGCCGTCGATGGAGATCGCATTGGCATACACGTAAACCGGCCAATGCCACAGGTACAGCGAATAGGAGAGCAAGCCGATCCACACCAGAACCCGGACACTCAACAATCGGCCCGCCCACGTTGGGCCCTGTGCGCCCGACCAGATCAGCGCCGTCGTGCCCAATACCGGCAACAACGCCGCCCAGCCCGGGAACACTGTGGTTTTGTCGAAGGTAAACACGGCAAACAGCACCGCCGCCAGCCCGGCCAGGCCAACGGACTGACGCAGCCATGGCCGCGCGACATGTTTGGTCACGGGTATGACCGCCAGCATGGCCCCGCAGAGCAATTCCCAGGCCCGGGTCGGCAAGGCAAAAAAGGCAAACTCCGGCCGGCGCTCGATGTAGATGATGTTCAAGCCGAACGACACCAGCAGCACGGCAAACAACATCCAGCGCCAATGACGGACGTAGCGCATCAGCAACACCATCATCAACGGGAAGAAGATGTAGTACTGCTCCTCCACCGCCAGCGACCAGGTATGCAATAACGGTTTGAGTTCCGAGGCGGGCTGGAAGTAGCCGTCTTCGCGCATGAACAGAATGTTGGAAATGAACAGCGACTGGTAACGAATCGTCCGACCAAGCTCAGCCAGGTCTTTGGCCGTCAGCAACAGCCAGCCTAATGCCAGCGTCACCACCACAACCACAGTCAAGGCCGGCAGGATGCGCCGGGCGCGACGCCCCCAGAAATCCAGAAAACTGAAACGCTGTGCGCTGATTTCACGGAAAAGGATTGAGGTGATCAGAAAGCCGGAAATGACGAAGAACACATCGACGCCGACAAAGCCGCCGCTGAATGTGTTGAATCCGAAATGAAACAGCACGACGGGCAAAACCGCGAGTGCCCGTAATCCGTCGATATCACGGCGATTGCCAAACGTGTGCATTAAAACCTTACCTGTTCTGGATACAAAGTCCCTTGAAGGCGCGAAGTTATCAGCCGCGCAAACTTCAATCCAGATACAAATAATCCGAGGCAAAAAAAAGCGCCCTTTCGGACGCTTCTTTTCAAACGGCTTGCGTATTACTTGCGCTTCATCGACAAGAAGAACTCGTCGTTGGTCTTGGTCGTCTTCAGCTTGTCGACCAGGAACTCGATGGCAGCCACTTCGTCCATCGGGTGCAGCAGCTTGCGCAGGATCCACATACGCTGCAGTTCGTCGTCGGCCGTCAGCAACTCTTCGCGGCGGGTGCCGGAGCGGTTGATGTTGATTGCAGGGAACACACGCTTCTCGGCGATCTTGCGATCCAGAGGCAGTTCCATGTTGCCGGTACCCTTGAACTCTTCGTAGATCACTTCGTCCATCTTCGAGCCGGTTTCAACCAGCGCGGTGGCGATAATGGTCAGCGAGCCGCCTTCTTCGATGTTACGCGCAGCACCGAAGAAACGCTTTGGCTTCTCAAGGGCGTGGGCATCGACACCACCGGTCAATACCTTGCCGGAGCTCGGGATCACGGTGTTGTAGGCACGGGCCAGACGGGTGATGGAGTCAAGCAGGATCACCACGTCTTTCTTGTGTTCAACAAGGCGCTTGGCCTTCTCGATCACCATTTCGGCAACCTGCACGTGACGGGTCGGCGGCTCGTCGAAAGTCGACGCAACCACTTCGCCGCGCACGGTGCGCTGCATTTCGGTCACTTCTTCCGGACGTTCGTCGATCAGCAGCACGATCAGGTGAACTTCAGGGTTGTTACGGGCGATGTTCGCTGCAATGTTTTGCAGCATGATCGTTTTACCGGCTTTCGGCGGTGCGACGATCAGACCACGCTGGCCTTTGCCGATCGGGGCGCACAGGTCGATCACACGACCGGTCAAGTCTTCGGTGGAACCGTTGCCGGCTTCCATCTTCATGCGCACGGTCGGGAACAGCGGGGTCAGGTTCTCGAAGAGAATCTTGTTTTTCGCGTTCTCAGGACGATCGAAGTTGATCGTATCGACCTTGAGCAGGGCGAAATACCGCTCGCCTTCCTTTGGAGGGCGAATCTTGCCAACGATGGTGTCACCGGTGCGCAAGTTGAAACGGCGGATCTGGCTCGGCGAGACGTAAATGTCGTCTGGGCCGGCGAGATAGGAAGCGTCAGCGGAGCGCAGGAAGCCGAAGCCGTCCTGGAGAATCTCCAGCACGCCATCACCGGAGATTTCCTCGCCGCTTTTCGCGTGCTTTTTCAGCAGGGAGAAAATCACGTCCTGCTTGCGCGAACGGGCCATATTTTCTATGCCCATCTGTTCGGCCAATTCGAGCAGTTCGGTAATCGGCTTTTGCTTGAGTTCAGTCAGATTCATATAGGAATGACGTAATCATTTATGGAGGGGGGGAAATTAAGCTTTTGGCTTAATGAGGCCGCGCCGCGGAGAAGGCGACAGGATCGCGAACTAATTCGAAAAGGAGTGCGTCGGCGACGGCTAGCAGGGGGCAATGGAGAAACCAGTGCGGGGCCGAATGTACCACCTGAGTTTCGGAGCGTCTAGCCCTGAATACGCAAAAAGCCCCGCTAATTGCGGGGCTTTTTTTCAGGCACTTTACAGCGACGCTTAGATGTTGGCGTCGAGGAAAGCCGCCAGTTGCGACTTCGACAGGGCGCCGACTTTGGTCGCTTCTACGTTGCCGTTCTTGAACAGCATCAGGGTCGGGATACCACGCACGCCATGCTTGGCCGGGGTTTCCTGGTTCTCGTCGATGTTCAGTTTGGCAACGGTCAGCTTGCCTTTGTAAGTCTCGGCAATCTCGTCCAGAACCGGAGCGATCATTTTGCAAGGACCGCACCATTCAGCCCAGTAATCGACCAGGACAGCGCCTTCGGCCTTGAGTACGTCGGCTTCGAAGCTAGCGTCGCTAACGTGTTTGATAAGATCGCTGCTCATGGAATTCTCCAGGTTGTAAGCAAAAAAACGTGGCCCATCATAGCCGCCCTTCCCCTGTTCAGGAAGCCGCAGTTGATTGAGTCTTGCTATGGCACTCGATGAGTTTGGGTATAGCTCAAGTCACGCCGTGGCGGGGGCAATGAAGGAAATTCCGGTACGCAGGGCGGCGTTGCGCACGTGTTCCTGCATGGCTTTTTGCGCCGCACCCGACGCCCGGCGCGCAAGGGCCCGGAGGATCTTGCGGTGTTCATGCCAGGTTTCCATCGCACGTTCGGCGCGGATGAACGGTAGTTTCTGGCTCTCCAGGAACATCTCGGCGCTGGCGGTGAGGATGCTCAGCATCGCCTGATTGCCGCTGGCCAACAGGATTCGTCGGTGGAATTCGAAGTCGAGTTTCGCCGCCGCTTCAAAGTCGCCGACCTTCAATTGCTCGCGCATGGCCGCGACATTGTCTTCCAGCGCATCCAGATCGAAAGTACTCAACGTCACCGCCGCCAGCCCGGCGGCAAACCCTTCGAGCGCATAGCGCAATTGAAAGATATCCAGCGGCGACGCTTGCGCCGCAAATGACCACCCCGGCGCGCTATCGCCGCGCGACAGCTCCACTGGCGACTGCACGAACACGCCTTTGCCCGGCTGAATACTGACCACGCCCAGCGCACTTAACGATGACAGTGCCTCGCGCAACGACGCCCGGCTGACGCCCAGTTGCAGCGCCAGATCCCGTTGCGACGGCAAGGCATCGCCCGCGCCGAAACCCTGTTCGGTGATCAGTTTGCGGATCGCTTGCAGCGCCACTTCGGGTACCGCACGGGAAATCGAGTTCATGGTTTTTCAGACGCGCCAGGCCAATGTGCGGCTAGTTGTAAAGCTATTCGCCGAGTCCGGCAAGTCGTGCCCCAGCGGGGTTCGGTGCTGCGGAGCGATGCGCGATAGCGGTGCGAAAAACAACCTGACTGTTCAGACCAGTAAGACCGAACAAAGTCGCTGAAACTGCGGTCTGCGGGGGCGAAAACCACGTATTGGCACGGCCCATGCTCTGTCAGATCGCAGAAATCACTTCTCGCCGATCCGGAGATTGTCCATGACCAAGCGTTACAGCGCCCTCCTCGCCGCTCTGTTTTCCTCTCTGTTGCTCAGTCAGATCCCGGCTCACGCCGACGGTCTCGACGATGTGGTCAAACGCGGCACACTGAAAGTCGCTGTACCTCAGGACTTCCCGCCGTTCGGCTCGGTCGGCCCGGACATGAAACCGCGCGGCCTCGATATCGACACGGCAAAACTGCTGGCTGATCAACTCAAGGTCAAACTCGAACTGACCCCGGTCAACAGCACCAACCGCATCCCCTTCCTGACCACCGGCAAAGTCGATCTGGTGATCTCCAGCCTCGGCAAAAACCCTGAGCGCGAGAAAGTCATTGATTTCTCCCGCGCCTACGCACCGTTCTACCTCGCCGTTTTCGGCCCGCCAGACGCCGCCATCGCCAGCCTCGATGACCTCAAGGGCAAGACCATCAGCGTCACCCGTGGCGCCATTGAAGACATCGAACTGAGCAAAGTTGCCCCCGAAGGCGTGACCATCAAGCGCTTCGAGGACAACAACTCGACCATCGCCGCCTACCTCGCCGGCCAGGTCGACCTGATCGCCAGCGGCAATGTGGTGATGGTCGCGATCAGCGAAAAGAACCCGAAACGCGTGCCGGCGTTGAAAGTGAAGCTCAAGGATTCGCCGGTCTACGTCGGCGTGAACAAGAACGAAGCGGCGCTGCTGGCCAAGGTCAACGACATCCTGACCACCGCCAAGGCTGACGGCGCACTGGAAAAGAACTCGCAGACCTGGCTGAAAGAGCCGCTGCCGGCCGATCTCTGATCGACTGCGCGGGAGACCTTCATGGCTTATCAGTTCGATTTCATGCCGGTGGTGCAAAACACCGACCTGTTGCTGCGCGGGGCGCTGTTCACCCTTGAGCTGACAGCCATCGGTGCATTGCTCGGGGTCGGCGTCGGGATTGTCGGGGCGCTGGTGCGGGCGTGGAACATCCGCCCGTTCTCGGCGATCTTCGGCGTCTACGTCGAGTTGATCCGCAACACGCCGTTTCTGGTGCAGTTGTTCTTCATCTTCTTCGGCCTGCCGTCGCTGGGCGTGCAGATTTCCGAATGGCAAGCGGCGGTGCTGGCGATGGTGATCAACCTCGGCGCCTATTCGACGGAGATCATCCGTGCGGGCATTCAAGCGATCCCGCGCGGGCAACTGGAAGCCGCCGCGGCGCTGGCGCTGACCCGCTTCGAGGCGTTCCGCCACGTGGTGCTGTTGCCGGCGTTGGGCAAGGTCTGGCCGGCGCTGAGCAGCCAGATCATCATCGTCATGCTTGGCTCGGCGGTGTGTTCGCAAATCGCCACCGAAGAATTGAGCTTCGCTGCCAACTTCATTCAGTCGCGCAACTTCCGCGCCTTTGAAACCTACGCGCTGACCACGCTGATCTACCTGTGCATGGCGTTGCTGATTCGCCAGTTACTCAATTGGATCGGCCGGCGCTACATCAGCAGGAGCCGCGCATGAGCGATTTCACCTTCTGGGACATCCTGCGCAACCTGCTCGTCGGCCTGCAATGGACGCTGGCGTTGTCGCTGGTTGCGTTTATTGGCGGCGGCCTCGTCGGGTTGCTGATCCTGATCATGCGCATCTCGAAAAACTCTGTGTCGAGCAGCATCGCCCGTACCTGGATCGAACTGTTCCAGGGCACGCCGCTGTTGATGCAGTTGTTTCTGGTGTTCTTTGGCGTGGCCTTGGCCGGGATCGAAATCTCGCCGTGGATGGCCGCGGCGATTGCCCTGACCTTGTTTACCAGTGCCTATCTGGCGGAGATCTGGCGCGGTTGCGTCGAATCGATCTCCAATGGCCAGTGGGAAGCGTCGGCGAGTCTGGCGCTCAATCCGCTGGAGCAACTGCGCTACGTGATCCTGCCACAGGCTTTGCGCATTGCCGTAGCGCCGACCGTGGGCTTTTCGGTGCAGGTGGTCAAAGGCACCGCGGTGACCTCGATCATTGGCTTCACCGAGCTGACCAAGACCGGCGGCATGCTCGCCAACGCCACCTTCGAACCGTTCATGGTCTACGGCCTCGTCGCCCTCGGCTACTTCCTGCTCTGCTACCCCTTGTCCCTTAGTGCGCGTTACCTGGAAAGGAGACTGCATGCCTCTGCTTAGAATTTCCGCCCTGCATAAATACTACGGCGATCACCACGTGCTCAAAGGCATCGACCTCAGCGTCGAGGAAGGCCAGGTCGTGGCAATCATCGGCCGCAGCGGCTCAGGCAAATCCACCCTGCTGCGCACCCTCAATGGCCTGGAGTCGATCAACGACGGCGTGATCGAAGTCGACGGCGAATACCTCGACGCCGCCCGCGCCGACCTGCGCAGTCTGCGGCAGAAAGTCGGCATGGTGTTTCAGCAGTTCAATCTGTTCCCGCATCTGACCGTGGGCGAAAACGTCATGCTCGCGCCGCAAGTGGTGCAGAAAGTGCCGAAAGCCAAAGCGGTGGAGCTGGCGCGCGAGATGCTGGAACGTGTAGGCCTTGGCGAAAAGTTCGATGCGTTCCCGGATCGGTTGTCCGGCGGTCAGCAACAGCGCGTGGCAATCGCTCGGGCGCTGGCAATGTCGCCGAAGGTTTTGCTGTGCGACGAGATCACCTCGGCGCTCGACCCGGAACTGGTCAATGAAGTGCTCAGCGTCGTGCGGCAACTGGCCAAGGAAGGAATGACGCTGATCATGGTCACCCACGAAATGCGCTTCGCCCGCGAGGTCGGGGATAAATTGGTGTTCATGCACCATGGCAAGGTGCATGAGGTGGGGGATCCGAAGGTGTTGTTTGCCAATCCGCAGACGGTGGAGCTGGCGAATTTCATTGGCACGGTGGAAGCGACAGCCTGAAATATCTCCTGAGGCAGTGATGACCTCTTCGCGAGCAAGCTCGCTTCCACATGGGAATGCGGTCACCTGTGGGAGCGAGCTTGCTCGCGAATGGCCGCGCCGCGATCTCCAGACTTTCTGAGCTGAATCAACGGTTTGAACCATGCGCGTTGGCGCCAGCGTTTGATCGTGGCACGATGTCGAGGTTATCGACCGAGACCCCCTGACCATGCCGCAATCCCAAGCCAAGAATCTGTCCCTGATCGCCGCAATCGACCTGGGCTCGAACAGCTTTCACATGGTCGTGGCCAAGGCCCAGAACGGCGAAATCCGCATTCTCGAGCGACTCGGCGAGAAGGTTCAACTGGCTGCCGGCATCGACGATGAGCGCAAGCTCAACGAAGAATCGATGCAGCGTGGCCTCGATTGCCTCAAGCGTTTTGCCCAACTGATCAACGGTATGCCGCTGGGCGCCGTGCGCATCGTCGGCACCAACGCCCTGCGTGAAGCGCGCAACCGCCTCGAATTCATCCACCGCGCCGAAGAAATCCTCGGCCACCCGGTGGAAGTCATCTCCGGCCGTGAAGAAGCCCGACTGATTTATCTGGGCGTGTCGCACACCCTCGCCGACACCCCGGGCAAACGTCTGGTCGCCGACATCGGCGGCGGCAGTACCGAATTCATCATCGGCCAGCGCTTCGAGCCGCTGTTGCGCGAAAGCCTGCAAATGGGCTGCGTCAGCTTCACCCAGCGCTACTTCAAGGACGGCAAGATCACCCCGGCCCGCTACGCCCAGGCGTACACGGCGGCGCGGCTGGAGATCATGAGCATCGAACACGCCCTGCATCGCCTGACCTGGGATGAAGCCATCGGCTCCTCGGGCACCATCCGCGCCATCGGCCTGGCGCTGAAGGCCGGCGGCCATGGCACTGGCGAAGTGAATGCCGAAGGCCTGGCCTGGCTCAAGCGGCGCCTGTTCAAGCTTGGCGACGTCGACAAGATCGATTTTGAAGGCATCAAGCCGGATCGCCGGACCATTTTCCCGGCGGGCCTGGCGATTCTCGAAGCGATTTTCGACGCCCTCGAACTGCAACGCATGGACCACTGCGACGGCGCGCTGCGTGAAGGCGTGCTCTATGACTTGCTCGGTCGCCATCATCACGAAGACGTGCGCGAACGCACGCTGACCTCGCTGATGGAGCGTTATCACGTCGATCTGGAACAGGCCGCCCGAGTCGAGCGCAAAGCCTTGCACGCGTTTGACCAAGTCGCGGTGGACTGGGAACTGGATGACGGCATCTGGCGCGAACTACTCGGCTGGGCAGCGAAAGTGCACGAAGTCGGCCTTGATATCGCGCACTATCACTACCACAAACACGGTGCCTACCTGATCGAACACTCGGACCTCGCCGGGTTCTCCCGCGAAGACCAACAGATGCTCGCGCTATTGGTGCGCGGCCATCGCCGCAACATTCCCAAGGACAAGTTTGCCGATTTCGGCGATGACGGTGACAAGCTGATCCGCCTGTGCGTGCTGCTGCGCTTTGCGATCCTGTTCCATCACATTCGTGGCACGCAGACGATGCCGCAGGTGGTGTTGCACGCGAAGGGCAACACCCTGGATGTGGAATTCCCGGAGAACTGGCTGGATGAGAATCAACTGACTCAGGCGGATTTCGGGCTTGAGGCGGATTGGCTGACGCGGGTGGGGATTGTGCTTAACGTTCACTGAGTCTCGATTGGACATAAAAAAGGCGATCCTTCTGGATCGCCTTTTTTATTGGGTGTTCGGCTGGGATTTAGTGGTGTGCGTGAGATCGATGCCCCTCACCCCAGCCCTCTCCCGAGGGAGAGGGGGCCGATCTTCGTGCTTTTCAAATCTGAGTTCGACTCGATAGTTCAGGTCGGCGTAGCTCGAAAATTCACCTCGGTCAGTCCCCTCTCCCTCGGGGAGAGGGTTAGGGTGAGGGGCTTTTGACCTTCAAGGCCTTAGCTGCTCACCGGCAAAATCGGGCTACCCAACCGCTCCAGCAACGTCGCCTGCGCACTCCTCGGGTTCTGGTTACCGGTCGGCGTGTTGCGAATGTAACGGCCATCCGACTGCAAACTCCAGCTATGGGTATTGTCAGTCAAATACAGCTCCAGCTCTTTCTTCACCCGGGTCAGCAGCTTCTTGCCTTCCACCGGGAAGCAAGTCTCTACGCGCTTGTCGAGGTTGCGCTCCATCCAGTCGGCGCTGGAGAGGAACATCTGCTCGTCACCGCCATTGAGGAAGTAGAACACTCGCGTGTGCTCAAGGAAGCGGCCGATGATCGAACGCACATGGATATTGTGCGAAACCCCGGCAATCCCCGGACGCAGGCAGCACATGCCGCGCACCACCAGATCGATGCGCACGCCTGACTGGCTGGCCTTGTACAGCGCGCGGATGATCTTCGGATCGGTCAGCGAGTTGAACTTGGCGATGATGTGCGCCGGTTTGCCGTCGAGCGCAAACTGCGTCTCGCGGGTGATCATGTCGAGCATGCCTTTCTTCAGCGTGAACGGCGCATGCAGCAGCTTCTTCATGCGCAGGGTTTTACCCATGCCGATCAATTGACTGAACAGTTTGCCGACGTCTTCGCACAAGGCGTCGTCGGAAGTCAGCAGGCTGTAGTCGGTGTACAGCTTGGCGTTACCGGCGTGGTAGTTACCGGTGCCGAGGTGCGCGTAACGGACGATCTCGCCGGCTTCGCGACGCAGGATCAGCATCATCTTGGCGTGGGTCTTGAAGCCAACCACACCGTAAATCACTACCGCACCGGCCGCTTGCAGACGGCTGGCCAGTTGCAGGTTGGATTCTTCGTCGAACCGCGCACGTAGCTCAATGACCGCCGTCACTTCCTTGCCGTTACGCGCGGCATCCACCAGCGCATCGACGATCTCGGAGTTGGCGCCGGAACGGTACAGGGTCTGGCGCACCGCGAGAACGTGCGGGTCTTTTGCCGCCTGACGCAGCAGGTCGACCACCGGGGTGAACGACTCGAACGGGTGCAGCAGCAGGATGTCCTGCTTGCTGACCACACTGAAAATGTTTTCGCTGTTCTGCAGCAGTTTCGGGATCTGCGGGGTGAACGGCGTGTATTGCAGCTCCGGATGGCTGTCCAGACCGGTGATACTGAACAGCCGCGTCAGGTTGACCGGGCCATTGACCTGATACAGCTCGCTCTCGCTCAGGTTGAACTGCTTGAGCAGGTAGTCCGAGAGATGTTTCGGGCAGGTGTCAGCGACTTCCAGACGCACCGCATCGCCGTAACGACGCGAGAACAACTCGCCACGCAGGGCGCGAGCCAGGTCTTCGACGTCTTCGGAGTCGAGCGCCAGGTCGGCGTTTCGGGTCAGGCGGAACTGGTAGCAGCCTTTAACCTTCATGCCCTGGAACAGGTCATCGGCGTGGGCGTGGATCATCGACGACAGGAACACATAGTTGTCGCCCGGGCCACCGACTTCTTCCGGCACCTTGATGATCCGTGGCAACAGACGCGGTGCCGGGATGATCGCCAGACCGGAGTCGCGACCGAAGGCGTCGATGCCTTCCAGCTCGACGATGAAGTTCAGGCTCTTGTTCACCAGCAACGGGAACGGGTGAGTCGGATCGAGGCCGATCGGGGTGATGATCGGTGCGATCTCGTCGCGGAAGTAGCGGCGCACCCAGGTTTTGATCTTGACCGTCCAGTGGCGGCGACGGATGAAGCGCACCTGATGCTTTTCCAGCTCCGGCAACAGAATGTCGTTGAGGATCGCGTACTGACGATCAACATGACCGTGCACCAGCTCGCTGATCCGCGCCAGCGCTTGATGCGGCTGCAAGCCGTCAGCACCGGCCTGTTCACGGGCGAAGGTGATCTGCTTCTTCAGACCGGCGACGCGGATCTCGAAAAATTCATCGAGGTTGCTGGAGAAGATCAGCAGGAACTTCAAGCGCTCCAGCAGCGGATAGGACTCGTCCAGCGCCTGTTCCAGCACGCGGATATTGAATTGCAGTTGCGAAAGCTCACGGTGGATGTACAGGCTGCTGTCATCCAGGCCCGGTATCGCAATCACTGGCGCCGCCGCGACAGGTTCGGTGACCGGCGCGGGTGGCGCAGGCTCCAGCTCCGGCGGGGTTTCGGTGATTTGCTCGACCACCGGTTGAGCTTCTTTTACTGCAACTTCCGTGAGTCCTTCGGTATTCATTGAATGTTCCTGGGAGGGCTATTTCTGCTCTCGTAACAATTGAGCGGCGCGGACAGCAAAGTAAGTCAGGATGCCATCAGCGCCGGCACGTTTAAAGGCGGTCAGTGATTCAAGAATCACCGCCTCGCTCAACCAGCCATTCTGGATCGCCGCCATGTGCATGGCGTATTCGCCGCTAACCTGATAGACGAAGGTCGGCACTTTGAAGGCATCTTTTACCCGGAAAAGAATGTCCAGATAGGGCATGCCCGGCTTGACCATGACCATGTCCGCGCCTTCAGACAAGTCCGCACCGACTTCGTGCAGCGCTTCGTCGCTGTTGGCCGGGTCCATCTGATAAGAGGCTTTGTTGGCCTTGCCGAGGTTCGAGGCTGAACCCACGGCATCGCGGAACGGGCCGTAATAGGCGCTGGCGTACTTGGCCGAGTAGGCCATGATCCGCACATTGACGTGACCGGCGATTTCCAGCGCTTCGCGAATCGCTTGAATGCGACCGTCCATCATGTCCGATGGCGCGACGACCTGAGCGCCGGCTTCGGCATGGGACAGGGCTTGGCGCACCAGTGCGTCGACGGTGATGTCGTTCTGTACGTAGCCTTCTTCGTCGAGAATGCCGTCCTGACCGTGAGTGGTGAACGGATCAAGCGCCACATCGGTGATCACGCCGAGTTCCGGGAAGCGCTCACGCAAGGCGCGAGTGGCGCGCTGGGCGATGCCTTGAGGATTCCAGGCTTCGGCGGCGTCGAGGGATTTCAATTCGGCTGGAGTGACCGGGAACAGCGCCAGCGCCGGAATCCCCAGTTCGACCCACTTGGCCGCTTCTTCCAGCAGCAGATCGATTGTCAACCGCTCTACCCCGGGCATCGAGGCCACGGCTTCGCGGCGGTTTTCACCGTCAAGCACGAACACCGGCAGGATCAGGTCATCGACCGTCAGCACATTTTCCCGCACCAGCCGACGCGAAAAATCATCACGGCGATTGCGGCGCAGGCGCGTGGCGGGGAACAAACGGTTGGCTGAGGTAAAGCTCACGGCGGACTCCTGAGCCCGCGCAAACGGGCGAGCGTGACAGTTATAGACGGCCATTATGACCAACAGATGACAGTTGTGTGAGACCTGTGACGCGTAGCCGCATTCCATTCTCAGTGTAGGAATTGTTCACGTCGAGACACATTTGGACACTTTCATGAATGTGTCCGAAGGGTTAGGCTGCGCGTTCATTTCGCCAGCACCCAGACAATGCTCCAACAATTTCTGCATGACTTTGGCTACTTTGCCTTGTTCCTCGGCACGTTTTTCGAAGGCGAAACCATTCTGGTGCTCGCGGGCTTCCTCGCGTTTCGTGGATACATGGACATCAACCTGGTGGTGGTCGTGGCGTTCTTCGGCAGCTATGCCGGCGATCAGCTGTGGTACTTCCTCGGCCGCAAGCACGGGCGAAAATTGCTCGCGCGCAAACCGCGCTGGCAGCTGATGGGCGACCGCGCGCTGGAGCATATTCGCAAGCATCCGGACATCTGGGTGCTGAGTTTCCGTTTCGTTTACGGTCTGCGCACGGTGATGCCGGTGGCGATCGGCCTGTCGGGGTATCCGCCGGGACGTTATCTGCTGCTCAACGGCATCGGTGCGGCGATCTGGGCGACCGCGCTGGCCGCCGCTGCTTACCACTTCGGTGCAGTGCTGGAAGGCATGCTTGGCAGCATCAAGAAATACGAACTGTGGGTGCTCGGTGCGCTGCTGATTCTTGGCGTTGGCCTGTGGCTGCGCCGCCGCTTCAAGAATGCGCGGCTGGCCAAACAGGTCTACGCCGACGAGCAAGCCGCGAAAGCTGCACTGCTGAATCAGGCCGAAGCGGCCAAGCCTGCCGAACCGAAGACGCCAGCCGAGTAACTCGCTGGCGACTGGCGTACAGCCCTGCGCACAGCGCGGGCTGGCCCGTCTTTCAGTCATTTTTCCCCTCTGCGCTAGCGGACTCCCGTTCGTCAGTGGCGTTCTCACACCAAAAATCACCCTCTCGTCACGCGACAGACATCCCAAATAATGAACACCCCGCCGTTGTTGCGATCCATGTAGAAAGCGCTCCACGCAGGTGCAGCCGCCACTTGGGCCTATGGCAACGCGCGACAATTTAGTGGACATTTAGCGCCATGAATCTGGAGAGAAACCCATGAGCAAAAAAGTTGCAGTGATCCTGTCCGGCAGTGGCGTATACGACGGCGCCGAAATCCACGAAAGCGTCATCACCCTGCTGCGCCTCGATCAACGTGGTGCGCAGGTGCAGTGCTTCGCGCCGAACATCGCGCAATTGCACGTGATCAATCACCTGACCGGCGAAGAAATGCCCGAGTCACGCAACGTCCTGGTGGAGTCGGCGCGGATTGCACGTGGCAACATCAAGGACATCCGCGACGCCGATGTCGACGACTTCGATGCGTTGATCGTGCCGGGCGGTTTCGGTGCGGCGAAGAACCTGTCGAACTTCGCCGTCGAAGGCGCTGGCTGCAGCGTGCAGCCTGAAGTGCTGGCACTGGCCGAGGCATTTGCCGAAGCAGGCAAACCGGTTGGCCTGATGTGCATCTCGCCGGCACTCGCGGCGAAGATCTACGGCCCGGGCGTGACCTGCACCATTGGCAACGATGCCGACACCGCCACAGCGATGAACAAGATGGGCGCCACCCATGAAGACTGTGCGGTAACGGAGATTATCGAAGACAAGGCGCGCAAACTGGTAACGACCCCGGCTTACATGCTGGCGCAGAACATCAGTGAGGCGGCTTCGGGGATTTACAAACTCGTGGACCGCGTCCTCGAACTGACCCACGAAAACGACGCCTGATTCCCCGCAGTACACAAATCCCAATGTGGGAGCGAGCTTGCTCGCGAAAGCGGTGTGTCATTCAACACAGCGTTGCCTGATCTGGCGCCTTCGCGAGCAAGCTCGCTCCCACAGGTTTTGTGTACCGCTCAAGACTGGCGCGATAGCCGGGTCAGGATCCGATCCAGTGCATTGGCAAACGCCTGTTTCTCGCGATCGCCGAACGGCGCGGGCCCGCCGCTCATCTGGCCTTGCTCACGCAAATCGGTAAACAGGTTGCGCACGGCCAGCCGCTCGCCCATGTTCTGCGCATCGAACTCCTTGCCGCGCGGATCCAGCGCCGCAACGCCCTTCTTCACCAAGCGATCGGCCAGGGGAATATCGCTGCAGATCACCAACTCCCCGGGCACCGCGTGCTCGACCAGATAATCGTCCGCCGCATCCGGACCGCTCGGTACCACGATCAACTTGACGATGGCCAGCCCCGGCTTGATCTGCGGCTGCCCGGCCACCAGCACCACTTCGAACTGGCGCTTGAGGGCGAACTTCACCACCAGATCCTTCGCCGCCCGTGGACAGGCGTCGGCATCGATCCATACACGCATTTTTCTAACCTCCAAAAACAATTCGCGAGCAGGCTCGCTCCCACAAGGGTAACGCTAAACCTGTGGGAGCGAGCCTGCTCGCGAATGTGAGCCCCAGCGAATGCTGTTAAGCAACTACCCGCCGCTTCTCCGCCATCCAGCTACGCCCATACAACACAACAATCGCCAGAATCGCCACCGCCTGCGCCGTCAGCGAATAGGCATCGGCATGAATCCCCAGCCAATCAAACTCGAAGAACGCCACCGGCCGCGTGCCGAAGATCCCGGCTTCCTGCAACGCCTTCACGCCATGTCCGGCAAACACCACCGACAGCGCGCACAACAGCGCCGCGTTGATGCTGAAGAACAGTGTCAGCGGCAGTTTCGCCGAACCGCGCAGAATCACCCACGCCAGACCGACCAGCAGCACCAGTGCCGTCGCGCCACCTGCAAGCACCGCGTCATGCCCGGCCGGGCCGGCCTGCAACCACAGGGTTTCATAGAACAGGATCACTTCGAACAACTCACGATAAACCGAGAAGAACGCCAGAATCGCGAAACCAAAACGCCCGCCGCCGCCCACCAGACTGCTCTTGATGTAATCCTGCCAGGCCGCTGCGTGGCGACGGTCGTGCATCCACACGCCGAGCCACAAGACCATGACACTGGCGAACAGCGCCGTCGCGCCTTCCAGCAGCTCACGCTGCGAGCCGCTGACATCGATGACGTATGCCGCCAGCGCCCAGGTGCCGAGGCCGGCCAGCAGCGCCAGACCCCAACCGACGTTGACGCTGCGCACCGCCGATTGCTGGCCGGTATTGCGCAAAAAGGCGAGGATCGCCGCCAGCACCAGAATCGCTTCCAGGCCTTCGCGCAGCAGAATCAGCAGTCCGGAGATGTAGCTCAGCGACCAGCTCAAGCCATCACTGCCGAGCAACCCGGCAGAGTCTTTCAACTTGGCCTTGGCCGCGTCCAGACGCTGCTCGGCCTGCTCGACCGGTAAGCCGTCCTGCAACGATTGCCGATACGCCATCAGCGATTTTTCAGTGTCCTTGCGCACATTGGCGTCGACGTTATCCAGCGAGCTCTCGACCAGTTCGAAGCCTTCCAGATACGCCGCGACCGACAGATCGTAGGCCTGATCGTGTTCGCCAGCGCGATACGCGGCGAGGCTCTTGTCCAGAGTTGCCGCGGTGTAGTCGAGCAACTGTGCCGGGCCACGCTTGACCTGGGGCGGCTGCGCGCGTTGCGCACGGAACGTCGCCGCCGCTTGCGCGCCTTCAGCGGCCTGCACTTCGGCCGGAGTCTGGCGCGCCAGATCGGCGATGTTGTAGGTTTTCTCGGACTTGGCCGCCGCCGGATCGGCGCTGAAGCCGGCGATGTAAGTCGCCAGATCCCAGCGCTGACGATCATCGAGCTGATCGGCAAACGCCGGCATGTCGGTGCCTTCAACGCCCTGACCCAGGGTGTTGTAGATCGCGTACAGACTCAGGTGATCCAACCGCGCCGCATCACGCAGATTGGCCGGTGCCGGGCTCATGCCGAGGCCCGCCGGGCCGTCACCGGCGCCGCTGTCGCCGTGGCACACCGAGCAATTCTGCGCATAGAGCGGCGCACCCCGGGTGGGATCGGGAGTGATGATCGGTGCCTGGCTGACTTCATACGCCACGGCCAGTTGCGCGCCCAGTTGGCGCGCCTGACGGGCCACTTCGGCGCCATCCTGCTTCGCGCTGATTGCGCCATGCAATGCTTCAACGCCCTGCTCCAGCGCAGCCTTTTCCGGCTTGGCCGGCATACCGGCGATCAAGCCTTGCAGCGCCCGCGTGAACTCCAGTTGCTCGCGGTATTCGGAATCATCGACAACCTTGCCCGCCGCCACCGTCGGCGGGTAGTCGGCGCTGATGTAGTCGAGCAGGTGCAGCGCTTGCGGTGCGCCTTCCACGGTATCGGCCAGCAGATTGAAGCTGCTCAGGGCAAACAGCGGGAACACCAGCCAGGCCAGGAAACGGGACGAGGCAGTCATGAAGAATTCTCAAATGGAAATGCGAAGTTACATATTGTTCACTTCGAACGCGTTTCCCTCAAGCTTTGTCGGTATTCAGCGCAATCCAGGAGTGACGCTGCGGTAGTGTTCGGCCATGAACTCAACGAACACTTTGACCTTGAGCGCCACATGCCGGGCGTGGGGATACAGCGCGTAATAGTGCCGCTGACCGAGGCTGCAATTGGGCAGCATCTGCACCAGCCGCCCGCTCAACAGATCATCCTGCACCGTCGCCCGGGTGAACGCGGCGATGCCCACACCGGCCAACGCAGCGGCGTGCAGCGAGCTGATTGAGTCGGCCTTGAAGCGCCCAGTCGCACGGATCTGCGTGGTCGCTCCGCGCGCATCGGTCAGCGCCCAGTCGCTGCCACCGGCAAACGCCAGCAATTGATGCCCGGCCAGTTCCCGCACCTGCCGTACCAAACCGTGCCGTGCGATATAGGCCGGTGACGCGACCAGCAGCATCGGCGAAACCGTGAGCAACCGCGCCACCAGTGACGAATCCTCCAACGGCCCGCAAATGCGCAACGCGGCGTCGAAGCCTCCGGCGATCAGATCGACAAAACGATCATCACAGGACAGATCGACTTCAATCTCTGGATAGCGTTGTTGAAAACCCGGCAGCCAATTCGCCAGTTCCAGCGTCCCGATGACCACCGGCGCACTGATGCGCAATACCCCACTGGGTTTTTCATGGGCCTGACCAACCGCCACAGCGGCCTGATCAAGGCGATCGAGAATATCCACGCACGCCGCGTAATACTGCTGCCCCGCCGTGGTCAGGCTGAAGCGCCGGGTATTGCGATTGATCAGGCGTGTGCCGAGCTCGGCTTCCAGTTGCTGCAACTGCCGGGAGATCGTCGAGTGCGTAGTGTCGAGCCGCTCGGCGGCGGCCGTGAAACCGCGACACTCGACGATGCAACGAAATGCACGCATGGCCAGCAGTTGGTTCATTGAGGTTCCGCAGTACGATTGATCAGTGAGCGGGCAAGCGTAGCGCAATCCATAACGCCCGGCAGCTGCAAACCAGCCCTATAATGCGCCACTCCCCCGCCGTTGCCGTTCAAGGAAGACCCCGCCTCCCATGCGCCCTTGCCTGCCGCTATTTCTGCTGTTCAGCACTATCGTGCACCTGAGCGGTTGCGCCGCGCTGCGCAATTACGATCTGGAGATGCAACAGACCACCGATCAGATGACCCAGGGCAATCTCGACGGTGCGCTGGTGTTGATGGAAAGGCATAACCCGTGGGAAGACAAGGATCTGCTGTATTACCTGGAAAGAGGCGCCATTCTCAGCGCCGGCAGTGCGTTGCCGGAAAGCCAGGCAGATTGGCGCACCGCCGACCGCATGATCTTCCAGCGCGAAGAGGCCAACCCTTCCGGCGCCATGAAGCTGCTGACTCGGTTCGGTAATGAAATGGGCACCATGCTCGTCAACGACAAGCTGCTGCGCTACGAAGGCTATGACTATGAAAAAGTCATGCTGACCACGCAAATGGCCCTCAACCAGTTATCCGTCAACGATTTCGATGGCGCCCGCGCCGATATCAAGAAGACCCATGAACGCGAAGCCCTGATTGCCCGCCAGCGCGAAGTGCAATACGAAGAGGCGCAGGCACAGGCCAAGACCCAAGGCATCACCCTGCGTTACAAAGATCTGCAAGGTTATCCGGTGGCGATTCTCGATGCGCCACAGGTGCTCGAACTGAAGAACGGCTATCAAAGTGCGTTCAGCCACTATCTGGCCGGGTTCACCTACGAAGCCTTGGGTGAGCGCGACCTCGCAGCGCCCGGTTATCGCCAAGCCATCGAACTGCGCCCGGACATACCGTTTCTGCAGAACGCTTTGCGTAACCTCGACAAGCCTGCAGCCAAGGCCGATGAAAGTGACGTGCTGATTATTGTACAAAGCGGGCTGGCACCGGCTCGCAGCTCGGTGCAAGTGCCGATTCCGGTGCGCCTGAACGAAAACCTGGTCATCGTCGCGCCGATATCCTTTCCGGTGATGATTCCGGACGCCGTCACCCCGACCTTCAATCACCTGAAGGTTGATGGCCGTAAGCAGCCGTTGACGGTCATCAACAGCGTGACCGACATGGCCATGCGAACACTGCGTGACGACATGCCGCGAATCATCTCGCGCGCCATGTTCCGCGCCAATATGGCCGCCATCGGCCAGGCACAGGAAAACGAGCGCAACCCTGCCAAGGCTTCATTGGTGGTGACAACGCAGGATCCTCTCGAGGAGGCTGACACGCGCACCTGGCGCGCCCTGCCCGACAAGACACTGGTCACCCGTCTGCGCCTGAAAAAGGGCCTGCACAAGATCGACGTCCCCTTCTACCCCCCGGGTCATCCCCTGACCTTACGCGTCGATCAGGATCACCAAATACTCAATCTGCGCGTGTTCCGGGATCAGACCTATTACGTGGGGTCGGCCTATGTTGCTCCTGCGACGCCTTTGCCGGAGAACGTAACCCACTCGAAACAAGTAATGGCACCTAACTAACCAGTGCAATTAAAAAGCTATTACATAGCCATCACCACCCGCTTATAATGCCGCGTCCTCGCTATCGCGAAACGGCATTAAAGCTCCTCAGGTTATGAGGAATTGGCAGGAGGCCAGCGCCACTGCCGATGGGTCACACCAGCCCGACCAGCATTCGCGGCTGTATTACTCCAGGGAAGAAGTACCCCCATGGCATTCCGCGCCCCCACTCTGATCGCGCTCAGCGCCGTCACTTTGCTGTCCGGCTGTTCAGCGTTTCGAAACTATGATTCCGAACTGGCACAGACCAACCAGCAACTGGCCACCGGCAACGTTGACGCCGCGCTGACCCTGCTGGAAAAGAACAACACCGGCCCCGACAAAGACCTGCTCTACTACTTCGAGAAGGGCGAGTTGCTCCGCGCCAAGGGCGACCTGTCCGGCAGCCAGAATGCCTGGACCAGTGCCGATGTGGTGGTCGGTCAGTGGGAAGACTCGGTCAAGCTCGACACCGGCAAGTACCTGGCCCAGTTCGGCAGCTTCATTGTCAATGACAAGGTGCGTCGCTACGAAGGCTACGACTACGAAAAAGTCATGCTGACCACGCAGATGGCCCTGAACCTGCTGGCGGTCAACGACTTCGACGGTGCACGTACTGCGATCAAGAAAACTCACGAACGTGAAGCGGTGATCGCTGACCTGCGTGACAAGGAATACCTCAAGAGCGAGGAAGAGGCCGAGAAAGAAGGCATCAAGACGCAGTACAAGGATCTGCAAGGTTATCCGGTCGCCAGTCTCGACGCGCCGGAAGTGGTTGGCCTGAAAAACAGCTACCAGAGTGCTTTCAGCCATTACCTGTCCGGGTTCGTCTATGAAGCTCTGGGCGAGAAAGGTCTGGCTGCACCGGGCTACCGCAAGGCCGCCGAGCTTCGCCCGAACACGCCACTGCTGGAACAGGCACTGGTCAACCTCGACAAGCCGGGCAAGTCCGACGACAGCGACATCCTGATCGTGGTGCAAAGCGGTCTGGCGCCGGCACGCGACTCGATCCGCGTACCGTTGCCATTGCCGATCTCCAACAACGTGGTGATCACGCCGCTGTCGTTCCCGATCATCAAACCGGACACCTCCACGGCGACTTTCGCGCAGATCGGCGTCGACGGTCAGCAAGTCGATCTGACCGCGCTGAACAGCACCACCGCCATGTCCCGCCGCGCCCTGCGTGACGACATGCCGGGGATAATTCTGCGCACCACCGTGCGGGCGATCACCAAAGGCGTGGCGCAGAAGAAGATCAACGAAACCAACCCGCTGGCCGGTCTCGCCGTCGGTATCTCTTCAGCTGTGCTCGAAGGTGCCGATACCCGTACGTGGCGCACCCTGCCGGACAACACCCAAGTGGTGCGTCTGCGTCTGAAAAAGGGTGAGCATCAGGTTACCCTGCCAAGCGCCGTGGGCGGTTCGGTGGTCAAGGTCACTGTCGATCAGCGTTATCAAGTGATCACTCTGCGCGCCGTGGGCAACCAGGTGTTCGCCGGTGGTCTCGCCGCACACGTCATCCCGAGCGCCGGCGCGACCAACGTCGCCAGCCTCAAACAACCTTAAGAACGGAGTCTTTGCATGCGCTTCAAACTCATCGCCGTTGCCGCCCTCGCCTTGCTGGCGAGCGGCTGCGCCACCCCGCCACCGCCAGAGCCGGGCAGTGCCCCGAGCAAAGTCGTGGCCATGGGTCCGCAGAAACACATCGTCGTCGGCGCCATGCGCGTGGCCCGCGAGAACGGCTTCATGACGGTCAACGTGCAGTTGAGCAACACCCTCAACAGCAACAAGATTTTCTACTACCGCTTCGCCTGGCTCGGCGCGGAAGGTTTCCCGATTGCCGAAGAAGAAGTGTGGAAAAGCCAAATGATGTACGGCGCCCAGACCAGCTTCATTCAAGGCATCGCCCCAACCCCGAAAGCCGTGGACTTCCGTCTGGAAATCAAGACGCCGTAAGCCTGCCACCCTATTCCTGATTTAGAGAGCATTCCCATGTTTGCACGCTTTTCCTGCATCGCCGTCATCGCCCTGCTGGCCTCCGGTTGCGCCAATACTTCGCCGACCCTGGGCAGCAAGAACATCAGCTACGGCGACACCAAAGCGGTTGAAACCGTGACCAACGAATTCGGTTCGACCGACCTGCAAATGATCGCCGAGTCGATGACCCGCTCGCTGGCCCAGTCCGGCATTCTGCAGGGCCGTCCGGTGGTTCAGGTCTACGACGTGAAGAACAAGACCAGCGAGTACATCGACACCCGCGAAATCACCACCAGCATCAAGACCCAACTGATGAAGACTGGCGTAGCGCGCTTCGCCAGCGACAACAACGCCATGCAGAGCCAGGTTGACCAGCTCAAGCTGCAAAACCAGAGCGGCCTGTACAAGAAGAGCACCGTGGCCAAGACTGGCAACATGGTTGCCGCCAAGTACCGCATCGAAGGCTCGATCAGCTCGATCGTCAAGCGCAGCAGCGACTACAAGGACGTCTTCTACAAATTCAGCCTGCAATTGATCGACGTTGAAAGCGGTCTGGCCGAGTGGATGGACGAAAAAGAGATCCGCAAAACCACGGAGCGTTAATTGATGCGCGCATGGATTGGCATGATGGCCCTGGCTTGCGCGTGCAGCGTGCAAGCGGCCCCGAAAGTCGCGGTGACGGACCTGGCGTATCAGGAACGTGTGGAGCAATACATCCACATCGTTTCGGCCCAGAGCAATCATCGCGAGGGTTACTACAGCTCCAGCGGCTCGTCGAGCTACAACGAGATCGAAGCGAGCACCAGCTATATCGAGCAAGGCGAGTTGCGCAAATTCACCGGTGACATCAAGGGTGAAATCCTGCGTACCGGCATGTTCCAGCTGGTGCAAGGCACGCCGTACACCGCGTCGTCCAAGGGTGACGTCTACGACGTGATCAAGCGCATCAAGGCCGGCAACTTCAAAGGCGCCGACTATGTGCTGTTTGGTACGGTGTCGGACATCGACTTCACTCAGGACGTCAACGAGCTGGCGAACACCGACAGCTATTCGGCGGTGCTGGGCCTGACGTTGGTGGCGGACTTCAGCCTGATCAACACCAAGACCTTCGAAATCACCTCGGCCTTCACGGCGATGGGCGAAGCGCAGGACACCAAACTGGTGAACCACCGCGACATCAAGATCTCGCTGAACCGCCCACGGGTGGTGCGTGACGTGTCGAAGGCCTTGGGCGAAGACGTGGCCGGGCAACTGAGCATGCAGCTCGGTGGTGGCGGTTACGAGCAGCCGCGTGAAGCACCGCAGCGCAACAACCTGCCGCGTGATACCGCGCCGGTGATCTTGCGCTGATGAAGGGCCACTGATCATTCCCATGCTCCGCGTGGGAATGCATCCCGGGACGCTCTGCGTCCCAGCCAAAAAAAGGCGACCTGCAAAGGTCGCCTTTTTTGTGCCCGCGATGTTTACGTCGCCGCTTTACGCAACGTTGCCATAAACGCCGCCGCACCGATGAATAGCCCGGCAAACGTGCGGTTCATGCGCTTCTGCTGCTGCGGGGTGCGCAACAGACGCAACACCTTCGACGCCAGACCGGTGTAGCCCGCCATGACGATCAGGTCGACACAAACCATGGTCACGCCGATCACCACGTACTGAATCAACAGCGGCGCATGCGGATTGATGAACTGCGGCAGCACCGCCAGCATGAACACCAGAGCCTTGGGGTTGCTGATGTTTACCAGAAAGCCGCGGAACACCAGCGCCAACGGCTTGCCGATCGGGCGTACCGCGGCGTCATCGCTCATGTCCATGGGCAGCGCGCGCCATTGCTTGATGGCCAGATACACGAGGTAAGCCACACCAAACCATTTGATCGCGTGGAAGGCCGTGGCCGAAGCGGTGAGGATCGCGCCAACACCGGCGCCGACAATCGCAATCTGCACCGCCAGACCGATTTGCAAGCCGAGGGCGTTCCAGTAACCGCGCCAGAACCCGTATTGCAGACCGCTGGACATCGACGCAATGGCGCCAGCACCCGGGGACAGACTGATCACCCAGCAGGCGGCAAAAAACGCCAGCCATGTTTGAAGCTCCATCGCACACCTCGACTCATGCCGTAACAAGTTGTCAAAGCTAATGCGGTTTGGGGCTAAAAGCAAAAGATCGTCCGAAGGCTCGGGCCGCGATCGGACGATCTTTTGATCTTGCTTGGAAAATCTACTTCTCGAAACCGCTCGACGGAAACACATCCGTCCCGCGCCAACGCCGCACCGAGCGCTGGAAGAACAAGCTGTTCGGCACCTGCACCATGGCGCTGCCGGTCCCCAGCTCTTCAGCCTCGATCAACGTCGTGTAGAGCAGATTGATCGCCACCACCCGGCCTTTGACGCCTGGCTTGTCGGTGGTGTCCACCAGCTCGACGATATCGCCCAACCGAAATGGCCCGACCGTGAAGATCAGAATCGCGCAGAGCAGGTTCGACAGCACGCTCCACATCGCAAAGAACGCCACCGCTGCCACCGCAACGAACCCTGACAGCGCCGTCCACAACACAGTGGCCGAAACGCCGAGGCGTTCCAATACGAAAATCAGCGCACTGCCCATGATCAGCCAGCGCAACACGCCGCGCAGCGGCATCAACAATTGCGGCGGAAACGGATAGCGCTCACCCAACCGGGTCAGGCCTTTGGCGACGAAGCGCTGAGTGAGGTAACCGGCCAGCAGAATCAGCAGAATCTGCAGCGTAAACCAGATCGGCTCGACCCACACCGCCGGTAGCGGCAGCTTGAACGCTTCCATCAGGACAGCGCCTCCAGCTCCGCTTGCATGCTTTCCAGCGTCTCGAGGGCTTCCATCCACGCCTCTTCCAGCTCGCCTTCACGAACCTTCAGCTTGGCCTGTTCGGCGAGCAGATCACGCAATTCATTTTTGCGCGCCGGCTCGTAGATGTCGCTGTCGCCGAGGCTGGCGTCGACCTTGGCCAGTTTCTCGTGAAGCTTGCCCAGCTCGGCTTCGAGCTTGTCGGCCTCACGCTTGTGCGGTGCCAGTTGCTGACGTAACGCAGCCGCGGCTTGACGCTGGGCCTTCTTGTCGGTCTTGTCCGGATTCACCGGGGTGTTACTGACCGGTGCATTGCGCTGACGGTACTCCACCAGCCAGCGCGCGTAGTCTTCGAGGTCGCCATCGAACTCTTCGACCTTGCCATCAGCGACCAGGTAGAAGTTGTCGGTGGTGCTCTTGAGCAAGTGTCGATCGTGAGACACCACCAGCACCGCGCCGCTGAATTCCTGCAGCGCCATGGTCAGCGCCAGGCGCATTTCCAGGTCGAGGTGGTTGGTCGGTTCGTCGAGCAGCAACAGGTTCGGCCGTTCCCAGGCGATCAACGCCAGGGCCAGACGCGCTTTTTCGCCACCGGAGAAATTCAGTACTGGCTCGTCGATGCGTGCACCCCGGAAGTCGAAACCACCGAGGAAATCACGCAGGGTCTGCTCACGCTCGGTCGGCGCCAGACGCTGCAAGTGCAGCAACGGGCTGGCCTTGGCATCCAGCGAATCGAGCTGATGCTGAGCGAAGTAGCCGACCACGGTGTTCTCGCCACGGGTCAGGCGCCCAGCGATCGGTGACAGCTCGCCAGCGAGGTTCTTGATCAGCGTCGATTTACCCGCGCCGTTCGGACCGAGCAGGCCGATCCGCGCGCCCGGGGTCAGTTGCAACTTGACCTTCTCGAGGATGGTTTTGTCGCCATAGCCCAGACGCGCATCCGACAGGTCGATCAGCGGGCTGGAGATCTTGGTCGACTCGCGGAAGACGAAGTCGAACGGCGAATCGACGTGGGCCGCCGACAGCTCTTCCATCCGTTCCAGTGCCTTGATCCGGCTCTGCGCCTGACGGGCCTTGGTGGCCTGGGCCTTGAAACGGGCGATGTAGCTTTCCATGTGCGCACGTTGCGCCTGCTGCTTCTCGTAGGCCTGTTGTTGCTGGGCCAGACGTTCGGCACGGGCGCGTTCGAACGCGGTGTAGCCGCCGCGATACAGGGTGATTTTGCGCTGATCGACATGCGCGACGTGATCGACGACTTCGTCGAGGAAATCGCGGTCGTGGGAAATCAGCAGCAAGGTACCCGGGTAGCTTTTCAGCCACTCTTCGAGCCAGATGATCGCGTCGAGGTCCAAGTGGTTGGTCGGTTCGTCGAGCAACAACAAGTCCGACGGACACATCAACGCTTGCGCCAGATTCAGACGCATCCGCCAGCCACCGGAGAAATCGCCGACCTGGCGATCCATCTGCTCGTTGGTGAAGCCGAGACCGGCGAGCAATTTGCGCGCCCGCGCATCGGCGGTGTAACCGTCGGCGCTGTCGAGTTCGGAATGCAGACGGGCCTGAGCGGCACCGTCGTGCGCCGCTTCGGCGGCGGCGAGGTCACGTTGCACCTCGCGTAGACGCAAGTCGCCATCGAGCACATAGTCGACGGCAAGACGCTCGAGTGTCTCGATTTCCTGGCGCATGTGGGCGATGCGCCAATCGGCCGGCAGGAAGCAATCACCCGAGTCGGGGTGCAGCTCACCCCGAATCAGGGCGAACAGGCTCGATTTGCCGGCGCCGTTGGCACCGATGAGGCCGGCTTTGTGGCCGGCGTGCAGGGTCAGCTCGGCGTCTTCTAGCAGACGTTGCGGGCCACGCTGTAAAGTCAGGTTCTGAAGTCGGATCATAATGGCGGCGGAGTCTACCAGCTTCGCTCACAACTGGCGCGAGTAGCACGATGTCCTCTGACCTGTGGAGCTTTTCCCTTGCCACCTACGCCCGCCCGGGTGTGGAAGACGCCTGCCTGCGACTGCAAACGGCGGGCGCGAATGTGTGCCTGCTGCTGTGCGGTTTATGGCTGGAGCAACGTGGCGCAACCTGCGACGAACAACGCGTAAGGCAGCTTCAGGCGCTGACCGAACCGTGGGATATCGACGTGGTGCAGCCACTGCGAACATTGCGCATGCAATGGAAAACGCGGGCGGTGGATGACGCGGTGTTGAAAGGCATGCGCGAGCAGATCAAATCACTCGAGCTTGAAGCTGAACGAGCGTTGCTGTCACGGCTTGAGGGTGTGGCACAGGAGTGGATGCAAAACGACGCAGGCTCGCAGACCTGGCTGGAAGAATTGGCCGGCACGGCGGCCAGCCCGAACCGCGACGCGCTGCAAGTGCTGCGCGTCGCGGCAACCGGCGGTTAGGAAGCGCTGGTTGGGTTGTTGCTGGTGCTCGACACAGCGGCTGGCGATGGCGCAGTCGATGGCGTCGAGGTAGTCGCGGCTGGAGCAGGTGCCGATGGCGCAGCCGACGCTGCCGGTGCGGCAGGCTTAGCGGCAGGCGCGGTAGCCGGTTTAGCGGCAGCTGGTTTGGCAGCGGCTGGCTTTTTAACGGCTGGTTTTGCAGCGGGCTTGGCGGCTGGTTTTGCAGCAACAGGCTTGGCAGCAGCAGTCGCTGGTTTGGCAGCAGCGGCTGGCTTGGCTGCCGGTTTGGCGGCGGCATTCACGGCTGGTTTGGCAGCAGCTTTTGCTGGTGCTTTTGCAGCAGGTTTGGCGGCAGCTGGTTTAGCGGCAGTCTTGGCAGCTGGTTTTGCAGCAGCAGTTTTAGCGGCAGGTTTTGCGGCAGCCTTGGCAGCAGGTTTAGCGGCCGGTTTGGCAGCGGCGGTTTTCGCTGGAGCAGCTTTTGCTGCAGCTGGTTTGGCGGCTGGTTTAGCAGCGGCGGCACGGGTAGCCGGCTTGGCAGCGGCAGTACGCGCAGCAGGTTTTGCCGCCGTGGTTTTAGCCGCTGGTTTTGCAGCGCTCGCCGCAGCAGGTTTCTTCGCGGCAGGTTTTGCGGCCGCTTTGGCAGCTGGTTTTGCAGCGGCTTTCACCGGTGTTTTTGCAGCTGGCTTGGCAGCGGTTTTAGCAGCAGCTTTTGCAGCAGGCTTGGCCGCTGCGGTTTTCGCTGGTGCTTTTGCAGCAGCAGGTTTGGCAGCTGCTTTCTTCGCCGGTGCCGCTGCCGGTTTGGCTGCGCGGGTGGACAATACTTTGCCCACGGCTTCTTGAACGCGACCAACACCCTGAGCCAGTTTCAGGCTTTCCTGGGCATCGCGCTTGAGTTGCAGAATGTAGCTGCGGGTGTCGGACTGGCGTTCCTTCAAGGCATCGAGCAGGTCTTCCAGTTCTTTCACTGCGCCCTTGGCTTTGGTCTGTGCCTTGGCTTTACCGGCGGCAGCTGCGTCCTGCAATTTGGTGCGGGACTTGTGCAGTTTTTCTTGCGCCTTGCCGCGTTGCTTTTCCAGTTTGGCGAGCAGTTTTTCAGCATCAGCCAAGGCTTGGGAGCAAGCGTTTTCCAGATGCTCGAGCAAGCTGCCCGAGAGTTGTTGGAGTAAGTGCAACGGAGTATTTACAGGCTTCTTGGTGGCCGACATGGTTTACCTCCTGGCTGACGTGAGTGCGGCTCATACTAGACCTCTGCAGTTACCGCCGCTAGGGCATCTTGACAGTATCGATTGCGTTGCGTTGCACCGAATCGAAAATGTTCTGCGCGAAGTCAAAAGCAGTTCACCGTTGCAGACGTTCGCGCTGGCATAATCCACCGCATCTCAGGACGGAGTGTGCCCATGTCGCGCTACTTTTTTTTATCCCTCTGCATGGTTTTTTCGGCCGCCCACGCTGACGAAAAAAACAACGCGAACGATGCTCACGATCTGGCCTACAGCCTTGGTGCCAGCCTCGGTGAACGGCTGCGCCAGGAAGTCCCGCAACTGCAGATTCAGGCGCTGGTCGATGGCTTGCAGCAAGCCTATCAAGGCAAACCGCTGGCGCTGAGTGAAGCACGTATCGAGCAGATTCTGGCCGATCATGAAGCGCAAAATGCAGAGCACTCTGCACAGCCGTCGAGCGATGCGGCGATGGAAAACGAACAGCGTTTTCTCACCGCTGAAAAAGCCAGACCGGGCGTGAAGGAGTTGGCCGACGGCATCCTGCTCACCGAGCTCACACCAGGCACTGGCGCCAAGGCCGGCCCCGATGGAAAAGTGCAGGTGCTGTATGTCGGGCGGTTGCCGGACGGCACTGTGTTCGATCAGAACACTCAGCCGCAATGGTTCAATCTCGACAGCGTGATTGCCGGCTGGCGTACCGCGTTGCAGAACATGCCAGTGGGCGCGAAATGGCGTCTGGTCATTCCATCGGATCAGGCCTATGGCGCCGACGGTGCCGGCGACCTGATTGCCCCGTTCACACCGCTGGTGTTTGAAGTGGAATTGCGTGGCGCGACGAGTTGATCGGGCAATAAAAAACGGTGCGCTTTCGGGCGCACCGTTTTTTTGATCAGGGTTCGGGATCAGGCCTGAACCGGATCTTCTTCCTTGTGTGCTGTGTGCAGCACTTCAATCAGACAGTCCTCAAGCTCGAAGCGCTCGTGCAGCAGACCACCGAGTTCCTTGAACTTCTCGGCGACGCATTTGCCTTCATCGCACAGATCGTTGAAGGCGAGCAGCTTCTCGGTGATGACGTCGATGCGCGGATAGATCGTCTCGGCGAGTTCCAGACCACGCGTATCACCGAACGCCTTGGCTTCGCCAGTCAGCTGTTCGTAGATTTCGAAGTGCCCGGCCGAGACATAATCAACCAGCACACCGCAGAATTCCTGCAGAGGCTTGCGGCTCTCGGACAGCGACTCAGGCTGTGCACCGAGTTTGTCGTAGGCACCGATCAGCTCTTCACGCTCTTGCAACCAGCGGTCGATCAGCAGATGAACTCCACCCCAACGTTCCTGAGCATTCTGACAACTTTCGAGCATGGCGATCTCTCTTCCCTTGTGGGTCATGCTGCTCTACACCCGCGCCCCTCTTTTGATTTTGGCTTGGGGGCCGGCCGGGCAGAGCGTCATCGAGCAACATAAATCCAATGACACGTGCGGGCCAGATTATGCCCGCGCGCCTATGGCTTCAAGGTACGCAGGAGATAAAGTTCATACAAGTGTTTAATCCCGCAGCAGCATCGGGTGCGACGCTTCGCCGCTGAGTGGGCGCTGCAGGGCACTCCAGACCAGCCGCAACAATTGATACACCGCCAGAATCGACACCGCGACAAAGAACAGCAGGCTCCACTCCGGGATGCTCAGGTCGAACAGCGTCCAGGAAATTTCCGCACAATCGGCGCCGCCGATAAACATCCCTTGCAGCGCGCAGATCCACGGCAGGCCACCCAATAATCTCTCTGGGACCGGCGCGCAATTGAGCAATTGCAACACGGGGTCACTCTGTATCAGTACCTGCCGCCAGGCAGCCGTGGTGCCTCCCAGGCTCGCCCCCAGGGTCAATAGCCAGTAGAACCACAAGCCGACACGCTTGGGGCCGTGCACCGCCGCCAGACCACTGCAGACGCACAGCAGCGTAAGGAACAGGCGCTGCACCAGGCACAGACTGCACGGCGTCAGACCGACAGCATATTCAAGATAATAGGAAGCTCCCAGAGCAAAGGCCCCCGCAGTGAAAGCCATGAAGAACAAGGAGCGTGAGCAGGCCAACGACATGGCATTTCCGTAACAGTAGAGACAGACGGTTACGGTAGAGGAAAGCGTGTCAGCCTTTCAAGGCGAGGCCCTGCCGACAGTTCACCAGAGGTGTAGGGAAAACCCGACAGGATCAAGAGGAATCGGTGTAGTCAGCTGTAGGATTTGTCCCCGGACTACCACTGAAGTTGAATTTTCAGCCACAAAAGGTAAACGAGGGAGCGAACTCCCTCGCCACTTCAGGCGTGAACGGGCACCGGCAACGGCGCGGCCAGCAGGCGCTCGTCCAGTAAGCCGAGGCCTTCCTGAAACAACTGATTGCTGCGCTCGGTATCGCCCAACTGGGCGAGCAGCCGCGCCAGTTCCGCACAGGCCTCAGGATTGCGCTGCACACGCAGGCTGCTTTCCAGATAATCCCGCGCCTTGCCCCACAGACTGGTCTGCAGACACAGTCGGCCGAGGGTCAACAGCAAGCTCGGATCGTTCGGATGATCCTTCAACCAGCCTTCGGCGGTTTGCAACTGGCGGGCCGGATCGCTGCCCCGCACCAGACCGTAGAGACGGGCCAGATGGCTGTCGTACTTGCGTTTGAGGGCAGTGCGCAGTACTTCTTCCGCTTCGACCTGAGCACCCAACTGCCGCAACTGTTCGGCGTACGCCAGCACCAGCGGTGGCTCCTGACGTTGCGCCGAGGTGAGCTGCTCCCAAGCGCGCGTGAGCGACTGCAAACCAACACTCCCATCCTCTTCACGCTGTGCGGCCAGCGACAGGTTTTCACCCCAGGCGCGGCGCTCAAGTTCTGCCAGCTCGGCGCGCGGCAGGATTTTGTCCTTGCGTAACTCAGGGAGTAAACGAATCACCGCCGACCATTCGCCGCGCTGCTGATACAAGCGCTGCAACTGGCGCAACGTCTGCGCGTTATGTGGATGGCGTTCGTGCATCGCTTGCAGGGTCACCAAGGCACCGTCGGTGTCGCCACGGTCAGTCTGCAACTGCGCATGGCTCAGAGCGATGGCCAGTTCCGCCTGGGGCTGGCGCTCGAGCGCGCGCTCCAGCAAACGATCGCACTCTTCGTAAAGACCTTGCTCGTTGGCCGCGCGGGCGGCACCGAGGTAATAGAGCAACGGCTGGCGTTCGGCTTCAGCCGCTCGAGACAGGTGACGCTGAGCGCTGGCCCAGCGACCTTCGGCCAGATCCAGTTGACCGTGCTCGATCGCCACCTGCACGCGCCGACTGCGGTTGCGCCGCGACCATGGGTTAACCACACCACTGGAAGTCATGACCAATTCGACCAGTGCCTTGATGCCCCAGATCAGCAGCCACAACACCACGATCACCGCCAGCGTCGCCCACAGACTCGACTCGTAACGGAAGCTCTTGTAGGCCACCAGCACGTAACCGGAATGCTCGGCAATCGCCAGCCCCAGTGCCGCCGTCGCCGCGATCACCAGAAACACGATCACATACAGGCGTTTCATGGCGTGGTCTCCTGCGCGGTGTTGGCGGCAGGCTTGGCGAAAGGTTTCACCGACTCTTCGGCGTTGACGTTGCGCCGCTCAAGATAGGCTTGCACCGCACTCAGCGTGCCAGCCAGATCCGGCGTGGCGACCGTGACCGGTTCCTTGCTCAACTCGCCAACCTGTTCGAGCATCACTTTGCTTTGCGGATTGTCCGGGTTGAAATTGCCCTTGAGCACATCGCGCGCCTCGGCCAGCGCCTGGGTGTAGACCGGCGCCTGACCGTTGAGGGCTGCCCACTGCGCCTGTTCAAGGGCAAGGCTCAGGGCCAGACGCACCTGACTCAGACTCTGCCCGGCCAGCAGCGGCCGCACATTCTTGTCGGCATTGAAATCGATACGGATGTAGCGCGAGACCTGATCCCACCACTGCGCCCAACGACTGGAGCCATCACCGTCAGCAGTCAGGCCCAGCAGCGACTCGCCGCGATCCTTGTACTCCGGCGCCAACTCGGTGAGGTCGATGACCTGATCACGCAATGCGCCGAGACGCAGGAACAGACCGGTGCGATCCGGTTGTGCAGTGCTGCGCAGCGCCACCAGGGTTTTCGCCACTTGCTCGCGAGCGGCGAAGGAACCGGGATCGTTTTGCTCACGGAGGATTTCGTCGGCGCCCTGCACCAGCGCCTGAGCGCTGCTGATGTCCTGCAACGCCGAAAGACGCAGGCTGGCCAGACGCAGCAGGTGTTCGGCCTCGGCAAGTCGCCAGTCCTTGCGGCTGGCGCCCAGCACCGTTTCCAGACGTTGATTGAGGCGCTGTTGATCGCCCTGGAGTTGCGTCACCAGACGCTGGCGCTCGGCAAGTTCGTCGGCACCCGGCAACTGCGCGAGGCGCTCGGTCAGACGCTGTTCATTGAGCTTCAGACTCTGCGCCTGATCGTTCAATGCCTGCACTTCACCGGATTGCTGCTGAGTGTTGGTCTGCAGGTGACGGACCTGCCAGACACCCCAGCCACCGATCGCGACGCCGGCAGCGCCGAGCAACAAAGCGACGATGGCCAGTCCATTGCCTCGGCGCGGCTCTTTGGCCGGCGGTGGAGTTTCAACCTGGGGTTCAATCACAGGCTGGACGTCATCTTTTGGCAAGGCTGTTTCGCTCACGTATCCATCCTTTGCATTAGAAAACGGGTTCGGGATGCTCCCGTAACGCCGTCAGCAAAGCCGCGGCACTCGCGCCGCGGCAATCCACAACTGTTTGAGCCCCGGCGGCACGTGCCAGCTCGGCGACTCTTGGGCTTGGTACAAACAACGGCAACGGCGCGATGGTCGGCCAGGCATCGCCGGCCATTTGGCGCAGGTGCTCGAAACCCTGTCCACTGCTGACCACCAGCCCGTTCAAGCGTTCCGCTGCGATCCGCCGTGGCAGCTCATCCGGGGCATAGGCTGGCAGGTCGCGTCGATACAATTCCAGATACTCGACACTAGCACCTAGCTCACGCAAACGCTCGGCGAGCAGTTCACGCCCGCCCTCCCCGCGCAGGATCAACACCTGCGCACCGGGCTGGCTGAGCGCCTCACGCAGACGCGGCAATTGCAGCAAGGCTTCGCTGTCATCGCCGTCAGCCGGGAAGCTGACGTCGAGGCCGTGATCGCGAAGAATCTGCGCGGTTGCCGCACCGACGCTGAACCACGGCATCGTCAGTGCAGGTGAGCCGTCGAGCAAATCCAATGCAATGCGTGCCGCCGGTTTGCTGACCACGATCACCGCGTTGCAGCTCGGCAACTGCGCAATCGCCTGACGTATTTTGTCAGAGACCGGTAGCGGGGCAATTTCCAAAAGCGGCAGGCAACTGCTGAAAATCCCCTGCCCGGCCAACGTCTCGGCCAGCGCCGCACAGTCTTCTGCAGGGCGCGTCAGCAGCAGGCGCCAAGCAGTCACTCGTGACCTGCCTCGCCATAGACCGCTTTGAGAATTTCGTTGGCGCCCTGGCTGAGCAGATCTTCGGCCACCTTCACGCCCAATGCTTCGGCATCGGCACGGGGCGCGCGAGCTTCGGCGCTGAGCAGCTTGCCACCGCTCGGTTCACCGACCAGACCACGCAACCACAACTGCTCGCCTTCGAGCACGGCGTAGCAAGCGATCGGCACTTGGCAGCCGCCATTCAAATGTTTGTTGAGGGCACGTTCGGCGGTCACCCGCGAAGAGGTATCGGCATGATGCAGAGGAGCAAGCAAGGCGTGGATTTCAGTGTCGGCGCTGCGGCATTCGATGCCGACCGCGCCCTGGCCACCAGCCGGCAGGCTGTCATCGACGCTGATCGCGGAGGTGATGCGGTCTTCAAAACCAAGACGGATCAGACCGGCCGCCGCAAGGATGATCGCGTCGTACTCGCCAGCATCAAGCTTGGCCAGACGGGTGTTGACGTTACCGCGCAGGAAGCGGATTTCCAGGTCCGGGCGGCGCGTCAGCAGTTGCGCCTGGCGACGCAGGCTGGAGGTGCCGACAATGGCGCCGGCAGGCAACGCCTCAAGGCTTGCATAGGTATTGGAAACGAAGGCATCACGCGGGTCTTCGCGCTCGCAGATGCAGAACAGACCGAGACCTTCAGGGAAGTCCATCGGCACGTCTTTCATCGAGTGCACGGCGATGTCGGCTTCATTTTCCAGCAGCGCGGTTTCCAGCTCCTTGACGAACAGGCCTTTACCGCCAATCTTCGACAGTGGCGAATCAAGCAGCTTGTCGCCGCGACTGACCATGGGCACCAGCGTCACCAGCAGGCCCGGATGGGCCGCTTCCAGACGGGCTTTGACGTATTCGGCCTGCCAGAGGGCCAGCGCACTTTTACGGGTGGCGATGCGGATTTCGCGAGAGGACATGGATCAATCCGTACTGAATAGATACGGCGGATAATAACAGCTCAGCCAAATCCACTTTGACTTGAATCAGAGTCGGCGCGGCCTCCCTGGCCGGCAATGCCTGGTAAAGGAAAGAGGAGCCGCCCGGAATGACCGGGTTACAGCCCCTGCATCATCTTGCGCACACCGGCCACATGCCGACGGCTGACGATCAGCGCATCACCATTGAGACCTTTGAGGAACAGCTGGAAATGCCCCAGCGGCGTACGTTGCAGCCGCTCGATACGATCGCGGGCGACCAGCGCGTTGCGGTGGATACGCACGAAGCGTTCGCCGAACTCGTCTTCAAGGGCTTTGAGCGGTTCGTCAAGCAGCACCTCGCCGGCCTCGTGACGCAGGGTCACGTATTTGTGATCGGCGATGAAATAGACCACCTGATCCAGCGGGATCAGTTCGATGCCTTTGCGGGTGCGGGCGCTGATATGGCTGCGTGGGCCGGTGCCGCTTTCGGCAGCGGGACGGGTCAAGGCCGAGAGTTGCGCCCGGTTGGGACGTTCAGCCCGTTTCAGGGCGTCATGCAGATGTTCGGTTCGCACGGGTTTCACCACATAGCCCACGGCGCTGGCCTGCAGGGCTTCCACGGCAAATTCATCGGGGCTGGTGCAAAACACCACGGCCGGCGGCGTTTCGCGTTCGCACAGACGGGCAGCGACCTGCAGGCCATCGAGGCCTGGCATGCGGATATCGAGCAGCACGATATCCGGTTTGTGGCTGTCGATCAGTGCCAACGCCTCTTCGCCATTCGTGGCGCTGGGCTCCAGAACTGTATAACCCTCGAGCTCGCTCACCATTCGGCTGAGGCGCTCGCGAGCCAGTGGTTCGTCATCAACGATCAGGACATTCATATTGCGCTGGATTCCTGCGTGAGTCTCGCACAAGGATAGCGTAGACAGGTGAAGTGACGTCCGTCACCGCGATCCACGCTAAGACTAGCCCGAGCGCCAAAAAGTGCCGTACGTCGGCCAGCAATATTTGCCAGTGTCCGGGTCGTACTGCTCAAAGCCCGCTGTTTCCTGCGTTTCTCACGGGGTTTGCCAAAGGACAAAACACCCACCCCCTCTTCTTATAGTCGGCGGCCAGATCTTTGCCCGATCCAAGTCACACCGACCCTTATGTCCAACTGTAGACGCTCGCCGGGCCGATATTGCTCAATCGAAAAATATCGTTGCGCAAAACTCCCGGGGCCAGCGCCGACTATGACGTACACAATGAGAAAAAAACGTATCGACCAGTGTCAGCGACAGGATTGGCAACCCTGTTATTATCCGCGCCAGCGTTTCACGCCTTCTTTCTTCAAGCCGATACGAGCGAATTCATGAGCACTGACAAGACCAATCAGTCCTGGGGCGGCCGCTTCAGTGAACCCGTCGACGCCTTCGTCGCCCGCTTCACCGCCTCCGTCACTTTCGACCAGCGCCTGTATCGCCACGACATCATGGGTTCGATTGCCCACGCCACCATGCTGGCCAAGGTCGGCGTACTGACCGATGCCGAGCGCGACAGCATCATCGATGGCCTGAAGACCATTCAGGGCGAAATCGAGGCCGGCCAGTTCGACTGGCGCATCGACCTCGAAGACGTGCACATGAACATCGAAGCGCGCCTGACCGACCGCATCGGCGTCACCGGTAAAAAGCTGCACACTGGCCGTAGCCGTAACGACCAGGTTGCCACCGACATCCGCCTGTGGCTGCGTGACGAGATCGACCTGATCCTCGCCGAGATCACCCGCCTGCAGAAGGGCTTGCTGGAGCAAGCCGAGCGCGAAGCGGCGAGCATCATGCCCGGCTTCACTCACTTGCAGACCGCGCAGCCAGTGACCTTCGGGCACCACATGCTGGCCTGGTTCGAAATGCTCAGCCGCGACTACGAGCGTCTGGTCGACTGCCGCAAGCGCACCAACCGCATGCCATTGGGCAGCGCCGCGCTGGCCGGCACCACCTACCCGATCGACCGCGAATACACTGCGCAACTGCTGGGCTTCGACGCCGTCGGCGGCAACTCGCTGGACAACGTTTCCGATCGTGACTTCGCCATCGAATTCTGCTCGGCCGCGAGCATCGCGATGATGCACTTGTCGCGTTTCTCCGAAGAACTGGTGCTGTGGACCAGCGCGCAATTCCAGTTCATCGATCTGCCGGACCGCTTCTGCACCGGCAGCTCGATCATGCCGCAAAAGAAAAATCCCGACGTGCCAGAGCTGGTACGCGGCAAGACCGGCCGTGTGTTCGGCGCACTGATGGGCCTGCTGACTTTGATGAAAGGCCAACCGCTGGCCTACAACAAGGACAACCAGGAAGACAAAGAGCCGCTGTTCGACGCCGCCGATACCCTGCGCGACTCGCTGCGGGCCTTTGCCGACATGATCCCGGCGATCAAGCCAAAGCACGCGATCATGCGTGAAGCGGCGCTGCGTGGTTTCTCCACCGCGACCGATCTGGCGGACTACCTGGTACGCCGTGGTCTGCCGTTCCGTGACTGCCACGAAATCGTTGGCCACGCCGTTAAATACGGCGTTGACACTGGTAAGGATCTGGCCGAGATGAGCCTGGAAGAACTGCGTCAGTTCAGCGACCAGATTGAGCAGGATGTGTTTGCCGTGCTGACCCTGGAAGGCTCGGTGAATGCCCGTGACCATATCGGCGGCACTGCGCCGGCGCAGGTCAAGGCAGCGGTGGTGCGCGGTCAGGCGCTGATCGCCAACCGCTAAAAGCATCGCTGACAAGTCAACTCTCACAGGTTCTGCGTCGAACACACATGTTTGTGTCACAACAAAACCTTGTGGGAGCTGGCTTGCCAGCGATGACTGACTTCAAAACGCTACAAAACCTTATTTCTTGGCAGCGATCATCGCCAAAAACGCCGGCATCGCCGCTTCTTTGTCCGCCGCAATCTTCTGCACATGCGGATTCTGCTCCAGCCGCTCCAGCAGCGCCTTCGCCTGCGGCAACTCCGCCAGCAAATCAATCCCGAACAGCTTCTGCCCGACCGCACAGGCCAGCGGCACGCTGTAGAGGAAATACAAATCGGCAATGCTCAGGCTGTCGCCCGCCACGTATGGGGCGAATTTGCCGTGCCGGCCCAGTGCGGCAAAACCCAGCAGCAATTCGGTTTTGGTCTTTTCCTTGATCGCGTCCGGCAGGGTCATGCCGAAGAACGCTTCGCCATAACAAGCGCGGCCCGGCAGTTCGATGTACAGCTCGATTTCCTTGGCAATCGCCAGCACCTGCGCGCGTTCGAACGGATCGCTCGGCAGCAGCGGCGTGCCTTTCTGGGTCTGTTCGAGGTATTCGAGGATGATCGCGGTTTCGTTGATAAAACCGGCGTCTACACCGAGCACCGGCACTTTGCCGCGTGGGCTGATGGCCAGAGACTCGGGTGTCTGCGTCGGGTAGAACGTGACCTCTTCGAACGGCAGGCCTTTTTCCAGCAGCGCCAGTTTGACCATGTTGTAGTAGTTGCTGACTGAGAATCCGTAGAGCTTGAGCATCACATAGCCTCCAGGCCGTGCGGGGTGGGCAGTGCGTGTTTATAGATCGTGCAGGCGAATCGCGCCAGCAGCATCACCCCGCTGAATGCGGGTAAACTGGCGCCTTTCCATGAGGAGCCTGCCATGAGCGAGCCGACAGACATCGACAACGACGAAGAAGAGTTCACCGAGGCTACGTTGATCGAAGCCATCGAGAACCAGATCGAAAGCGACAACCCGCCAGCGGCCAAAGCGACTTTCAACAAGCTGACCCTGGTGGGTGTGGAGCGCGAAGAGATCCTCAACCTGATGGCGCATGTGCTGGCCTACGAGATTGACGCGATGCTTGATGAAGACCGCGCGTTCAATACCGAATGGTACGAAGCGGCGCTGCGTGCATTGCCTGAGCTGCCACCCGAAAAGCAGTAAGCCAAACACATCCCCCTGTGGGAGCGAGCCTGCTCGCGAATGCCGTGCATCAGCAAAAAAAAAGCTAAATGACACATCGCTTTCGCGAGCAAGCTCGCTCCCACACAATTTGTCACCCATCTATCGGCCCTGCGCCTAAGCCCCGACTACACTGGAATCCGCCTCAAGACAAAATCCCTGATCTGAGCACTGGACATGCCGCAAAAGCGGGTTCACCTTAGGGACGCTGTCGTCCAATTCCTAGAAAGTCTGGAGTCCTTATGTCGCTTACCCCTGAGTTGGTTGCCGAACTGGAAGTCCTCGCACTCTTTCCCCTGGACAGTTCCCAGGAAGGTTTGAAAATTCATCAGACCGCTGCCCCGAAACATATTTCTGCCGCCAAACGCCTCTTTGAAAAAGACCTGACCGACCAGCCAGATGGCGGGTATCTGACCAGCCTCGGTCGCGATGCCGCACAAAACGTGCAGACCGTGCTGACCATTCTGAGAGAGCAGGAAACCGCCTGATTCCCCCTGACTTCGCCCACGGGAACTCCTGCCACGGGATTTCCGCGGGCCTGCCCGGTCATCCGCGATAAAAATCTGACGTCAAAAAACAAATTCAGCTTAAAAGTCCCGCTGCGCAAAGGCTAAACTGCCTCCCATTCCGAGACCCTCTTCGTCCGAGCCTGCGAGCCGGTTTGAGCTGACATGACGCGCACCCACGAAATCCGCCCCGACCTGGACGAAGGCATCGACCGCAAGGTACTCAGCCAACTGCGCGCGCGTTTTCTCAAACTCAATGAAGGCCGTCTCGGCCGCGCCCTCGAAGGGCTGTCGACACGTCAACAGAGCGTGTTGACGTTGTTGCCGCTGTTCTTCCACGTCAATCATCCGCTGCTGCCGGGTTACGTCTCGGGCAGTACGCCGGCCGGCCTGTCGAATTACGAGCCCGACGCCAACGTGCTGACCGAAGCACAGCGTCTGACTCGTTCGTTTTCGTACAAACCGCGTCACGGCAGCAATCCGCCGCGACCGATTCACGGCCTGTTCCTGATGGGCAGCCTCGGCACGCTGGCGCAGGCCGATCAGAGCGACATGGACGTGTGGGTCTGCCACGCGCCGGATCTGAGCGAAAGTGAGCTCGTCGAGCTGAGCAAGAAATGCCAGTTGCTGGAAGTATGGGCGGCGAGCCAGGGCGCTGAAGCGCACTTCTTCCTGATCGACCCGGAGCGCTTCGTCAAAGGCGAACGCGACTCACAGCTCAGCTCGGAAAACTGCGGCACCACCCAGCACTATCTACTGCTCGACGAGTTCTACCGCACCGCCATCTGGCTGGCCGGGCGCACGCCGATCTGGTGGCTGGTGCCGGTTTACGAAGAAACCGCTTACGACCTTTACACCCATACCCTGCTGTCCAAGCGCTTTATCCGCGCCGACGAAACCCTCGACCTTGGCCATCTGGCGACGATTCCGCCAGGCGAGTTCATCGGCGCCGGATTGTGGCAGTTGTTCAAGGGCATCGAGTCGCCCTACAAGTCGGTACTTAAACTGCTGCTGACCGAGGTTTACGCCAGCGAACACCCACAGGTGCAGTGCCTGAGCTTGCGTTTCAAGAAAGCCGTGTTTGCCAATCAGCTCGATCTCGATGAGCTGGATCCGTACATGGTCGTGTACCGGCGTATCGAGGAATACCTCACCGCGCGCAACGAGCCGGAACGGCTGGAGCTGGTGCGCCGCGCGCTGTACCTGAAGGTCAACCGCAAGCTCACCGGCAACAGCCGCACCCAGAGCTGGCAACGCACGTTGCTGGAACGGCTTGCCAGCGAGTGGCATTGGGATCAGCGACAACTGACACTGCTCGACAGCCGCAGTCAATGGAAAGTCCGCCAGGTCAGCGCCGAGCGTCGCGCACTGGTCAATGAGCTGAATTACAGCTACCGCTTCCTGACCCAGTTCGCCCGCACAGAACAAACCGTCAGCCTGATCAACAAGCGCGACCTCAATGTGCTCGGCCGCCGGCTCTATGCCGCCTTCGAACGCAAGGCCGACAAAGTCGAGTTCATCAACCCCGGCATCGCCCCGGATCTGGCCGAAGACACCCTGACCCTGGTGCAGTCGCGCAATAAAAAGGAACCGGGACAAACCCAGTGGGGCCTGTATAACGGCAGCCTGACCGCATTGGAGTGGGAACACTTCGCGCCAATCAAGCGCAGCCGCGAGTTACTGGAGCTGCTGACCTGGTGTCACCGCAACGGCGTGATCGACAGCAGCACCCGCCTGGCCTTACATCCCGGCACCAGCGATCTCAGCGAGTTCGAGCTGTTCAACTTGCTCGGCAGCCTGCAACAGTGCATCGCCCTGCCCCTGCCTTCAGTGGCCGAAGAGCCGTTGCTGCGCGCCGCGGTGCCAAGCGAAGTGCTGATTCTGGTCAACGTCGGCGTCGACCCACTCAAGCATCACCGCGACCTCAATATCCTGATGACCACCGAGCGTACCGACTCGCTGAGTTACGCCGGCGTGCGCGAAAACCTCGTGCTGACGCTGGATCAGGTCACGCTCAACAGCTGGAACGAAGTGCTTGTCAGCCGCTTCGACGGCCCGCATGCCCTGCTCGATTGCCTGCGCGACTACCTTAACAATCTGCCGCGCGGGGCCTTGCAGCCGTCGTTGAAGGTGCGCTGCTTCTGCCACAACCGCGCGCAGTTCATCGCCCGCCGCGTCGAGGAAATCATCGACACCGCGCAAAATCTGTTGCTCAGCGAACTGAATCATCGCTACCTGATTCAAGTGCAGCAGCATTATCACGTGCTGGAATTGGTGCCGGGCCAGGTCAACCACGTCGCCCTCGCCACCCTGCCGGCGCTGCTCGACTACCTCGGTGAAGAGCAGCCGCGCTACAGCCCGCTGCATCTGGACCCGATGGCACTGGAAGATCACGATCTAGCACTGATCCTGCCGATGGGTCAGCCGGAATGTATTCAAGTGTTCTACCGGATCACCGAGCAGCAGGCCGAGTTGTACGTGCTGGATGAGTTCAACGCGCTGTGGCAGCAACATTTGCCCTATCACGATGAGCAAAGTCTGTTGGTGCCTTTGCAGCGCTTCCTGCAATCGATCCTGTTCCGCCGCGAAGCCGTGCTGCCGATGGACGCCGGCCCCGAGGCCCGCCTCGAAACTTTGTATTACCAGTTATTGCCTTCCGGCCCGGGGCGCGCGCGACGGGTCGAAGCACGACTAGCACCGCAGACGCCGGTAAACAAGCCGTTCTACGACGTACAGGCGATCGTCGGCAAAGCCGCACCGGGCGAAGTGCAGGTCACGCTGTATTGCAATCAACGGGAATTCAGCGAGCTGGAACATGGCGACCAGCTGTTCAGCGTGGTCGCCCGGGAGATCGTCGAGCAGCGCCGCGAGAGCGAACGCTATCGCTGCTACATCACCGACCTCGACCTTTCGGGCCTGCTCGGTGACGGGCAGAGTTCAAGCAATCTGTATCTGCGCTACAAGGCTGACCTGGAGCGCGCTCTGAACGAGGCACTCGAACAGGTCTGAGGGCGGGTTACTCGCGGAAATCACCGCCGTTGGCCGGCTGCGATTCGACTTCGAGCAAGGTCAGTTTGAGGGTCTTGCCACCCGGTGCCGGCCAGTCGATGTGCTGACCGACCTTCAGGCCCAGCAGCGCACTGCCGACTGGCGCCAGAATCGAGATTTTGCCTTCATCGGCGTTGGCGTCCTTCGGATAGACCAGCGTCAGGTGGTAATCCTTGCCACTGCCTTCTTCGCGGCAATGCACACGGGAATTCATCGTCACGACATCGGCGGGCACTTCATCGTGGCCGACCACGGTATCGGCGCGGTCCAGCTCGGTTTGCAGCGCAATCACGCCCGGCAGCGTGTCATCCAGGCTGTCGATCAGGCGCTCCAGACGTTGCACGTCCAGACGGGTAAGGGTGATGGAAGGTGCGGTCATGATCCGGGCAGACTCCTTTCTTCTGCACACAAAAAAAGCAAAACCCCGCCAAAAAAGACGGGGTTTTCACCAGGCCTCGATGGGTTGAGGCGTGTTCGGACACTATCACAGCTCAAAAAATATACAAGTCACGCCCCGGCGCACTGTTTGCGCTGTGACGCCTGCGCGCAAATCACGCGCCGCCGCTCGTCGTCCGCCGAACGCCATTCGCGAATGTCTTCGACATGCCGGAAGCAGCCGAGGCAGACCTTTTGCTCGTCCAGTCGGCACACACCGCTGCACGGCGAAGGCACGGCCGGGCTGATGTTGCTGTAAAGCGGCTTGGGCGGACGAACAGGCGCAGTGTCAGCCACGGAATCACAGACCTTCGAAGTCGAATTCAGCACCCGCCTGCTGCTTGACGATACGCTCGAGCATTTCGCCCAGTTGCTCTTCGCTCTTGTCGCACATCCAGCGCTCGCTTTCTTCGTCGTAGTCGAAGTGGAAACCACCGGACACCGCCGCCAGCCACAGCTGACGCAGCGGCTCCTGGCGGCTGAAGATCAGCTGCGAGCCGTTTTCGAACTTGACGGTCAAGACACCTGCCGAGCTCTCCAGGTCGATATCCAGGTCGCTGTCATCAAAGATATCTTCCAGTTTTTCCTGGGTTTCATCGACCAGATCGTGGAAACGGGCTTCGGACAAACTCATTGCGGCAACCTCAAAAAATGTCTGATCAGGCTCAAGCGCCGAAAGATACGGACGCTGCCGGCCGATTGCAAAGATTAACGACCAAGCACCGTTTTCCATCCAGCACTGCCCCCTGTGGGAGCGAGCTTGCTCGCGAAGGCGCCGGAAAATTCAACATCGATGGCGACTGACATACCGCTTTCGCGAGCAAGCTCGCTCCCACAGGGTTACCAGTGCTCACGGACGAGCCCCGCCGGACGGGAACCCCCTCGCATAGGCAAGCTGCCGGGTGGCCGGTATACTCCGGCGCAATTAACGCATTTTCAAGGATTTCGCCATGAAGCGCCTGATCTCTTCCCTTGCTGCGCTCGTCGCGGTTGCCTGCCTCGTTTCGGCCTGTGGTCAAAAAGGCCCGCTGTACCTGCCGGATGACGATCAGGACCCGGCCGAGCAAGCCCAGTCTTCGCAGAAGCAGCCGTCCAAAGCACACAAGCACGACGTTTACCAATAAGGGATCGCCATGGACGCTTTTAACTACCGTGGCGGGGAGCTGTTCGCGGAAGGTGTGGCGCTGTCCGCCATCGCCGACCGCTTCGGCACGCCCACCTACGTTTACTCGCGCGCACACATCGAAGCCCAGTATCTGGCCTACGCCGATGCGTTGGCCGGCATGCCGCATCTGGTCTGCTTTGCCGTCAAAGCCAACTCCAACCTCGGCGTACTGAATGTCCTGGCCCGCCTCGGCGCCGGTTTCGACATCGTTTCCCGTGGCGAGCTGGAACGCGTGCTCGCCGCTGGCGGCAGCCCTGACAAAATCGTCTTCTCCGGTGTCGGCAAGACCCGTGACGACATGCGTCGGGCACTGGAAGTCGGCGTGCACTGCTTCAACGTCGAATCCACCGACGAGCTCGAGCGCCTGCAAGTGGTTGCCGCAGAGCTCGGCGTTCGTGCACCGGTATCGCTGCGGGTGAACCCGGACGTCGATGCCGGCACCCACCCGTACATTTCCACCGGTCTTAAAGAGAACAAGTTCGGCATCGCCATCGCCGACGCCGAAGACGTGTACGTGCGCGCCGCGCATCTGCCGAACCTGGAAGTGGTCGGCGTCGATTGCCACATCGGTTCGCAACTGACCACGCTGCCACCGTTCCTCGATGCTCTCGATCGCTTGCTGGATCTGGTCGATCGTCTCGGCGATTGCGGCATTCACCTGCGCCACATTGATCTTGGTGGCGGTTTGGGCGTGCGTTATCGCGATGAAGAGCCGCCATTGGCTGCCGACTACATCAAAGCGGTGCGCGAGCGTCTGAACGGTCGTGATCTGGCGCTGGTGTTCGAGCCGGGCCGCTTCATCGTTGCCAACGCCGGCGTGCTGCTGACTCAGGTCGAGTACCTCAAGCACACCGAACACAAGGATTTCGCCATCGTCGACGCGGCGATGAACGACCTGATCCGCCCGGCGCTGTATCAGGCGTGGATGGACGTCACCGCGGTCAAACCGCGTGATTCCGCTGCGCGTAAATACGACATCGTCGGCCCGATCTGCGAAACCGGCGACTTCCTCGCCAAGGATCGCGAATTGGCCCTGGCCGAAGGCGATCTGCTGGCCGTGCATTCGGCCGGTGCCTACGGTTTTGTGATGAGCTCCAACTACAACACTCGCGGCCGCGCCGCCGAAGTGCTGGTAGATGGCGATCAGGTATTTGAAGTGCGCCGCCGCGAAACCGTGGCCGAGCTGTTTGCCGGCGAAAGCCTGCTGCCGGAGTAACCCATGCTGCTGCGTTTTACTAAAATGCACGGCTTGGGCAATGACTTCATGGTTCTCGACCTGGTCAGCCAGCACGCGCATATTCAGCCAAAGCACGCCAAGCAATGGGGCGACCGCCACACTGGCATTGGTTTCGACCAGTTGCTGATCGTCGAGGCGCCGAGCAACCCGGACGTGGATTTCCGTTACCGGATCTTCAACTCCGACGGCTCGGAAGTCGAGCAGTGCGGCAACGGTGCACGCTGCTTTGCGCGCTTCGTGCTCGACAAGCGCCTGACCGCCAAACGGCAGATCCGCGTCGAGACCAAGGGCGGCATCATTGAACTGGACGTGCGTAACGACGGCCAGATCGGCGTGAACATGGGCGCCCCGCGTCTGGTGCCGGCGGATATTCCGTTCGACGCGCCAGCGCAAGCCATCAGCTATCAGCTGGAAGTCGACGGCACCACGGTCGAACTGGCCGCCGTGTCGATGGGCAACCCTCACGCAGTGCTGCGCGTGCAGGACATCAACAGCGCACCTGTGCATGAGTTGGGACCGAAAATCGAACACCACCCGCGCTTCCCCGCGCGAGTGAATGTCGGTTTTCTCCAGGTCATCGACCGCAACCGTGCACAATTGCGCGTGTGGGAACGCGGTGCCGGGGAAACCCAGGCCTGCGGCACCGGCGCGTGTGCAGCGGCTGTCGCTGCGATCAGCCAGGGGTGGATGGATTCGCCGCTATTGATCGACCTGCCCGGCGGGCGTCTGTCCATTGAATGGGCAGGCCCTGGCCAACCGGTACTGATGACCGGTCCGGCAGTGCGTGTATACGAAGGACAAGTACGTCTTTGAGTGAGCAGAAACCATGACCGATAAGCCTCAGGTACCCGCCCGACAGTCCGACGAATCAGCGTCCGAGAGCCTGGAGGCGGCAGCGGTTGCCGCATACCTGGAGGCTCATCCGGACTTCTTCGTCGAGCACGAAGAACTGCTGCCCGCGATGCGCATTCCCCATCGACGCGGTGACACCGTGTCGCTGGTCGAGCGGCAGATGACCATCCTGCGTGACCGCAACATCGAGATGCGTCATCGCCTCTCGCAGTTGATGGACGTCGCCCGCGATAACGATCGCCTGTTCGACAAGACCCGCCGCCTGATTCTCGCCCTGATGGACGCTGCCAGCCTGGAAGACGTGGTGATCAGCGTCGAAGACAGTCTGCGTCAGGATTTTCAGGTGCCTTTTGTCAGCCTGATCCTGCTCGGTGACAACCCGGCACCGGTCGGCCGTTGGGTCAGCCACGCTGACGCCCAAGTCGCCATCGGCGGTTTGCTCACTGAAGGCAAAAGCGTCAGCGGCAGCCTGCGTGAGCATGAACTGGATTTCCTCTTCGGCGAAGAACAGCGCAAGCAGATCGGCTCAACTGCCGTGGTTGCCGTCAGCCATCAAGGCATCCACGGGATTCTGGCGATCGCCAGCCGTGATCCGCAGCACTACAAGAGTTCGGTGGGTACGCTGTTCCTCAGCTACATCGCCGAAGTCATGGGCCGCGTGCTGCCACGGGTCAACAGCTCCCTGCGCTCGGTACGCTGAACATGGAACGGCAACTGGACGCTTACTGCGAACACCTGCGCAGTGAGCGACAGGTGTCGCCGCACACGCTGTCGGCCTACCGCCGCGACCTCGACAAAGTCCTTGGCTGGTGCGTCAAACAGAACATTGGCAGCTGGGCAGCGCTGGATATTCAGCGCCTGCGCAGCCTGATCGCCCGTTTGCATGCGCAAGGTCAGTCCTCGCGCAGCCTCGCCCGACTGCTTTCGGCAGTGCGTGGGCTTTATCACTATCTGAATCGTGAAGGTCTTTGCGACCACGATCCGGCCACCGGTTTGGCACCGCCGAAAGGTGAACGCCGCCTGCCGAAAACCCTCGACACCGATCGTGCGCTGCAACTGCTTGAAGGTGCGGTCGAGGACGATTTTCTTGCGCGTCGGGATCAGGCGATTCTTGAGTTGTTCTATTCCTCCGGCCTGCGTCTTTCCGAGTTGACCGGGCTCAACCTCGATCAACTCGACCTCGCCGATGGCATGGTTCAAGTGCTCGGCAAGGGCAGCAAGACCCGCCTGCTGCCAGTGGGTAAAAAAGCTCGCGAAGCGATCGAGCAGTGGCTGCCATTGCGCGCGATGACCAACCCGGCGGACGACGCCGTGTTCGTCAGCCAGCAAGGCCGGCGCCTTGGCCCGCGGGCGATTCAGGTGCGGGTCAAACTCGCCGGCGAGCGCGAGCTTGGCCAGAACCTGCACCCGCACATGCTGCGGCACTCCTTCGCCAGCCACTTGCTGGAGTCTTCGCAGGACTTGCGCGCGGTGCAGGAATTGCTCGGCCACTCCGACATCAAGACCACGCAGATCTACACCCACCTGGACTTCCAGCACCTGGCGGCGGTCTACGACAGCGCCCATCCACGGGCCAAACGCATGAAAGGCGATGATTCATGAGCATCCAGTTGATCACCTTCGACCTCGACGACACGTTGTGGGACACCGCGCCAGTGATCGTCAGTGCCGAAGCGGTATTGCGCGAATGGCTGAGCGAACATGCGCCGAATCTGGGCGCGGTGCCAGTGGAGCATTTGTGGGCGATCCGTGAGCGGGTGCTGGCCAACGAGCCGGGACTCAAGCATCGGATCAGTGCGCTACGTCGTCGGGTGTTGTTTCATGCAATGGAAGACGCCGGGTACGCACATGGCGAAGCATCCGACCTGGCCGACAAGGGATTTGAAGTGTTCCTGCATGCGCGGCATCAGATCGAAGTGTTCCCTGAAGTCGAGCCAGTGCTGGAGATTCTCGCCAATCACTATGCGCTTGGCGTGGTCACCAATGGCAACGCCGATGTGCGCCGGTTGGGGTTGGCGGATTACTTCAAGTTTGCGTTGTGTGCGGAAGATATCGGCATCGCCAAACCGGATGCGCGGCTTTTTCATGAGGCTCTGCAACGCGGTGGCGCCACGGCCGAAACCGCCGTGCACATAGGTGATCATCCGGGGGATGACATTGCCGGGGCGCAGCAAGCTGGGCTACGCGCGATCTGGTTTAACCCGGCCGGCAAGGTCTGGGAAGCGGATCGCCTGCCGGATGCAGAGATTCGTAGCCTGACCGATTTGCCAGCCGTACTCGCACGCTGGAATGCCCAGCATTGACCCTAAATTCACCTCATCCCCTGTGGGAGCTGGCTTGCCAGCGATGAGGCCGGTACATTCAACATCAATGTTGTCTGACAGGCCGCCATCGCTGGCAAGCCAGCTCCCACAGGGTCTGCATCGCCTTCAAATTTTTCTTTCGCCCATGAAAAAGCCCGCAGCGACGGCGGGCTTTTTCAGCAAGCAAGCGGCACGCCTCAGATAGGGCGGCTACCGTACTTGTTGTCCGGCTTTTTCGGAGGATCGGCGACCACATTGGCCTCCACTTCCTGAACCTTGCCGCCGCGCGACAGGAACTCTTCCATGGCCTTGGCCAGGGCGTCGCGTTCCTTGTTCTTGGCTTCAATGCTCGGCAACTCGTCTACCGACACCGCAGCCTTGGCTTTGCCTTTGGCAGCCGGGGCCGGCGTATCGTCGCCACCATCGTCATCAGCAACGTCTTCCGCTGCTGCTTCCAGACCTTCCTCGGCCTCGTCTTCGTCGCCTACTTCGAGGTCGTCGTTTTCCAGATCATCGTCGCTCATGTTCTACCTCATGACTTGCGAAAAGCAGATTAGTTATAGACCAGCTTTGGCAACTGTCGAAAGTCGCCGTTAAAAAATCAGTAACCATTGGTGACCAACGGTTTATGCCCCTTCACCGTGCAAGGTGGCGAGGACTTTTCGGGCACCGCCATGATCACGGTGCTCGCCCAGATAAACGCCTTGCCAGGTCCCCAGTGCCAGACGACCTGCCGAAACCGGCAGACTGATCTGGCAACCAAGCACGCTGGCCTTGAAGTGCGCCGGGAGGTCGTCCAGGCCTTCGTCGTTATGCTCATAGCCGTCTGTTCCTTGTGGGATCAGACGATTGAAAAATCGTTCGAAGTCGCGACGTACCGCCGGATCGGCGTTCTCGTTGATGGTCAACGACGCCGAGGTATGCTGCAGCCACAAATGCAACAGACCGACCCGGCACGCCCTGAGTTCAGGCAGCCCTTTGATCAACTCGTCCGTTACCAGATGAAAGCCCCGGGGCCGTGCCCGCAGGGTTATCAGAGTCTGTTGCCACATACAGTTCTCCGCACGTTCGGGGCGCATTCTAGCGCGCTCTGGGAAAAAACAAAGGCCCTAATATTCCTGCAATCATGTAAGCCATTGGCCGCAGAAAAACGCCCGTCGTAAACACGACCAAAGCCGTACGAAAAATCCTTTCAGCCTGTCGCTTAATGACAAATCCCGGACAAAAAAATGCCCGGCGAACCGGGCAATTTTTTTTAGTGCGCGTACTTACAGGTTGTAGCCGCGTTCGTTGTGTTGTGCCAGATCGAGGCCAACCGACTCTTCTTCCTCGGTCACACGCAGACCCATCACGGCGTCCAGGACCTTAAGGATGATGAAGGTGACGATCGCGGTGTAGATCACCGTGAAGCCCACGCCTTTGACCTGAATCCAGACTTGCGCACCGATATCGGTGACGGTGCCGAAGCCACCCAGAGCCGGAGCAGCGAACACACCGGTGAGGATCGCGCCGAGAATACCGCCGATACCGTGTACGCCGAAGGCATCCAGGGAATCGTCATAACCGAGTTTGCGTTTCAGGGTGGTGGCGCAGAAGAAGCACACCACGCCTGCAGCCAGACCGATCACCAGTGCGCCCATCGGGCCTACGGTGCCAGCAGCCGGAGTGATCGCTACCAGGCCGGCAACCACACCCGAGGCGATACCCAGTGCACTTGGCTTGCCGTGGGTGACCCACTCGGCAAACATCCAGCCCAGTGCGGCGGCAGCGGTAGCGATCTGAGTGACCAGCATCGCCATGCCGGCGGTACCGTTGGCCGCCGCAGCGGAACCGGCGTTGAAGCCGAACCAGCCGACCCACAGCATCGCCGCGCCCATCAGGGTGTAACCCAGATTGTGCGGGGCCATCGGCGTGGTCGGGAAGCCTTTGCGCTTGCCCAATACCAGGCAGGCAATCAGACCGGCGACACCGGCGTTGATGTGCACCACGGTGCCGCCGGCGAAGTCGAGCACGCCCCAGTCCCACATCAGGCCGCCGTTGCCGGACCAGACCATGTGCGCGATCGGTGCATAAACCAAGGTGAACCAGATGCCCATGAAGATCAGCATCGCGGAGAACTTCATCCGCTCAGCGAAGGCACCGACGATCAGCGCCGGAGTGATGATCGCAAAGGTCATCTGGAAGGTAATGAACACCGCCTCAGGGAACAAAGCCGCTGGGCCGGTCAGGCTCGAAGGCGTGACACCGGCGAGGAACGCCTTGCCCATGCCGCCGAAGAACGAGTTGAAGTTGACGACGCCCTGCTCCATGCCGGTGGTGTCGAACGCAATGCTGTAGCCATAAATGACCCACAGGATGCTGATCAGACCGGTAATGGCGAAGCACTGCATCATCACGGAAAGAATGTTTTTCGAGCGAACCATGCCGCCGTAGAACAGCGCCAGGCCGGGGATGGTCATGAACAGCACAAGTGCCGTTGAGGTGAGCATCCAGGCAGTGTCGCCGGAGTTGAGGACTGGGGCCGCCACTTCGTCTGCCGCCATAGCAAGGCCGGGCATTACGATAGACAACAGGGCTCCTAGCCCTGCGAATTTACGCAGAGTCATATTGTTTTCTCCTGGGGCGTTGGGGTTTGTGGCGGCGTTTAAATCGCGTCGGTATCGGTTTCGCCGGTACGGATACGAATCGCCTGTTCCAGATTGACCACGAAGATCTTGCCGTCACCGATCTTGCCGGTGTTGGCCGCTTTGGTTATCGCCTCGATAACCCGATCCAGATCCTTGTCGTCGATGGCCACGTCGATTTTCACCTTGGGCAGAAAATCAACCACATATTCCGCGCCGCGATACAGCTCGGTGTGACCCTTCTGCCGGCCGAAGCCTTTGACTTCAGTAACGGTAATGCCCTGCACGCCGATTTCGGACAGCGACTCGCGCACGTCGTCCAACTTGAACGGCTTGATGATGGCAGTGACTAGCTTCATGAAACTCTCTCCCGAATTGGTGGACTTGCCCCAGGAAAACAAACCCGACTCAAGTCTAAGCGCAGTGCCTGGCTTTGTAACGCATCGTCGGCCTTACCTGCCCGACTGACGCCAGCTAACCGCTGCTGACGAAACTCCCCGCTCCGTCTGCCGCACTGCATTCGTCACAGCGACTGCATCAGTGCATGGGTCGAAGGTGACTAAGCAGAAACCTTGCCATCTCGCCAAAATCCCCTGATTTCAATCCCTTGGCCGCTGTCGCAAGCCGTCCCGCACAAAACGCTAACCGGATACGCACAACAACGGTGCGTCGCCGTCCGTCCGCCTGCGCGAAAAGCGTGCATCCCTGACCACGAGATTGACTATAGACACTGCGTGATACACTGCCGGCCATTGTTTCCAGGACATCCACCATGCTCGCGCCCAAAGACTTCCTCGACGCCCTGAGCGGCACCGCCTCCCGCCTCTTCAGCGGCGACACCCCGCTGCCGAAAGCCGAATTCGAAAGCCAGTTCAAGATGCTGCTGCAAAGTGCCTTCAGCAAACTCGATCTGGTCAGCCGTGAAGAATTTGATAGTCAGATGGTCGTTCTGGCCCGCACCCGCGCCCGCCTCGAAAGCCTCGAAGCCAAAGTCGCCGAGATGGAAGCCAAGCTGACACCTCCCGCTGAATAATCCGCGCCCCCTGTAGGAGCTGCCGAAGGCTGCGATCTTTTGATCTCCAGCCCTTCAATCTTCTCGGCAACGTCCTACAACCTGCACCACCGCCGTCCGATTGCGCCGAAAAGCCCAGGTTTCTAAGCTCACCCGATGCTGAATGTTCAGCACCGGGTTTGGCGACCTGGATCGAATTTGACGCAATGCAACTAAACTCACAGAGAGGTTTTTTCTCTCAACGAGTTATGGCGGCTTTGCGTGGGAGACCTCAGGGTCTGCCGGTTTCGAATTCACCGGTTCGCCAACCCGCGCATAGCTGCCACCCTATTCGTTTGGCGACGAACAGAAGCAGTTTTCTTCACTTGAATTCGAGAACTGAACCATGGACGAAAACTACCTGACACCTAATATCTTCACCCGCCACAAACTCCCCCTCCACGCCCTCCTCATCCAGAACCAACCCTGGTTCTGCGCCCGAGACCTGAGCCGCCTGCTGCACATCTACCTCAACGAACGCATGCTGCGAAAACTCGACCCCGACCAATACCAGACCCGCAAAACCCTGATCCACAACCAGATCGAAAACACCCTGCTGATCAGCGAATCCGGCATCTACGCCCTCCTGGTCTACCACTACTGCCCCGAATACCGAGCCCTGCGCGAATGGCTCACCCACCAAGTCATCCCCACCCTGCGCGACGCCCAACATCCCAGCACAAGCGAACGTCCACACCTGAGCCTGCTCAGTTGGCCGGACATGACGTTGAGTTTGTTGCACTGGAATAACCAGCCGTGGATACGGTTGCAAGATGTGCCACACATGGTGACGGAGCGAGAACAGGCAAACCGCACGGTTGTGAACTCATGGTGGAGAAAGGCTCTGCAATTGATCTGAATTTTTGCGCTGCAACCTCACCAAAGGTCATTTCAGCGATACCACTGAAATGACCTTTTTTGTGTCTTCGTTATCTCCACCCCTCCTACTCCGAAATCCTCCACTCACAGAAGTAACGTCCTACAAAACGCGTCCGCCACGTCTGATTTCGCTGCCCCCTCTCTGCTGGCTATCTTCTGCGACCAGATCCAAACAGATGAAAACAATGAGAAGAAAAGGCAAAGCAACGGATCTTCGTAACCAGACATTCAGATCAAACTCGCGAAAGATCGCCTACAAATTCTTTCTCAAGAACATTGCCCCGAGAATCCCAAATATTGATGCAGCAGCGGTCAAGTTTGAGCCAATTACCCCAGCAGCGATAAAGCAATACTTTCTCTGGGAGGGGCCAACAGTTTTCCCTTGGGATGACGTTGCAGACTGGAAAAGTAAAGATGCGAAAGGTCTGGATTTGGCGATATGGTACAAACAGACTCTTTGCGGCATGTGCTATGCGACCCCGCGCGCAAGCTCTATCTGCTTAAAGATTGTTCTGTTGGAAGGGCATCCGGATAGGGCGCACCCGCTTCGCGGCAGGATCGCGCCGATTGCTCTGCTTGTCGCAGATCACTATGCGCGAGCGCTAGGATGCAAAGAAATCGAGATTCAGGATCCTGATCCGAATGTTGTTTTTTACTACCGGAAACTGGGGTTCGAATTCGACCACACCAACCGGCTTGTCATTTCTGTGAACGGTCAATAACATCGAAATCAACAACCCAATCGCACGAGGTGCGTATGAGCCCAAAAAAGCGAAAGGCAAAGCTTCTTCAGATTGTTGAACTACATCTCGAAGCACTCCGGTTGGCTGGGGATATGTCAGCCAACCAACGGCGATTTATTGAAGTTGCTGTTACGTGTGGGCCAGAGCTTGAGCCAAGCGGCCCGCTGGCCGGTAAAAGATCCTGAGTCAAAAATAAAAAGGCGTCCATAGGACGCCTTTTTTGTGTTTGGAGGAGTAGTCGCAGCGATTCTTTAGCTCCTGGCTTTGCAACCATGGGTTCAGAATCCGACGAGCCGGCCCGTCGTCACTTCAGAGAAACCAGCTTTCTCTGCTGCCAAAAATGCGGGGGAGCTTTTACTGGTGCCCAGTCCCGACGAATGCGCAGTTGCAGTCCTCAAGCGGGAGGATCCGTCAATGCCGGGCGAGAGTCAACGCTCCAATTCAGGCAAGCAGTGACTGCCCATCGGGTCTTGATACGTCTTGTAAACCTCTATTTCAGCACTGAAACCCGGCTCAACTACCCTTAAAAAACCCGCAGGAAGCGGCCCCCGATTCAGCTCAAGGAACGACCATGTCTCTCTCCATCGTCCACAGTCGCGCCCAGATTGGCGTGGAAGCCCCCGCTGTCACCGTCGAAGTCCATCTGGCCAACGGCCTGCCGTCGCTGACCATGGTCGGTCTGCCCGAGGCGGCGGTGAAGGAGAGCAAGGATCGGGTGCGTAGCGCGATCATCAATTCCGGGCTGCAGTTTCCGGCGCGGCGGATCACGTTGAATCTGGCGCCGGCGGATTTGCCCAAGGATGGCGGACGGTTTGATCTGGCGATTGCCCTGGGGATTTTGTCGGCGAGTGTGCAGGTGCCGTGTCTGACGCTGGATGAGGTGGAATGTCTGGGTGAGTTGGCGTTGTCCGGCGCGGTGCGGCCGGTGCGTGGGGTGTTGCCCGCAGCACTGGCGGCACGCAAGGCCGGGCGGGCGCTGGTGGTGCCGCGAGCGAATGCCGAGGAGGCCTGTCTGGCGTCCGGGTTGAAGGTGTTTGCGGTGGATCATCTGCTGGAGGCGGTGGCGCATTTCAACGGGCATACGCCGGTGGAGCCTTACGTGTCGGACGGTTTGATCCATGCCGCCAGACCCTATCCAGACCTGAACGAAGTGCAGGGGCAAATGGCAGCCAAACGGGCGCTGCTGATTGCCGCAGCGGGTGCGCATAACCTGCTGTTCAGCGGTCCCCCGGGGACGGGCAAGACGCTGTTGGCCAGTCGATTGCCGGGACTGCTCCCGCCGCTGTCCGAATGCGAAGCCCTTGAGGTTGCGGCGATTCAATCCGTCGCCAGTGGCGTGCCGCTGACCCACTGGCCGCAGCGTCCATTCCGCCAGCCGCACCATTCCGCATCCGGCCCGGCACTGGTCGGGGGCAGCTCAAAACCGCAACCCGGCGAGATCACCCTCGCGCACCACGGCGTGCTGTTCCTCGATGAACTGCCGGAATTTGATCGCAAGGTGCTGGAAGTTTTACGTGAGCCTTTGGAGTCGGGGTTCATCGTGATCGCCCGGGCCAAGGATCGCGTGCGTTTCCCCGCGCGCTTTCAGTTGGTGGCGGCGATGAACCCTTGCCCCTGTGGATATCTTGGTGAACCCAGCGGCAAGTGTTCGTGCACGCCGGACATGGTTCAGCGCTATCGCAACAAGTTGTCGGGTCCCCTGTTGGACCGGATCGACTTACACCTGACGGTTGCGCGGGAGGCGACAGCGCTGAACCCTGCGGTAAAGCCAGGAGAAGACAGCGCCAGTGCGGCCGCGTTGGTAGCCGAAGCCCGCGAACGCCAACAGAAACGCCAGGGTTGTGCCAATGCGTTTCTTGATCTGCCAGGCCTGCGTCGCCACTGCAGGTTATCCACAGCCGATGAGACCTGGCTGGAATCAGCCTGTGAACGGCTGACCCTGTCACTGCGCTCGGCGCACCGGTTGCTCAAGGTCGCCAGGACGTTGGCCGATCTGAGCCAGGAAAAAGACATCACGCGCGAACACCTGGCGGAGGCATTGCAATATCGGCCGGCAACACAGTGAACATCGGCGCGCCGAGTGGAGTTGATGTCATGAAAGTGGTCGCGATCAGCCAGCGTGTCGATACCCACCCTGAGCGCGGCGAAAGCCGTGATGCGCTGGATCAGCGCCTGATCGCGTTTGTGCTGGCGGCAGGCTTTATCCCCGTGCCGGTCCCCAACCGTTGGCAAACCCCTGACGACCTCGATCGTTGGCTGGCAGCGGTAAACCCACAAGCCATCGTGCTGTCGGGCGGCAACGACATCGGTCAGTGCCCGGCTCGCGACTTCACCGAAAACAGGCTGCTGGACCACGCCCATGCACGCCATCTGTCATTGTTGGGAATTTGCCGGGGCATGCAGATGCTTGCGCACTGGTCGGGTGTCTCGCTGAAACCGGTCACCGGCCATGTACGCACCCGGCATCAGCTATCCGGGCAGATCGTCGCCGAGGTCAACAGCTATCACACCTTCGCCCTCGCCGATTGCCCGCTCGGGTTCGAGGTGCTGGCGCGCAGCGAGGACGGCGAAATCGAAGCGATCCGCCACCTGCAACGACCGTGGCAGGGCTGGATGTGGCACCCGGAGCGCGAGAACGATTTCGCGTCGCACGACCTTCAGCGTCTGCAGCAACTGTTTGGCGAAACCGATTCCACTGAAGAATTCACGGGATAGCCCTGTAGTGAAAGCCATTATTCTGGCTGCCGGACGTGGCAGCCGCATGAAAAGCCTCACCGATGAACGCCCAAAATGTCTGGTCGAGTTGCGCGGTAAACCGCTGCTGGAATGGCAGCTGGAGTCATTGCGGGCAGCGGGTATCAGCGACATCGCGGTGGTGACGGGTTACAAGCGCGAGCTGCTGGCAGAGCGTGGCCTGAGCGCGTTTCACAACCCGCACTGGGCCGAGACCAACATGGTTTCGTCACTGGCCTGCGCCGAGTCCTGGCTTCAGGGCGAGCCGTGCATCGTCAGTTATTCGGATATTTTCTACAGCCCTGTGGCCGTACAGTCGTTGATCAACAGCGACGCAACGCTGGCCGTAACCTACGCCCCCAACTGGTTGCAGCTGTGGACCGAGCGTTTCGGCGATCCGCTGCTGGATGCCGAAACCTTTCGCCTGACCGCCGCGCACACGCTGGCCGAAATCGGCAACAAGCCGCAATCGGTGGACGATGTTCAGGGACAGTACATGGGGCTTTTGCGCTTCACGCCCGAAGGCTGGGCGGAAGTCCTGCGGCTGCGTGCAGAACTGTCGCCGCAGCAACGCGACAGCATGCACATGACCAACACCCTGCAACGCGTTATCGATGCCGGTCGTGTGCCGATTGCAGCTGTCGCCTACACCGGCGAATGGGGAGAGGTCGACTCCAGTGAAGACCTCTCGGTGTATCAATAAGGCACCGGCGCCTTAACGGAACCGGTCAACCTCCTGACGCAGTTCGGCCGCCAGACCTTCCAGTTCCTTGGCGGTCACGGCCAGGTTGGACACCACTTCGCGCTGCTCACTGTTGGCCATCGCAATGCTTTGCAGGTTACTGCTCAAAAGAGTCGCGGTGCTGCTCTGCTCCTGCGTCGCGGTGGTAATCGCGGCAAACTGCTGCCCCGCCGAACGGCTCTGCTCATCAATGCGCGCCAGCGCCGAGGCGACGTTGGCGTTACGCGACAAACCTTCCTGCATCAGCACATTGCCCTGTTCCATGGTGCTGATCGCATTGCCGGTTTCCTGCTGGATGCTGTGGATCATGCTGGAAATTTCATCAGTCGCCTGACGAGTACGCGAAGCGAGGCTACGCACCTCATCGGCCACCACGGCGAAGCCGCGACCTTGTTCACCGGCACGTGCCGCTTCAATCGCGGCGTTGAGCGCCAGCAAGTTAGTCTGTTCGGCAATCGAAGTAATCACGCCAACGATGCCGCCGATTTCCTGCGAACGCTGACCGAGGGTGTTGATCACGGTGGCGGTGCTGTTCAGGGCACCAGCGATTTGCTCCAGCGAGGACGACGCTTCTTCCATCGAGCTGCGGCCAATCTGCGTTTGCTGGGCATTTTCCTGCGCCAGACGCTGGGTCGCGCCCATGTTGTCGGCAATGTTCAGCGAGGTTGCGCTGAACTCTTCCACCGCGCCGGCCATGCTGGTGATTTCGCCGGACTGCTGTTCCATGCCTTCGTAGGCACCGCCGGACAAACCGGACAGCGCCTGTGCACGGCTGTTAACTTCTTGCGAGGCACGACGGATGTGCTCAACCATGGTCGATAAAGCCTGACTCATCTGGTTGAACGCGCGCGACAACTGGCCGATCTCGTCATTGCTCGACACGTTCAGGCGCACGCTCAGATCACCGGCGCCCAAAGCCTCGGCCTGACGCACCAGATCCCCCAGAGGCGCCAGTTTGCTGCGCAGCAGCCAGACCACCGAACCGACCGCCAGCAACATCGCCAACAGACTGCCAATCGCCAGTTGCGTGCCGACACTCCAGGTCACCGCGCGGATCTCGGATTTCGGCATGCTCGCCACCACCGACCACGGCCCGCCATCGAACGGCACGGCAATGCTGTAGAAGTCTTCAGCGGTGTCGCTCCAGAACTCACCCTTGCCCGGTTTCGCCGCCAGACCTTTGATCACCGGAACGGCTTGATCCAGCGCTTGCACACCCGCCGGTGCGACCAGCCATTTGTTTTGCTCATCCAGCAACGCCAGCGAACCGCTCTGGCCGATGCGGAAGCGCTTGAGGTTGTCGAACTGGATGTTCTGCGCATCGGTGTAATCGAAGCCGACGAACAACACCGCAATCACCTTGCCGCTGCCGTCACGCACCGGCGTGTACTGAGTCATGTAGGAGCGATCGAACAGCAAGGCGCGACCGACATAGCCCTGCCCCGCCATCAATTTTGCGTAGGCCGGGTGCGCATGGTCGAGCAAGGTGCCGATGGCGCGCGTGCCGTCCTGCTTGGTCAGCGAGGTACTGACCCGCACGAAGTCTTCGCCGCTGCGCACGAACAGGGTGGCGACGCCAGCGGTCATCTGCTTGAACTCGTCGACTTCCTTGAAGTTGTTGTTCAACACTTCGCTGCCCAGGTGCAGTCCCGGGGTCTGGGTGCCGGCGACTGTCACCGGTTCACTGGGGTGAATGCTCAAACCCGCGCTGAAGCGCTTCTCGAACAACCCGCTCAGGCGCTGAGTGCTTTCACGCAGCGTGCCGTGGAAGGTGCTCAGTTGGTCGGCCAGCAGCCGCGCCTCACTGGCCAGATGCTCTTCACGGGTGGCGAGGTTGGCCGAATCCAGCGAACGCAGGGCGAACACCGTACTGCCACTGATGACTATCGCCAGTATCACGGCGAGGGCGAGGCCTAACTGTGAGGCGATCCGAGCGCGAGGTTGAGACATGACAGCTCCTGGCCGAACTTTCCGATCCTCCTTGATCGCAGCTCGGATAATTTTTAATAGTGGGGGTGAATCGTGGATACCGGCACGACGGTTCCACATGCACGTATTCGGCGGTAAAGCCGAATACTTGAGCGAGCAGCAGGGTTATGGCACAAGGCCGGCATTGTGGCGGCTCGAACGTTTCAGCTCAAGCGCGCAACCGCAGGCAACTCCATGGCGCGGACTTCGCCTTGGAGGAAGTCGCTGAGGCGGCGCAAACGTTCACCTCCCGGGCGGGTCTTTGGCCACACCAGGTAATAATTCAGTCCGCTGGCGACGGCGGTCGGCCACGGCAGGCTCAGTCTTCCTTGTGCCACATCTTCGGCGACCATCAACAGATCGCCCATCGATACACCGTAGCCGCGCGCCGCTGCGATCATCCCTAACTCGAGGGTATCGAACACCTGTCCGCCCTTGAGCGAGACCTGATCCGACAGTCCCATGTGCTCCAGCCAACTGCGCCAGTCGCGGCGATCCGGGGTCGGATGGAGCAATTCGGTGGACGCCAGCCGGGCCAGATCCCACGGCTGATCATTCAGCAGGTTCGGCGCACCCACCGGGATCAGCTCTTCAGGAAATAACAGGCTGGCCTCCCAGTCCGGCGGAAAATGCCCGTCACTCAGCAGCACAGCGCAATCGAACGGCTCATCGTTGAAGTCCACCGAATCGACATCCATCCAGGCGCTGGTCAGTTGCACTTCGTTGCCCGGCTGCAAGTGACGGAAGCGACTGAGCCGCGCCAACAGCCAGCGCATGGTCAAGGTCGACGGCGCCTTCATGCGCAGAATGTCGTCTTCGGCACGCAAGGTATTGCAGGCTCGTTCCAGAGCAGTGAAGCCTTCGCGGATGCCGGGCAACAGCAGACGGGCCGCTTCGGTCAGTTGCAGATTGCGCCCGCTGCGATGGAACAGCCGGCAAGCGAAATGATCTTCCAGGGTTCGAATATGCCGGCTGACCGCACTCTGGGTAATCGACAACTCCTCAGCCGCACGGGTGAACGAGCTATGTCGCGCCGCCGCGTCAAATGCGCGCAGGGCATACAAGGGAGGAAGACGACGCGACATACAGAAAGCTCCTATAGCGGGATGCAGCCAGTCTGACAAAATCTGCTCAGGATGAGTTTTAATCATGCAACCCATCCTTTTTATCCCTTTGTGCAAAGCCTGCCAAGGCCTGAGAATCGACGGTCTCCTGTTCCCTCTGAAATTGAGTGGTAATGACCATGCAGCATCCTGTGCGTACCGAACTCTGGGCCATCCTGCGGCTGGCAGGGCCGTTGATTGCTTCACAGTTGGCGCACATGTTGATGGTGCTGACTGACACCCTGATGATGGCGCGATTGAGTCCTGAAGCGTTGGCCGGTGGCGGTCTCGGTGCGGCGAGCTATTCGTTCGTGTCGATTTTCTGCATCGGGGTGATTGCGGCGGTCGGCACTCTGGTCGCGATTCGCAAGGGTGCCGGCGACATCATCGGCGCCGCACGCCTGACTCAGGCTGGTCTGTGGCTGGCGTGGTTGATGGCGCTGGGCGCCGGGTTGCTGCTGTGGAACCTGAAACCAGTGTTGCTGCTGTTCGGCCAGACCGAAACCAACGTCAACGCCGCCGGGCAATTCCTGATTGCCCTGCCCTTCGCCCTCCCCGGCTACCTCAGCTTCATGGCTTTGCGCGGTTTCACCAGTGCCATTGGCCGGGCGACACCGGTGATGGTCATCAGCCTGGCCGGCACCGTAGCGAATTTCCTGCTCAATTACGCGCTGATCACCGGCATGTTCGGCCTGCCGAAAATGGGCCTGACGGGGATCGGCCTGGTCACGGCAATTGTTGCCAACTGCATGGCGTTGGCGCTGGCCTGGCATATCCGTCGGCATCCGGCGTATGACGCTTATCCGCTGCGCGCGGGCCTGTCGCGGCCGAATCGGCAGTACCTGAAAGAGTTGTGGCGCCTCGGCCTGCCAATCGGCGGCACGTATGCGGTGGAAGTCGGTTTGTTCGCCTTCGCAGCTCTGTGTATGGGCACCATGGGCAGCACGCAGTTGGGCGCGCACCAGATTGCCCTGCAAATTGTCTCGGTGGCGTTCATGGTGCCGGCGGGGATGTCGTACGCGATCACCATGCGCGTCGGCCAGCATTACGGCGCCGGGCAACTGAGCGATGCGCGGATGTCCGGGCGGGTCGGGATCGTCTTTGGCGCCGTGGTCATGCTGGGTTTCGCCATGGTGTTCTGGTTGCTGCCGAATCAGTTGGTCGGGTTGTTCCTCGATCACAATGACCCGGCGTTTGCCGAGGTGATTCGCCTCGCGGTGAGCCTGCTGGCAGTGGCGGCGTGGTTCGAGCTGTTCGACGGCACGCAGACGATTGCCATGGGCTGCATTCGAGGGCTCAAGGATGCCAAGACCACGTTTCTGGTCGGGCTCGCCTGCTATTGGCTGATCGGTGCACCGGCGGCATGGTGGATGGCGTTCCATTTGAACTGGGGGCCGACAGGCGTCTGGTGGGGGTTGGCGTTGGGCCTGGCGTGTGCGGCGGTGAGTTTGACGCTGGCGTTTGAATGGAAGATGAAGCGGATGATTCGGCTGGAGCCGCAATCTCAGGGCTTCAACATCCCTCAACCTGAATGAAGTTCCCCTGTGGGAGCGAGCTTGCTCGCGAAAGCGGTGTACCTGACACATGTATATTGAATGTGTCGCCGCCTTTGCGAGCAAGCTCGCTCCCACAGGGTTATGTGTTCAGCTTACGATTTCGAGGGCTGACTGCTGGCTTGAGCCGAAGGTCAGGTACTCAACCAACTCCGCCAACGGCAACGGCCGGCTGATCAGATAACCCTGCACCTGATCGCAGCCAAACCCACGCAACAGTTCTAGCTGTTCAGGGGTTTCCACCCCCTCCGCCACCACTTCCAGATGCAGGTTGTGCGCGAGATTGATCATCGCGTGCACCAGTTTGCGGTTCTCTTCGCGCTGCTCCATGCCGCCGACAAAGCTTTTGTCGATCTTCAGCAAGGTGATCGGCAGGCTGTTGAGGTGCACGAACGAGGAAAACCCGGTGCCAAAGTCATCCAGCGAGAAACGCACACCGAGACGGCCGAGAGCATCCATGGTCTGCTTGACCAGATCACTACGGCGCATCACGGCGGTTTCGGTCAGTTCGAATTCCAGCCACTGCGCCTCAACGCCACGCTCGGCAATCAACCGGCTCAGCGTCGGCAACAACTGACTGTCTTGAAACTGGCGGAACGACAGGTTGATCGCCATGTGCAGTGCCGGCAAACCGCGTTCACGCAAGGCCTGCATATCGCGCAGGGCCCTGGAAATCACCCAGTAACCCAGCGGCACGATCAAACCGCTCTGCTCGGCCAAAGGGACAAATTCACTCGGCGGCAGCAAACCGCGCTCACCATGACGCCAACGTACCAACGCTTCGAGGCCGACAATCTGGCCATCCTGCATATTCAGACGGGGCTGGTAATGCAGCTCCAGCTCATCGCGGCGCAAGGCCCGGCGCAACTCGCTTTCGAGGTCGGCCATGCTTCGCGCGTTGCGGTTGATGCGTTCGTTGAAGATATGAAAGGTGCAGCCCTGCGTACTTTTCGCCTGCTGCATGGCGATGTGCGCGTGCCACATCAGCGGATCGGCGCCGCCCTGCGCGCGGGCATGGGCGATGCCGAGGCTCGAGCCGATCAGCAGGCTTTCGCCATCGACCCAATACGGTTCGGCGAGGGCTTCGGTGATGCGTTCGGCCATCCACTCGGCGCGCTGCGGTGCACGACGGGTGTCGATCAGCAGGGCAAATTCGTCGCTGCCCAGCCGCGCCAGTTGATCGCCGGCCTCCAGCTGACTTTTCAGCCGTGCGACCACTTGCAGGATCAAGCGATCGCCGGCCTGATGGCCGAGGGCATCGTTGGCGTGACGAAAGTTGTCGAGATCGAGATGCCCGAGGGCCAGGCCGCGCCCGTCGTTTTCCGCGAGGCGCGCGGCGAGCAAGGTCTGGAAACCCTGACGGTTGGCGATGCCGGTCAGCGGATCCTGTTCGGCGAGGCGTTGCAGGGTGTTTTCGAGAACGCCGCGTTCGCGGACATGGCGCAGGCAACGGCGTAGCATGCCGGCGTCGAGGGCGTCGAACACTAGCCAGTCACTGACGCCAACCGGCGCGGTTTCCGGCTCGTGTTCCAGCAGCAAGACCGTCGGCAGGCTGCAACGGCCCGGTGCCGGTTGCAATGCCGGAAGGGTCAACAACACCGCATGGCGGTTGTCTTCGAACAAACTGCTGACCGAGTCCCAGCTCGGCGCGCTGATCAGCACCGCCGCGCTCCCCATCGGAGCCAGACACTCGCGCAATAACGCTGTCCACGCTGGCTCTTCGGCCAGTAGCAGCAAACGCAAGGGTTCGACAGGCGTAGACAAGCTAGCTCCCTAGACTCTGCAATGATGTGGGCGGGGCATTATGCCGTTGCGCCGTTCAATGACCAAATGACAACGGTTATCAAAACGTTATTTTGTGTCACGAATGAGAACATTAGCCGCAAAATCACCGCGCATCCTCCGCGAAAGTAACAAAACCGGCAAATTTGAATCGCGTGGTACGTCACAAGTCGGAGAGAGCAGCACAAATCGCTGAGCCTGTTAAAATGCCGGCCCATTTCGTCAACGACTCCCGAATTTTCGTATGTCCCGACTCAATCCCCGGCAGCAAGAAGCCGTGAACTACGTCGGCGGCCCTCTATTGGTGCTCGCCGGTGCTGGCTCCGGCAAGACCAGCGTGATCACGCGCAAAATTGCGCACCTGATCCAGAACTGCGGCATCCGCGCCCAGTACATCGTCGCCATGACCTTTACCAACAAGGCCGCGCGCGAGATGAAAGAGCGGGTCGGCACCCTGCTGCGCGCCGGCGAAGGTCGCGGCCTGACCGTCTGCACGTTCCACAACCTTGGTCTGAACATCATCCGCAAGGAACACGTGCGGCTGGGCTACAAACCCGGTTTCTCGATCTTCGACGAGACCGACGTCAAAGCCCTGATGACCGACATCATGCAGAAGGAATACGCGGGCGACGATGGCGTCGACGAGATCAAGAACATGATCGGCGCCTGGAAAAACGACCTGATCCTGCCGCCTCAGGCGCTGGAAAACGCGCGAAATCCCAAGGAACAGACCGCCGCCATCGTCTACACCCACTATCAGCGCACGCTGAAAGCGTTCAACGCGGTGGACTTCGACGACCTGATCCTGCTGCCGGTAAAACTCTTCGAGGAACATGCCGACATCCTCGAAAAGTGGCAGAACAAGGTCCGTTACCTGCTCGTCGACGAATACCAGGACACCAACGCCAGCCAATACCTGCTGGTGAAAATGCTCATTGGCACGCGCAACCAGTTCACCGTGGTAGGTGACGACGACCAGTCGATCTACGCCTGGCGCGGCGCGCGGCCGGAAAACCTGATGTTGCTCAAGGACGACTATCCGTCCTTGAAAGTGGTGATGCTCGAGCAGAACTACCGTTCGACGAGCCGCATCCTGCGTTGCGCCAACGTGCTGATCTCGAACAATCCGCACGAATTCGAAAAACAGTTGTGGAGTGAGATGGGCCACGGCGACGAGATCCGCGTGATCCGCTGCCGCAACGAGGACGCCGAAGCCGAGCGCGTGGCCATGGAAATCCTCAGCCTGCACTTGCGCACCGACCGTCCGTACAGCGATTTCGCGATCCTCTATCGCGGTAACTATCAGGCCAAGCTGATCGAGCTGAAGTTGCAGCATCATCAGGTGCCGTACCGCCTGAGCGGCGGCAACAGCTTCTTCGGCCGCCAGGAAGTGAAAGACCTGATGGCCTACTTCCGCCTGATCGTCAACCCGGACGACGACAACGCCTTCCTGCGGGTAATCAACGTGCCGCGCCGGGAAATCGGCTCGACCACCCTGGAAAAACTCGGCAACTACGCCACTGAGCGCAAGATCTCGATGTACGCCGCCACCGACGAAATCGGTCTGGGCGAGCATCTGGACAGCCGCTTCACCGATCGCCTGGGGCGCTTCAAGCGCTTCATGGACAAAGTCCGCGAGCAGTGCGCCGGCGAAGACCCGATCTCGGCGCTGCGCAGCATGGTCATGGACATCGACTACGAGAACTGGCTGCGCACCAACAGCTCCAGCGACAAGGCGGCCGACTACCGGATGAGCAACGTCTGGTTCCTGATCGAGGCGTTGAAAAACACCCTCGAGAAGGACGAAGAAGGCGAAATGACCGTCGAGGACGCTATCGGCAAACTGGTTCTGCGCGACATGCTCGAACGTCAGCAGGAAGAAGAAGACGGTGCCGAAGGCGTGCAGATGATGACCTTGCACGCGTCCAAGGGTCTGGAATTCCCTTACGTGTTCATCATGGGCATGGAAGAGGAAATCCTCCCGCACCGCTCCAGCATCGAAGCCGACACCATCGAAGAAGAACGCCGTCTGGCCTACGTCGGCATCACCCGCGCGCGTCAGACCCTGGCGTTCACCTTCGCCGCCAAGCGCAAGCAGTACGGCGAGATCATCGACTGCGCGCCGAGCCGCTTCCTCGATGAGCTGCCGCCGGACGATCTCGCCTGGGAAGGCAACGACGACACACCGACCGAAGTCAAAGCCGTGCGCGGCAACAACGCATTGGCCGATATACGCGCGATGTTAAAGCGCTAGAATTGACCACTTTTTTTACTAGACCTTCGGCGCACAAAGCGCCAAAAGAGGACAGCTTCATGGAAGCATTGCAGCAGAAAATCCGCGAACAAGGCATTGTGCTTTCCGACCAGGTCCTGAAGGTCGACGCCTTCCTGAACCACCAGATCGACCCGGCCCTGATGAAGCTGATCGGCGACGAATTCGCCTCGCTGTTCAAGGATTCGGGCATCACCAAGATCGTCACCATCGAAGCCTCGGGCATCGCCCCGGCGATCATGACCGGTCTGAACCTCGGCGTGCCGGTGATCTTCGCCCGCAAGCAACAGTCCCTGACCCTGACTGAAAACCTGCTGTCGGCGACCGTTTACTCGTTCACCAAAAAGACCGAAAGCACCGTGGCCATCTCCCCGCGCCACCTGACCAGCAGCGACCGCGTGCTGATCATCGACGACTTCCTGGCCAACGGTAAGGCCTCGCAAGCGCTGATCTCGATCATCAAACAGGCCGGCGCGACCGTTGCCGGCCTGGGCATCGTCATCGAGAAGTCCTTCCAGGGCGGCCGCGCCGAACTGGACTCGCAGGGCTATCGCGTTGAATCGCTGGCCCGCGTGAAATCGCTGACGGGTGGCGTCGTTACCTTCATCGAATAACCGCTGAAAGCCGCAAGTTCACCGCAATACCTGTGGGAGCAAGCTCGCTCCCACATGTTTTTTTGTCGTTTGTTACTGCGCGGTGGCTTTGAGGCCGGTGAGGAGCAGGCGTTGGAAGAGGTCTTCTTTCAGGCCTTCCGGGTGGGTGAGTTGCATGCGTTCTAGGTGTTCGGGGTATAGCGATGCTTCGGGGGCGTCGAGGGCTGCTTTGCCGAGTTCGAGGATTTCGGTGAGTTTGAATTTGCTCTTCAGCCAGTTCAGCGCACGCAATAGATCCCGTTCGATCGCGGTGAAATCACAGCCCAGCGGATACTCCGGAAACAGGTTCGGATGCCGTGCGGCGATCGCTTGCAAACGCTGTGGTGTGTTGTCGGCAAAGCGTGGGTCGAGGCGGAAATCCTTTGGCAGTTTGCCGACCTTTTGCGCTTGTTCGATCAGGCCCTGCTGGAAGCGCGAGTCACTGATGTTCAATAGCGATTCGATCACTACGGCATCGCTTTTGCCGCGCAGGTCGGCAATGCCGTATTCGGTCACGACGATGTCGCGAAGGTGCCGGGGGATCGTGCAGTGGCCGTATTCCCAGACGATGTTGGAGCTGACGTCGCCACCGGATTCACGCCAGCTGCGCAGGATCAGAATCGAACGGGCATCGTGCAACGCATGCCCCTGGGCAACAAAGTTGTACTGTCCGCCGACGCCACTGAGCACGCGCCCGTCTTCCAGTTGATCCGCCACACCGGCGCCGAGCAGGGTCATGGTGAACACGGTGTTGATGAACCGCGCATCAAGGCGTTGCAGACGCTTGAGTTCTTCCTGCCCATACAACTCGTTGATGTAGCTGATGCGGGTCATGTTGAATTCGAGGCGTTTGCTCAGTGGCAGTTCACGTAAGCGCTCGTAAAAACTGCGCGGGCCGAGGAAGAAGCCACCGTGCACCGAGATGCCGTCAGTCTGCGCGGCCTCGTCGAGGGTGCCGGCATTGACCTGTTCCTGCGTCAGCACATCGGGGTAGACCTTGCGCCGAATGATCCCGGCATCAGCCAGTACCAGAAGGCCGTTGACGAACATTTCGCTGCAACCGTACAGGCCTTTGGCGAACGGTCCGGTGCCGCCTTCGCGGTTGATCAACTGCGCCCATTGGCTGAGGTTGATGTCGTCGAGCAACGCCTTATAACCGGCATTATCCGCCTGTCGTGCGAGCAGTGCGGCAGTCAGCGCATCACCCATCGAGCCGATGCCAATTTGCAAGGTGCCGCCATCGCGCACCAGCGTACTCGCGTGCAAACCAATGAAATGGTCCTGAAACCCCACCGGCATATTCGGCGTGGAAAACAGCGTGCTGCTGTCCTTGGCGTCGATCAGCAAGTCGAAGGTGTCGATATCGACTTCAGCATCGCCGGGCATGTACGGCAGATCGGTGTGAACCTGGCCGACCAGCAAAATGGTGTCCCCGGCTTGGCGACGCTTGGCGATCATCGGCAACAGGTCGAGGGTGATGTCCGGGTTGCAGCTCAGGCTCAGGCGATCCGGATGTTCGCTGCTGCTGGCCAGTAATTGCGCCACCAGGTTCAGGCCGGCGGCGTTGATGTCGCGGGCGGCGTGGCTGTAGTTGCTGCTGACGTAATCCTGCTGGGCCGGGGCGCTGTTGAGCAGGCTGCCGGGCTGCATGAAAAACTGTTCGATGCGGATGTTGGCGGGCAGGCTGTCGCGGTGCAGGTCGGCTAGGAAATCGAATTCCGGGTAGTCACCGAAGACGCGCTCGACGAAAGGTTCGATGAAGCGCTTTTGCAAACCATCCCCCAAGTTCGGACGGCCAAGGCACAGGGCGGTATAGATCGTCAGTTGCCGCTCGGGCAGGCTTTTGATCCGCCGGTACAGCGCGTTGACGAAGTGATTGGGCTTGCCCAGGCCCAGCGGCATGCCCATGTGGATATGCGCCGGCAAGCGTGCCAGCACGTCGTCCACTGCCTGTTCGATCGAACACAACTGCACCATCTGAAGCCTCCTGCCCGTTCCGTGAATAGGGGTAGACCGAGCTTGCCTTGAGTTTGCTGCAATGAACAGAGTCAGATTCCCCTCACCCTAACCCTCTCCCAGAGGTAGAGGGGACTGAATGGGGGATATTGGGGAGGTACGCCGACGTGAACCTGCTTTGCCGAATCCATAATCGACTTGATGTTTCAGGTCGATGTCGGACGAAAGACAACTCGGTCTGCCCCCTCTCCCTCTGGGAGAGGGCTGGGGTGAGGGTGAGGGGCTCTTGAATCGCAGGCACAAAAAAACCGTCCGAAGACGGTTTTTTTCATCAGAAGCGCGGCTTATTTCAGGCCAGACATCTTCTCGATCGCGCCCTTCAGCTCGGCATCCGAGCAATCGGCGCAGGTGCCTTTCGGCGGCATCGAATTGATACCGGTGATGGCTTTGGCGAGGATGCCATCAAGACCACCCTGATGATCGGCGCGTTCTTTCCAGGCGGCGGCATCACCGATTTTCGGCGCACCCAACAGGCCGGTACCGTGGCAAGCGTTGCAATGTTTGGCAATCACTTCATCCGGGGTTTTCGCCCCGCCACCGCCGCCTGCGGAAGCGGCAACTTCCATCCCCTTGCACTCCTTGCCTTGAACACACACTTGGCCGACCGGCTCGAGGCGTTTGGCAATGTCATCATTCGTCGCAGCTTGAGCGCTGACAGCCCAGAGGGCCAGTACGGTTGCTGGTGCAGCCAGCATTTTCATAATTAGGTTCACGCGTTCACCCTCAATGGTGGCTATTCACGCCTGCGGCCACGGTTCGCAGGCGGGCGGAAGTATAGCGGGTAGCCCGTCACACTGAAACAACCCCATAGTCGAAGGGGTTATACCGCACGGTAGAAAAACTCTCCGGATGCCTTTGCCATCATGGCTTGGCAGCTCTTTGTTAAAAATTCGCCGGCGTGGCTGCGCTGATTAGTCGCGCAGGCGCGTCGAACGGATTACGGAAACGGTGCGGCTTGGTACTTTCAAAGTAGTAGCTGTCGCCGGCTTCGAGAATAAAAGTTTCCAGGCCCACCACCAGTTCCAGACGACCTTCCACCAGAATCCCGGTTTCTTCGCCTTCATGGGTGAGCATTTCTTCGCCGGTGTCGGCGCCCGGCGGGTAGATTTCATTGAGGAAGGCGATGGCGCGGCTGGGGTGCGCGCGGCCGACCAGTTTCATGGTCACGGCGCCGTCGGAAATGTCGATCAGCTCGTTGGCCTTGTAGACGATCTGGGTCGGGACTTCCTGCAGGATTTCTTCGGAAAAGAACTCGACCATGGACATGGGAATGCCGCCAAGCACCTTCCTCAGCGAACTGATCGAAGGGCTGACGCTGTTCTTTTCGATCATCGAAATGGTGCTGTTGGTGACGCCCGCGCGTTTGGCGAGTTCACGCTGGGAAAGCCCTTTGAGCTTGCGGATCGATTGCAGTCGTTCACCGACGTCCAAGGCGGGAGCCTCCTGATGTTGTAAGAATATTGAGCGTTATCATGGCGACAGCGTTCAGTATTTACAACACTTGGCCCCCGCAGCGGCCTTAACCCTCGGAATAGAGCCTTGGCACCCGACGCAGGTTGCAGAAGATCTGGTATGGGATGGTGTCGGCCCACTGCGCCACTTCGCTGGCGAGAATGTTTTTGCCCCACAGCTCCACGGTTGAACCGAGGTCGGCTTCCGGCACATCCGTCAGATCGATGCACAGCATGTCCATCGACACCCGACCGAGAATGCGACTGCGTTTACCCGCCACCAACACTGGCGTGCCAGTCGGCGCCTGACGCGGGTAGCCGTCGGCGTAACCCATGGCGACCACACCGATGCGCATCGGTTTGTCGGTGACGAATTTGGCGCCGTAACCGATCGGTTCGCCGGCCGGCAGTTCGCGTACGCAGATGACTTTCGACTCCAGGGTCATCACCGGCTGCAGGCGATCAGCCACGGCGTTGGCCTCTTCAAACGGGGTCGCGCCATAGAGCATGATGCCCGGGCGAACCCAATCGCTGTGAATCTGCGGCCAGCCGAGCACGGCTGGCGAGTTGCGCAAGCTGACTTCCGCCGCCAAACCCTGACGCGCCGCTTCAAACACCGCGACTTGCTCGGTGCTGCTCTGCGCATGCAATTCATCGGCGCGAGCGAAGTGGCTCATCAACACGATCTTCGCCACTTTGCCGCTGGCCAGCAGACGCTGGTAAGCCGCCGGATAATCCTTTGGATGTAGACCGACGCGGTGCATACCGGAATCAAGCTTCAGCCACACGGTAATCGGCTTGCTCAGCGCTGCCTGCTCGATGGCTTCAAGCTGCCACAGCGAGTGCACCACGGTCCAGAAATCATGCTCGACGATCAGCGCCAGCTCATCGGCTTCGAAGATGCCTTCGAGCAACAACACCGGGGCCTTGATGCCGGCCGCGCGCAACTCCAGCGCTTCTTCGATGCAGGCGACGGCAAAACCGTCGGCCTCGGCTTCCAGTGCCAGGGCGCAACGCACCGCGCCATGGCCGTAGGCGTCCGCCTTGATCACGGCAAGCGCCTTGGCGCCGGTGACTTCGCGGGCAATTCGGTAGTTGTGGCGCAGGGCTTCCAGGTCGATCAGGGCACGGGCAGGACGCATGGCGGCAGACTTCTAGGCGGTCATGGGAAGAAAAACCGGCGCCGACTGACGACGTGAACCGCCAACAGCGCCGGGAGAGGGATCTTTACAACGGTTACGGCAGCGCGGCGACGATAGAGATCTCGACGAGGATGCTCGGCTTGGCCATTTTCGCTTCGACGGTGGCGCGGGCCGGGGCAGCGCCTTTTGGCAGCCACTGGTCCCACACCGAGTTCATCCCGGCAAAGTGCGCCTCGATGTCGTTCAGGTAAATCGTCGCCGACAACAGATGTTGTTTGTCCGTGCCGGCCAGATCAAGCAAACGCTCGATGTTGGCCAGTACGTCGCGGGTCTGCTGTTCAATCCCGGCGTCGAAGTCGTCGCCGACCTGTCCGGCCAGATACACGGTGCCGTTGTGGCTGACGATCTGACTCATGCGCTCATTGGTGAGCTGGCGCTGGATTGACATGTTTTGCGGACTCCTGGGTTTTGTTGCCGTAACGGGAAATATCGAGGCCTTCGGCGCTGATCTGTGGCTTTTTCTTCGCCATCAGGTCGGCCAGCAAACGACCGGAACCGCACGCCATGGTCCAACCGAGGGTGCCGTGACCGGTGTTGAGGAACAGGTTTTTGAACGGTGTGGCGCCAACGATCGGCGTGCCGTCCGGGGTGGTCGGACGCAGGCCGGTCCAGAAACTTGCCTCGGCCAGATTGCCGCCCTGAGGATAAAGGTCGTTGACGATCATCTCCAGGGTTTCGCGTCGACGCGGGTTCAGCGACAGGTCAAAACCGGCGATCTCGGCCATACCGCCAACGCGGATGCGGTTGTCGAAACGGGTGATCGCGACCTTGTAGGTCTCGTCGAGAATGGTCGAGGTCGGGGCCATCGCCGGGTTGGTGATCGGCACGGTCAGCGAGTAACCCTTGAGCGGATACACCGGGGCTTTGATGCCCAGCGGCTTGAGCAACTGCGGCGAATAGCTGCCGAGCGCCAACACGTAGCGGTCGGCGGTTTCCAGCTTGCCGTCGATCCATACACCGTTGATGCGATCACCGGCGTAGTCGAGTTTCTGGATGTCTTGGCCGAAGCGGAATTCCACACCCAGCTTCACGGCCATTTCGGCGAGGCGCGTGGTGAACATCTGGCAGTCGCCAGTCTGGTCGTTTGGCAGGCGCAGGGCACCGGCGAGGATGTCAGTCACACCCGCCAGCGCCGGTTCAACGCGGGCAATGCCAGCGCGGTCGAGGACTTCAAACGGCACGCCGGATTCTTTCAGTACGGCGATGTCTTTGGCGGCGCCATCTAGCTGCGCCTGAGTGCGGAACAGCTGAGTTGTGCCGAGGCTGCGGCCTTCGTAGGCGATGCCGGTTTCGGCGCGCAATTCGTCGAGACAGTCGCGGCTGTACTCGGACAGACGCACCATGCGCTCCTTGTTCACCGCGTAACGGCTGGCGGTGCAGTTGCGCAGCATCTGCGCCATCCACAGGTACTGGTCGATGTCGGCGGTGGCCTTGATCGCGAGAGGGGCGTGACGCTGCAACAGCCACTTGATCGCCTTGAGCGGCACGCCCGGCGCGGCCCACGGCGATGCGTAGCCCGGCGAAACCTGGCCGGCGTTGGCGAAACTGGTCTCCATGGCCGCAGCGGGCTGCCGGTCGACCACCACCACTTCAAACCCGGCACGGGCCAGATAGTAAGCACTGGCGGTACCGATGACGCCGCTACCCAAGACCATTACGCGCATTTTTGTATCCCTCATCGCGGCAGGGCCGCGTACGTCTGTTGTTAGAGCAATGATGCGCGCAGTGTAAAAAAGAAATGCCAGTGCTTTTCACTATATAAGCGCCTATATTTGGCGACAATTCTCGGTAAAAACCCTTTTCACGGAGGCGCATCCCCTATGCGTACCAACACTCAGACCAAACGTGAGCTGGACAAGATCGACCGCAACATCTTGCGGATCCTGCAGGCGGACGGGCGGATTTCATTTACCGAACTCGGCGAAAAGGTCGGCCTCTCCACCACGCCGTGCACCGAGCGGGTACGACGTCTGGAGCGCGAAGGGATCATCATGGGCTACAACGCCCGGCTGAATCCGCAGCACTTGAAGGGTAGCTTGCTGGTGTTTGTCGAGATCAGCCTCGACTACAAATCCGGCGACACTTTCGAAGAGTTCCGACGCGCGGTGCTGAAGCTGCCGCATGTGCTGGAGTGTCATCTGGTGTCAGGGGATTTCGACTACCTGGTGAAGGCGCGGATTTCCGAGATGGCCTCGTACCGCAAGCTGCTGGGCGACATTCTGCTGAAGCTGCCGCATGTGCGGGAGTCAAAGAGTTATATCGTGATGGAAGAGGTCAAGGAGAGCCTGAGCCTGCCGATTCCAGACTGAGCACCGCGACGATCGTTCCCACGTTCTGTGTGGGAATGCCTCTTCGGACGCTCCGCGTTCGGCATTTGGGACGCAGAGCGTCCCGGGCTGCATTCCCACGCAGAGCGTGGGAACGATCATGAAACCTGTGGGAGCTGGCTTGCCAGCGATGGCGTCGACACGGTTCCGAGTGAACCCGTTAAACCAGCACCTGCCGATTCGCCGACATGTACTCGAATATCTGTTTCTCGACACGCGGATGAATCAACTCCACCGGCCGCCGCTCATTCGGGCATGGCAAGGTTTTGGTCGTGCCGAACAGCCGGCAAATCAACGGCCGCTCCTCATACACCGTGCAGCCATTCGGCCCCAGATGCACACAGTTCAGTTCTTCCATCGCCGCATCCTGCTCGGCGCGGGTCTTGCGCGGCAGGCGCGCCATTTCTTCCGGCGAGGTGGTCACCGGCCCGCAGCAATCGTGGCAGCCGGGCACGCATTCGAACGAGGGGATCTGCTGGCGCAAGGTACGGATTTTCTGGCTGTTGCAGCTCATTGCAGCGGTGACCGAGGTGAAATAGACGGCAATTGTGCCGCAAAAGCCGTGATCCAGACACCGCAGGCCGACCAGTGTTGCCCGCGTTCGGGCGTGCGGCTTATGCTCCGTCAAATTTTCTCGACACCCCCCGCCTCAGGATGACGCCCATGACTGCCCGCGCCCACACCCTCGCGAGCCAACCCCACGTTGCCTCTTATTACGCCGCCAGCAGCCTGCCGCAACCGGATCATCCGCGGCTGCAAAGTGAAGTGATTGCCGACGTCTGCGTGGTCGGCGGTGGCTTTTCCGGGTTGAACACGGCGTTGGAACTGGCTGAACGCGGGCTCAGCGTGGTGCTGCTGGAAGCGCACAAGATTGGCTGGGGCGCCAGTGGCCGCAACGGTGGCCAGTTGATTCGCGGCGTCGGCCACGGCCTCGATCAGTTCACCAACGTCATCGGCCCCGACGGCGTGCGCGAGATGAAACTGATGGGCCTGGAAGCGGTGGAAATCGTCCGCCAGCGTGTCGAGCGTTTTCAGATCGCCTGTGATCTGACCTGGGGCTACTGCGACCTTGCCAACAAACCCGCCGACCTTGAGGGTTTTGCCGAAGACGCCGAAGAGTTGCGCAGCCTCGGTTATCGTTACGAAACCCGTTTGCTGCAAGCCCACGAAATGCACACGGTGGTCGGTTCCAAGCGCTATGTCGGTGGTTTGATCGACATGGGGTCAGGGCATTTGCATCCGCTCAATCTCGCATTGGGCGAAGCAGCGGCGGCGCAGCAATTGGGCGTCAAACTGTTTGAACACTCGGCAGTGACGCGTATCGATTACGGCCCCGAAGTCAAAGTCCATACAGCCCAAGGTTCGGTGCGCGCCAAGACACTGGTCCTTGGCTGCAACGCGTATCTCAATGGTCTGAATCCACAACTCAGCGGCAAAGTCCTGCCCGCCGGCAGCTACGTCATCGCTACCGAACCGTTGAGCGAAGAACAGGCTCACAACCTGCTGCCGCAGAACATGGCGGTCTGCGACCAACGTGTCGCGCTGGATTACTACAGGCTCTCGGCGGATCGTCGTTTGCTGTTCGGCGGTGCCTGCCACTACTCGGGACGCGACCCGAAAGACATCGCCGCATATATGCAACCAAAGATGCTGGAGGTCTTCCCGCAACTGGCCGGGGTGAAAATCGATTATCAGTGGGGCGGCATGATCGGCATCGGCGCCAACCGGTTGCCACAAATTGGCCGACTTAATGATCAGCCGAATGTGTATTACGCCCAGGCCTATTCAGGCCACGGGGTGAACGCCACGCACCTGGCGGGCAAGTTGCTCGCCGAAGCGATCAGCGGGCAGCACAGTGGTGGCTTTGATCTGTTTGCCAAGGTGCCGCACATCACCTTCCCGGGCGGCAAGCATTTGCGTTCGCCGCTGTTGGCGTTGGGGATGTTGTGGCACCGGATGAAAGAGTTGGTCTGATGGTTTTGCGGCGCTCATGAGGCCGCCATCGCTGGCAAGCCAGCTCCCACAGGGTTTGGGGTGAACACCGATATTGTGAACATCCACGATAACTGTGGGAGCTGGCTTGCCAGCGATGAGGGCCGCAAGAACAATACAGATCTCAGATCCGCCAGAATGGTTTCAACCCCTCCTCCTGCGCCTGCTCACGGGTTAGCCCGATGTCCTTGAGCTGATCCGCCGTCAGCGCCAGCAACGCCCTGCGCGTGTGCAGACGATGCCACATCAGACCCCAGCGACTCAGGCCGGACGGTGCATTACGCAGGCTCTCATTGCGCGCACGATCCTTCTGCCCTGCCACCAGTTCCTGACTGTGTAACGTCAGCCGCACATCGCTCAAGCCGTTCATTTTTGTCGCTCCTGTTTACTTGGGTAGCCAGAGATTCCATGATGCGCGGGCGAGCAAAACCATTACAGATTCAAAGCAACTGTATTAACTCCATACAGATTTGCCGCTTTACAGACTGAATTGTCGATTTTTGTCACGTCTGTACTGGTTTATCGAATCACCTGCACCGAGGCAGCGCCATGACCCTTTATGTAAACCTCGCCGAATTGCTCGGCACACGCATCGAAAACGGCTTCTATCGACCCGGTGACCGCTTGCCGTCAGTCCGTGCCTTGAGCGTCGAACACGGGGTCAGCCTGAGCACGGTGCAACAGGCCTATCGCATGCTCGAAGACAGCGGTCTGGCGATGCCGAAACCGAAATCAGGCTACTTCGTGCCGGTCGGTCGCGAGCTGCCGGAGCTGCCCGCCGTCGGCCGGCCGGCACAGCGGCCGGTGGAGATTTCGCAATGGGATCAAGTGCTGGAGTTGATTCGCGCGGTGCCGCGCAAGGATGTCGTGCAACTGGGGCGCGGCATGCCGGACATTAGCTCGCCGACGATGAAACCGCTGTTGCGCGGGCTGGCACGGATCAGCCGCCGTCAGGACATGCCCGGCCTGTATTACGACAACATCCACGGCACTCTCGAACTGCGCGAACAGATCGCTCGGCTGATGCTCGACTCCGGCTGCCAGTTGAGCGCCAGCGACCTTGTTGTCACCACCGGATGTCATGAGGCGCTGTCGACCAGTATCCACGCGATCTGCGAGCCGGGCGATATCGTCGCGGTCGACTCACCAAGCTTTCACGGCGCCATGCAGACGCTTAAAGGCCTGGGCATGAAGGCCCTGGAAATTCCCACCGACCCGCTCACCGGCATCAGCCTGGAAGCCCTGGAACTGGCGCTGGAACAATGGCCGATCAAGGTCATCCAGATCACCCCCAACTGCAATAACCCGCTCGGCTACATCATGCCGGAGTCGCGCAAACGCGCGCTGCTCAACCTCGCGCAACGCTTCGACGTGGCGATCATCGAAGATGATGTGTATGGCGAACTGGCCTACACCTACCCGCGCCCACGCACGATCAAATCCTTTGACGAAGATGGCCGCGTGCTGCTCTGCAGTTCGTTTTCCAAGACATTGGCGCCGGGGCTGCGGATTGGTTGGGTTGCGCCGGGCCGCTACCTCGAGCGCGTGCTGCACATGAAATACATCAGCACCGGATCAACCGCACCGCAGCCGCAGATCGCCATCGCCGAGTTTCTCAAATCCGGCCATTTCGAACCGCATTTGCGGCGGATGCGCACGCAATACCAACGCAATCGCGACGTGATGATCGATTGGGTGACCCGCTACTTTCCCGCCGGCACCCGCGCCAGCCGCCCACAGGGCAGCTTCATGTTGTGGGTGGAATTACCGGAAGGTTTCGACACGCTGAAACTGAATCGTGCGCTGCTCGACCAAGGCGTACAGATTGCCGTCGGCAGCATCTTTTCCGCCTCAGGCAAATACCGCAATTGCCTGCGGATGAACTACGCTGCCAAACCGACAGCGCAGATCGAAGAGGCAGTGCGCAAGGTCGGCGCGACGGCAATCAGATTATTGGCCGAAGCCGACTGACTTTTTTCCAGAGAACCGCGTCCATATGCCGACCCTTGCCGCCAACCGGAATGATCCTACGTGAGCTTCAGACAGCCCCTACTCGCTTTGCTGTTACTCGCCTCATTCCTGAGCGGCTGTGCCAGTCTCGATGTTCCGCGTGAGCCCAGTCAGGCGCTGCCAGCATCCGATTCCAGCTTCGGCCGTTCGATTCAGGCGCAAGCGGCGCCCTATCAAGGCCGCTCGGGTTTTCGCCTGCTGTCCAACAGCAGCGAGGCATTCACCGCTCGCGCCGAACTGATCCGCAACGCCCAGACCAGTCTCGATCTGCAGTACTACATCGTCCACGACGGCATCAGCACGCGGATGCTGGTGGAGGAACTGCTCAAGGCTGCCGACCGTGGCGTGCGTGTGCGCATCCTGCTCGATGACACCACCAGCGATGGCCTCGACCAGATCATCGCGACACTGGCGGCGCATCCGCAAATTCAGATCCGTCTGTTCAACCCGCTGCATCTGGGCCGCAGCACTGGCATCACCCGCGCGGCGGGGCGCTTGTTCAATCTGTCGCTGCAGCACCGGCGCATGCACAACAAGCTGTGGCTGGCGGATAACAGCGTGGCCATCGTCGGCGGACGCAACTTGGGCGATGAGTATTTCGACGCCGAGCCGAACCTGAATTTCACCGACATCGACATGCTCAGCGTCGGGCCGGTGGCCGAGCAACTCGGGCACAGTTTCGATCAGTACTGGAACAGCGCCCTGAGCAAGCCGATCGACGAATTCCTCTCCAGCCAACCGACCGCCAAGGACCTGGAGAACACTCGCACACGTCTGGAAGAATCACTGGAAGACACCCGCAAACAGAATCACGCGCTGTACCAGCAGTTGATGACATTCAAGACCGCGCCGCGCATGGACATCTGGCGCAAAGAGCTGATCTGGGCGTGGAATCAGGCGCTGTGGGATGCGCCGAGCAAAGTGCTGGCCAAGGGCGAGCCGGATCCGCAATTGCTGCTGACCACGCAACTGGCACCCGAGCTCAGAGGCGTGAGCAAAGAGTTGATCATGATTTCGGCGTACTTCGTGCCCGGCCAACCGGGGCTGGTGTACTTGACCGGGCGCGCCGATGCAGGGGTTGCGGTGAGCCTGCTGACCAACGCGCTGGAAGCCACCGACGTGCCGGCGGTGCACGGCGGCTATGCGCCGTATCGCAAAGCGTTGCTCGAGCATGGCGTGAAGCTGTATGAACTGCGCCGCCAGCCTGGGGATAACTATGGCAGCGGCCCGCATGTGTTTTACAGCAAGTCGTTTCGCGGTTCCGATTCAAGCCTGCACAGCAAGGCGATGATCTTTGATCGGCAGAAGTCGTTTATCGGCTCGTTCAACTTCGACCCGCGCTCGGTTTTGTGGAACACCGAAGTCGGGGTCTTGGTGGACAGCCCCGAGCTGGCCGAACATGTTCGCGAACTGGCCTTGCAAGGCATGGCGCCGGCGCTGAGTTACCAGGCGAAATTGCAGGATGGCCAGATCGTTTGGGTCACCGAAGACAACGGGCAGATGCATACGCTGAGCAAAGAGCCGGGGAGTTGGTGGCGGCGGTTCAATGCGTGGTTCAGCACCACTGTCGGCCTTGAACGAATGCTTTGAAAAGCAAAAGATCGCAGCCTTCGGCAGCTCCTACAGTTGAAATGCATTCCTCCTGTAGGAGCTGCCGAAGGCTGCGATCTTTTGATGTTAGGCAGGCACGGTCACTGGGCCAAACGCACCCTGACGCAAAAGAAGCAGAACCAACCCAAACGCCCCAATCGCCATCAACAACGGCAACGCATGCCCACTGATCCACTGGCTGCCCGCCCCGGCCGCGAGCGGCCCGACCAGACATCCCACGCCCCACAGCTGCGCAATATGCGCATTCGCCCGCACCAGTGCATCGTCACGATAACGCTCGCCAATCAGGATCAATGACAGGGTGAAAAGTCCGCCGGCACTCGCCCCGAACAACACCCAAAGCGGCCAGATCAGCAGCGTATCGAGCAGCAGCGGAATCGCCAGGCTCGACAGCATCAACACCAGCGCACAACCGGCGAACAACGTACGCCGCGACAGGTAATCAGCCAACGCGCCGATCGGCAATTGCAGCAGCGCATCGCCCACCACCACCGTGCTGACCATCGCCAGTGCAATCTCGGCGGTAAAACCCTGCTGCAGGCAATACACCGGCAGCAGCGTCAGGATCATCGCCTCGAACGCGGCGAACAATGAAACTGCCCAGGCAATCGCTGGCAGCTCACGAGCGAATCCCCACAGGTCACGGAACGTTACGCTGCTCGCTTCGCTGCTTGGTGCACCGCTGCGGCCCAGCAGCAACAAGGGCGAAACCAGCAGCAGGCCGACACCGACCCAAAAGCCGTAATCATGCTCGGTACCCAGCGCACCCAGCAGTAACGGGCCTGAGAGCTGGCTCAACGCATAGCTGCTGCCATACAGCGCCACCAATCGTCCGCGCCAGTTCTCGACCACCAGTTGATTGATCCAGCTCTCGCCGAGGATGAACACGATGGTCAGGATCACACCGATCATCAGCCGCAATACCAGCCAGATCGGATAGCTCGGCAGCAACGCCAACAAGCCAATCGACAGCGCTCCAGCCCACAGACACAGGCGCATCAGGTTGGCCGTGCCGAAGCGCGCGGCCAGATGACTGGAAATCTTCGCGCCCAACAACACGCCAATCGCTGGCATCGCCGCCATCACGCCAATGGCGAAGGAGCCATAACCCCAACCCTCCAGACGCAACGACACCAACGGCATGCTGACCCCCAGGGCCAGACCGACACTCAAGACAGACGCCAACACGGCGAAATACGTCGCCCACCGCATATTCCACGCTCCTGTGGATAATTATTTTTAGAAGCCACATCAAACAAATGTGGGAGCGAGCCTGCTCGCGAAAGCGGTTTCACATTCAGCACAGGGGCTGACTGATACACCGCTTTCGCGAGCAAGCTCGCTCCCACAGGGGATCTGCTTCGTCTGGAGGATCTGCTCTCGCGAACAGCCCCTCCTAACGGCTTACAGCTTGATCCACGTCGCCTTCAGCTCGGTGTACTTGTCGAACGCGTGCAGCGACTTGTCACGGCCGTTGCCCGATTGCTTGAAGCCGCCAAACGGTGCGGTCATGTCACCACCATCGTATTGGTTGACCCACACGCTGCCGGCACGCAGGGCCTTGGCGGTCAGATGCGCCTTGGAGATGTCTTGCGTCCAGACTGCTGCGGCCAGGCCGTACGGCGTGTCGTTGGCGATCTGGATCGCTTCCTCAGCGGTATCGAAAGCGATGACCGACAGCACCGGGCCGAAGATCTCTTCCTGAGCGATCTTCATCGCGTTGCTCACGCCGTCGAAAATCGTCGGTTCAACATAGGTGCCGCCGGTTTCCTGCAGAATGCGTTTGCCGCCGGCGACCAGTTTGGCGCCATCGCTGTGGCCGGACTCGATGTACGACAGCACAGTGTTCATCTGCTGCGTATCGACCAGTGCACCAACGTTGGTGGCCGGATCCAGCGGGTTGCCCGGCTTCCAGGCTTTCAACGCCTCGATCACCATCGGCAGGAATGTGTCCTTGATCGAACGCTCGACCAGCAGACGCGAACCGGCGGTGCACACTTCGCCCTGGTTGAAGGCGATGGCGCTGGCCGCTGATTCGGCAGCGGCTTGCAAGTCCGGCGCATCGGCAAAGACGATGTTCGGGCTCTTGCCGCCGGCTTCGAGCCAGACGCGTTTCATGTTCGATTCGCCGGAGTAGATCATCAGTTGCTTGGCGATCTTGGTCGAACCGGTGAACACCAGCGTGTCGACATCGTTGTGCAGGGCCAGCGCCTTGCCAACGGTGTGGCCGTAGCCCGGCAGCACGTTGAGCACGCCTTTCGGGATACCGGCTTCAACGGCCAGCGCAGCGATGCGGATGGCGGTCAGCGGGGATTTTTCCGATGGTTTGAGGATCACCGAGTTACCGGTCGACAGCGCCGGGCCGAGTTTCCAGCAAGCCATCATCAACGGGAAGTTCCACGGCACGATGGCGCCGACCACACCGACTGGCTCGCGGGTAACCAGACCCAATTGATCGTGCGGCGTAGCGGCCACTTCGTCGTAGATCTTGTCGATCGCTTCACCGCTCCAGCTCAGCGCTTGCGCCGCGCCCGGGACGTCGATATACAGCGAATCGCTGATCGGCTTGCCCATGTCGAGGGTTTCGAGCAGGGCCAGTTCTTCGGCGTGCTGCTTGAGCAGGCCGGCAAAACGGATCATGGTGGCTTTGCGTTTGGTCGGCGCCAGGCGCGACCAGACGCCGGAATTGAACGTGGCGCGGGCATTTTCCACGGCGCGCTGGGCGTCAGCGGCGTCACAGCTGGCGATCTTGCCGAGCAGACGGCCATCGACCGGGCTGATGCACTCGAAGGTCTCGCCGGAGACCGCGTCGGTGTATTCGCCATTGAGGTAGGCGCGGCCTTCGATTTTCAGGTCGCGGGCGCGTTGTTCCCAGTCGGCACGAGTCAGGGTGGTCATTTCGAGTGTCCTCCGCTTGTTGAATACGAGCGCCGCGCGATCTTCGCCAGCGTCCTCAAGAATTCTGCCCGGCCAGCCGGTTTTTCGGCCAGAGGCACCCGCCACCCTAAACCAGCGGCCGGGGTTGTTTCAATATATTTGACATAAGGTGGTCTTACGGCCTTGCGGTGTTGATTTTAATCAACATAGACTTTGGCCCTTTCCAGCCAATCGCGCCGTATTCACGGGGGATAACAACAATGAACATCCAGAACGTCGTCGACATCAGCCTGACCAGCAGCGAAGCCGAACGCTATCGTCCGGACCCGGCCAAAGTGCTTAAGGGTGATCCTGAACAAGCGGTGTTCCATCAATACGACAGCCCGTGTGGGCAGATGGGCGTTGGCGTTTGGGAAGGTGCGGTGGGGCAATGGACGGTGAACTACACCGAGCATGAGTACTGCGAGATCTTGCAGGGCGTTTCGGTGCTGCGTGACAGCGATGGTAACGCCAAGACGTTGCGTGTGGGCGACCGGTTTGTGATTCCGGCGGGTTTCCGCGGCACCTGGGAAGTACTGGAGGCTTGCCGCAAGGTCTATGTGATCTTCGAACAGAAGGCTTGAGGATCTTTGCTGGCTGATCCGGCCCTATCGCTGGCAAGCCAGCTCCCACAGGGGTAATTGGTGTTCACAAAATTGTGTTCAACACAAAAACCTGTGGGAGCTGGCTTGCCAGCGATGAGGCCAGACCAGACACCGCACAAATCAGAGGCAACAAAAAAGGCCCGTATCGTGAGATACGGGCCTTTTTCGTAAGTCGGGAAAAATCAATTACTTGATTTTGCCTTCCTTGTAGATCACGTGCTTGCGAACAACCGGATCATATTTCTTGATCTCGATTTTGTCCGGGGTAGTACGCTTGTTCTTGTCGGTAGTGTAGAAGTGACCAGTACCGGCGCTCGAGATCAAACGAATCAATTCACGCATGATTAGCTCCCTTAAATCTTGCCATCGCGGCGAAGTTCGGCGAGCACGACAGTGATGCCACGCTTGTCGATGATACGCATGCCTTTGGCAGATACGCGCAGACGCACAAAACGTTTCTCTTCTTCAACCCAGAAGCGGTGATGCTGCAGGTTCGGCAGGAAACGACGACGGGTTTTGTTGTTTGCGTGGGAAATGTTATTCCCAGTCACCGGACCCTTACCGGTAACTTGACATACTCTCGACATGCCTCAGCCCTCTAAAACCACATGCCCAACCCGGCATGGGTTGGCCGCTTAATCTCTCAGTCATTTGGCGCCAGGCGCCGCGTTTCTTTAGAGGTCTTACCGGCTACACCTACAGTGAAGGAACCGGGCCCCTAGAAAAGAGCGCTGCTTTATACCAGAAAGACCGGGGTGCAACAACATTCGGTGTGCAATCAATCGGTAAAAAGGCGTTTTTTTGGCCTGCGGACGCTTTGGATAAAGGCTGGCATCGATTTTTACCACTCGTCGCAGAAAACCGCTCTTGCAGACGATCCAGACTTTTTGCCGCGCACCGCGGTCTGAAAAACGGCCATCACTGTGCCCCGAAAATGCAAAAAGGGGATAGTCATTTGTAATCCAGACCACTAGGGTAGGCCTTTTCCAGACTGCACTTGCAGATGGGCCTTCGATCTGTAAAAGGAAACCGACCATGCGCCTCGCTGCCCTACCCCTGTTGCTCGCCCCGCTCCTGCTGAGCCCTCTGGCCCAGGCCGCCGCGCTGAGCGTCTGCACCGAGGCCAGCCCTGAAGGGTTCGACGTGGTGCAATACAACTCGCTGACCACCACCAACGCCTCGGCCGACGTGCTGATGAACCGTCTGGTGGATTTCGACACCGCCAGCGGCAAAGTCGTGCCAAGCCTGGCCGAAAGCTGGGAAGTCAGCACCGATGGCCTGACGTACGTCTTCAAGCTACACCCACAGGTGAAGTTTCATACGACTGATTACTTCAAGCCGAGCCGCGAGCTGACTGCTGAAGACGTCAAATTCAGCTTCGACCGCATGCTCGACCCGGCCAACCCGTGGCACAAGGTTGCTCAAAGCGGCTTCCCCCATGCGCAATCAATGCAGTTGCCAGCGCTGATCAAGAAGATCGACGCCCTCGATCCGCTGACCGTGCGTTTCACCCTTGATCACCCGGATTCGACCTTCCTGGCGACTCTGAGCATGGGCTTCGCTTCGATCTACTCCGCCGAATACGCCGACAAACTGATGAAGGCCGGCGCGACGGACAAGCTCAACAGCCAGCCGATCGGTACCGGCCCGTTCGTGTTCAACCGTTTCCAGAAAGACGCAGCGATTCGTTACAAGGCCAACCCGGATTACTTCGGTGGCAAACCTGCGGTGGATCCGTTGATCTTCGCCATCACCCCGGACGCCAACGTGCGCCTGCAAAAGCTGCGACGCAATGAATGCCAGATCGCCCTGTCGCCGAAACCACTCGACGTACAGGCTGCGCTGAAAGAGCCGACGCTGAAAGTCGAAAAGACTGACGCCTTCATGACCGCTTTCGTTGGCATCAACAGCCAGCATCCGCCACTGGACAAGCCGGAAGTACGTCAGGCGATCAACCTGGCCTTCGACAAGGCCAACTACGTCAAGGCCGTGTTCGAAGACACTGCAGAAGCCGCCAACGGCCCTTACCCGCCGAACACCTGGAGCTACGCGAAGAGCCTGCCGGGTTACCCGCACGATGTCGCCAAAGCCAAGGCGCTGCTGGCCAAGGCCGGATTGAAGGACGGCTTCCAGACCACGATCTGGACACGCCCGTCGGGCAGCCTGCTTAACCCGAATCCAAGTCTTGGTGCACAAATGCTGCAATCGGATCTGGCGGAAATCGGCATTCAGGCGGAAATCCGTGTGATCGAGTGGGGTGAATTGATTCGTCGCGCCAAGGCCGGAGAACATGACCTGTTGTTCATGGGCTGGGCGGGTGACAACGGCGACCCGGATAACTTCCTCACGCCGCAGTTCTCCTGCGCGGCAGTCAAGTCAGGGACCAACTTCGCCCGTTATTGCAACGCCGACCTGGACAAGCTGATCAGCGCCGGCAAGACCACCAGCGAACAAGGCGTGCGCACCAAGCTGTATGAACAGGCGCAGGCGCAGATTCAGCAGCAGGCGTTGTGGTTGCCGCTGGCGCATCCGACGGCCTACGCACTGACGCGTAAAGACGTGCAGGGTTACTTGGTAAGCCCGTTTGGCCGGCAGGACTATTCCAAGGTCAACCTCAAATAACCTTGCTTGCATAGTTCCCAATGTGGGAGCGAGCCTGCTCGCGAAAGCGGTCCGTCAGTAACAAAAATGCTGACTGGCACACCGCCTTCGCGAGCAGGCTCGCTCCCACAGGGGTTTAGCGTTTGTCCCTGAGAACTACATCCAGCCACACTCCGCCATCGATAGCGGCTCTCCGTCACCGACGATGAAGTGATCCAGCACTCGCACATCAATCAGCTCCAGCGCCTTTTGCAGGCGCTTGGTCAGCAGCCGATCTGCCTGACTTGGGTCAGTGTTCCCTGATGGATGGTTGTGACACAGGATCAACGCTGCCGCATTATTGGCCAAACATCGCTTCACAACCTCGCGCGGATGCACGCTGGTGTTGTCGATGGAACCGCGAAACAGTATCTCGAAATTCAGTACTTGATGTTTGGAGTCGAGAAACAGGCAACCAAACACCTCATGCGGTTCGTGACGCAGCATCGACTTCAGATAATCGCGAACGACCTGAGGGTTTTCCAGGGCTGGTTTCTGCCGTGATTTCTCAGCCAGATGCCGCCTGTTCATTTCCTGAGCAGCTTGCAGTTGCGCAAACTTCGCCGGCCCAAGCCCCAATTGTTTGCTGAATGCGTCCTGATCGGCCTCAAGCAGCAAACGCAGGCTGCCGAATTGAGTCAACAGGTTGCGCGCCAAGTCCACAGCACTGAGTCCGGGCAAGCCAGTACGAAGAAAAATCGCCAATAACTCAGCGTCCGAAAGGCTCGCTGCCCCGTGCTCCAATAACCTTTCCCGCGGCCGTTCCGCCGCAGGCCAATCACGAATACTCATACACATTCCCTGTCTGTGAGCGCCGCTGTTCCGTAGCGGTCGCTGTGATATCTTAGCCCATCTTTTTTGCGGGCGAATTCACCCTGGGGAGGGGGTTTCGCCACGTATGTCACCCACGAAATGAAAGGCAGACCTATGCAGCGGCTGTATCGGAAACGCATCGTTCTGGGCGTCGGCGGCGGCATCGCGGCCTACAAGAGCGCTGATCTGGTTCGTCGCCTGATCGACCAGGGCGCCGAAGTGCGCGTGGTAATGACCCATGGCGGCGCCGAGTTCATCACCCCGCTGACCATGCAGGCCCTGTCCGGCCACCCTGTGCACCTCGACCTGCTCGACCCGGCCGCCGAAGCCGCGATGGGCCACATCGAGCTGGCCAAGTGGGCCGATCTGGTGCTGATCGCCCCGGCCACCGCCGACCTGCTCGCGCGCCTGGCGCAAGGCATCGCCAACGATTTGCTGACCACCCTGGTGCTGGCCACCGACGCTGTTGTGGCTGTCGCTCCGGCAATGAATCAGGCGATGTGGCGTGATCCGGCGACCCAGGCCAACCTGCAACTCCTGGAAAGCCGTGGCCTGAAGACCTTCGGCCCGGCGTCTGGCAGTCAGGCCTGCGGCGACGTCGGCATGGGGCGGATGATGGAAGCCACCGATCTGGCGCAATGTGCGGCCGACTGCTTTCAGCGTCAGGCACTGACCGGCAAGCACGTGGTCATCACCGCCGGCCCGACCCAGGAAAACATCGACCCGGTGCGCTACATCACCAACCACAGCTCCGGCAAAATGGGCTTCGCCCTCGCTGAAGCCGCGGTGGAGGCCGGCGCCCGTGTCACCCTGATCAGCGGCCCGGTGCACCTGCCGACGCCGGATCGCGTCACACGCATCGACGTGGTCAGCGCCCGCGACATGCTCGCGGCCTGTGAATCGGCGATCCCGTGCGACGTGTTCATCGCCTCGGCAGCCGTTGCGGACTACCGCCCGGAAGTCGTCGCCCCGCAAAAACTCAAGAAAGATCCTACGAGCGGCGACGGCTTCGTCCTGCAAATGGTGCGCAATCCAGACATTCTGGCCACCATCGCGACCCGTCCCGACCGTCCGTTCAGTGTCGGCTTCGCCGCCGAGACCGAACACCTGCTCGACTACGCTGCACGCAAGCTGAAGGACAAGAATCTCGATTTGATCGTCGCCAATGACGTCGCCAACCCGAGCATCGGTTTCAACAGCGAAGAAAACGCCTGCAGCGTGATTGACCGTGCGCTGCACGCCACGGTTTTCGCCCAGACCAGCAAGAGCAAGATCGCTCGCCAACTGGTCACTTTTATCGCCGAACGTCTGAACCAGGTTTAATTTACATGCACGCTTTGCAAGCCAAGATCCTCGACCCACGCATCGGCAGCGAATTCCCGCTGCCGCAATACGCCACCCCGGGCTCCGCCGGCCTCGACCTGCGCGCCATGCTGGAACAGGACATCGTGATCAAACCGGGTGAAACCGTGCTGATCCCTACCGGCCTGTCGGTTTACATCGGCGACCCGAACCTCGCCGCGCTGATCCTGCCGCGTTCGGGCATGGGCCATAAGCACGGCATCGTGCTGGGCAACCTCGTCGGCCTGATCGACTCCGATTACCAAGGCCCACTGATGGTTTCGTGCTGGAACCGTGGCCAGAGCGATTTCACCATGACCGTCGGCGAACGTCTGGCGCAACTGGTGCTGGTGCCAGTGGTGCAGGCGCACTTCGAAATGGTTGAAGAGTTCGTCGAAACCGAACGCGGCACCGGTGGGTTTGGCCATACCGGCACCAAATAACCGGATGAATATCCTGTAGGAGCTGCCGCAAGCTGCGATCTTTTGATCTCGATCTTAAAAAACAAAGTCAAAAGATCGCAGCCTTCGGCAGCTCCTACAGGGGAAATTTGTGCAGTTTCCGCGACAGGTTTTAACACCGTAAATCAAGGTTTTGCCGGCCGAAAGCCACGCCAGCCGAGGCGTCATGGCCCTTTCATACCACGAACTCTCTGTGGAAAACGCCGTCATACCCTTCAGTTTGAGCCTGCCGTCGAACGATTCGTCGGTCTGTCCCGCCACTTTCGAGATGGAGCATTTCCGTAGATGAGCACCCCAGCCAAGATTGCCCCGAAGCTGCCTGACAGCATTTTCCGCGCCTATGACATTCGCGGCACCGTGCCGGAATTCCTCAATGCCGAGACCGCTTACTGGATCGGCCGCGCCATCGGTTCGCAGAGCCTCGCCCAAGGCGAGCCGAATGTGTCCGTCGGTCGCGACGGTCGCCTGTCCGGCCCGGAGCTGGTGGCCGAGCTGATTCGCGGTATCGCCGAAAGCGGTTGCCATGTCAGCGACGTTGGCCTGGTGCCGACGCCGGCGCTGTACTACGCCGCCAACGTGCTGGCCGGCAAGTCGGGCGTGATGCTCACCGGCAGCCACAACCCGTCGAACTACAACGGCTTCAAGATCGTCATCGCTGGCGACACCCTGGCCAACGAACAGATCCAGGCCCTGCACGAGCGCCTCAAGACCAACAACTTGAGCAGCGGTACCGGCAGCGTCACTCAGGTCGAGATCCTCGACCGCTACAACACCGAAATCGTCCAGGACATCAAACTGGCGCGGCGCATGAAGGTTGTGGTCGACTGCGGCAACGGCGCGGCCGGCGTGATCGCCCCGCAACTGATCGAAGCGCTGAACTGCGAAGTCATCCCGCTGTTCTGCGAAGTCGACGGCAACTTCCCGAACCATCACCCGGATCCGGGCAAGCCTGAAAACCTCGTCGACCTGATCGCCAAAGTCAAAGAAACCAACGCCGACATCGGCCTGGCTTTCGACGGCGACGGCGACCGTGTCGGCGTGGTGACCAACACCGGTAGCATCGTTTACCCCGATCGTCTGCTGATGCTGTTCGCCCGCGACGTCGTGGCGCGTAACCCGGACGCGGAAATCATCTTCGACGTCAAATGCACCCGCCGCCTCGTGCCGCTGATCAAGGAATACGGTGGTCGGCCGCTAATGTGGAAGACCGGTCATTCGTTGATCAAAAAGAAAATGAAACAATCCGGTGCGCTACTGGCCGGTGAAATGAGCGGGCACATCTTCTTCAAGGAGCGCTGGTTCGGTTTCGATGACGGCATCTACAGCGCCGCACGGCTGCTGGAAATCCTCAGCAAGGAAAAATCCACCGCGGAAGAGCTGTTTGCGACCTTCCCGAACGATATTTCTACGCCCGAAATCAATATCCATGTGACCGAAGAGAGCAAATTCAGCATCATTGATGCACTGCACGACGCACAGTGGGGCGCAGGCGCTGACCTGACCACCATTGACGGCGTGCGAGTCGATTACGCCAAAGGCTGGGGCCTGGTGCGCGCATCCAACACCACACCGGTGCTGGTGCTGCGCTTCGAGGCCGATGACGAGGCAGAACTTGCGCGTATCAAGGACGTATTCCACGCCCAACTGAAACGTGTTGCACCTGATCTCCAACTACCGTTCTGATCCACCCGGAGCCCTGAATGACCCTCGAACGCGAAGCCGCCGCCCACACCGCCCAGGTCCTGTCCGAAGCGCTGCCTTATATCCGACGTTATGTCGGCAAGACCCTGGTGATCAAATACGGCGGCAACGCGATGGAAAGCGAGGAGCTGAAAACCGGCTTCGCCCGCGACATCGTCTTGATGAAGGCCGTGGGCATCAACCCGGTCGTGGTTCACGGCGGCGGCCCGCAGATTGGTGATTTGCTCAAGCGCCTGTCGATCGAAAGCCACTTCGTCGATGGCATGCGCGTCACTGACGCGGCGACCATGGATGTGGTGGAAATGGTCCTCGGCGGTCAGGTCAACAAAAGCATCGTCAACCTGATCAACCGTCACGGCGGCAGCGCCATCGGCCTGACCGGTAAGGACGCCGGGCTGATTCGTGCGAAGAAACTGACCGTCACCCGTCAGACGCCGGAGATGACTCAACCGGAAATCATCGACATCGGTCAGGTAGGCGAAGTGGTCGGGATCAACACCGAACTGCTGAACCTGCTGGTCAAAGGCAACTTCATTCCGGTGATTGCGCCGATTGGCGTCGGTGAAAACGGCGAGTCCTACAACATCAACGCTGATCTGGTGGCCGGCAAGGTCGCCGAAGCACTGAAAGCCGAAAAGCTGATGCTGCTGACCAACATCGCCGGCCTGATGGACAAGTCGGGCACCGTACTGACCGGCCTGAGCACGCAACAGGTCGACGACCTGATCGCCGACGGCACCATCTACGGCGGCATGCTGCCGAAGATCCGTTGCGCGCTGGAAGCGGTTCAGGGTGGCGTGGGTAGCTCGCTGATCATCGACGGACGCGTGCCGAACGCGATACTGCTGGAAATCTTCACCGACACCGGTGTGGGCACGCTGATCAGCAATCGCAAGCGTCCTTGATCGGTAATCGCTGAAAAGCAAAAGATCGCAGCCTGCGGCAGCTCCTACAGAAACGTGGTTTTGTACGACGCCCCTGTAGGAACTGACGAAGTCTGCGATCTTTTTTATGCGCGCAAGAAACATCCGATACAACTCAGCGAAACGTCCGACATTCCCTCCGAACAAATCTCCCTAGGATCTTCCCTTAATCCACCGGAGATTTACCCATGCAAAAAAACTACGTCCCTTACGGCAGCGATGTTTCCCCAGGCACTTACGAGTGCGTCGATTGCGGCCATCAGTATTCCAACCAAGCCAAAACCTCGATGCCGCCGTGCCCGCAATTTCGCAAAACGGCGCATGCGTTGAATGGCTGGAAGATCCTCACCGGCCAGGGTGATGCGATCAAAGACCCTTATCCAGAAAAGCCTGCCGACATCAAAAGCGCCAAGGTCATCACGCCCTCGAACAAAAAATAACTCCGGAGCGCCTGAACCATGCAGATCTCGTTCACGATCGACGCCGCTGCTTTCGAGCTGGAACAAAAGGAACCGGTCAAGAAAACCTTGCGCATTGGCGACGCTGAAATCACCCACGCCTTGCAGCGCATTGCCAAGGCCAGCCTGACCGAATACCTGAAAATGCTGGTCGAAGGCGGCATGCCCAGCCGGGCTGACGAGGCCAAACAGGATCGTCTGCTCTACCTGATTCAGAGCTACTTCGGGCAAACATTGCCGACCGAGTCGCAGATCTCGACGATCTTCCAGCTGACCCAGAGTCAAAGCAAAACCCTGCTGAAAAACACCGTGTCACGCTTTCGCAATCAACTCGATGACATTCTGCAACACAGCATGCGTACGGTGATCGAGACGGCCGAACACGCGCAAACCGTGTTTTTGGTGGTCATCAGTTCGGATGTGATTCGCGATGAGCTGAACATGCTGATCACCCAGAACGAGCCGACATTCAAACCCATCACCAAGCGTAAGGGCAGCGCCGGGCAGTTCGAGATCAGCGAGGACAGCCACGCCTTACTCTGCACGACGTTGGGGCTCAATGCCGTTCAGTGACATCGTCGCGGTCAGTGGTTTGCTGCTGACCCTGACCACGTTCATGTTCAATCTGGCGTGGCCGACGCTCAGTGAGGCGTTGGCGCTGGATGAATACCAGTCGGGGCCGCTGAACCGAAAACGCAGTCGAGAGAAAGTACGGACGGCGTTTTATTCGCGGGCGCTGCCGCTGACGTGCGCGTTTGTGGCGTTGTTTTACGTCAATCTACCGGCCGCTGCAGGCATTGTCCGCAGCAGCAAACTGGATCTGTGGGATTTTGATGTGGATCGGACGTTGTACGTGATGGTGGTGCTGGCGCTGCTGGCATTTGCGCTGATCAATGCGGGATTAACCGTGAAACTGATCAGAAAATGGCGAAACCTGCGTTAAATCGAGTCGCCTGTAGGAGCTGCCGAAGGCTGCGATCTTTTGATTTTTTTAGATCAAAAGATCGCAGCCTTCGGCAGCTCCTACAGGGGAAGTGCGACAGACCAGTGTTATTACACGCCGAACCGGGCGCGGTATGCTTCGACGGCTGGCAGGTGTTGCTTGAGCTGCGGATCATCGGCAAGGAATTCCAGCACCTGATTCAGCGAAACAATGCTGATCACCGGGATACCGAAGTCACGCTCTACTTCCTGGATCGCCGACAACTCACCGTTGCCACGCTCCTGACGGTTCAGCGCAATCAGCACGCCGGCTGCCTTGGCGCCGTCCTGGGAAGCGATGATCTGCATCACTTCGCGGATCGCGGTGCCGGCGGTGATCACGTCATCAATGATCAGCACGTCACCGGTCAACGGCGCGCCGACCAGGCTGCCGCCCTCGCCGTGAGCCTTGGCTTCCTTGCGGTTGAAGCACCATGGCAGGTCACGGTCGTGATGCTCGGCCAGCGCGACGGCAGTGGTTGCCGCCAGCGGAATGCCTTTGTAGGCCGGGCCGAACAGAACGTCGAAGGGAATGCCGCTTTCGGCGATGGCTGCCGCGTAGAAACGCCCCAGCTGCGCGAGGGCCGAACCCGAGTTGAACAGGCCGGCGTTGAAGAAGTAAGGACTGGTGCGCCCGGACTTCAGGGTGAACTCACCGAAGCGCAAAACGCCGCGATCGATGGCAAAACGAATGAAATCGCGCTGATACGCTTGCATGAAAAAAACCCCAAATACCACGGATTTAGCTAATTAGCTTGACGCCGTGTATCATACACGCACGCGATTTTTGGGGCCATTTATGCGGATCATCAGTGTGAACGTCAATGGTATTCAGGCTGCAGTCGAGCGTGGTTTGCTCAGTTGGCTGCAAGCACAGAATGCCGACGTCATCTGCCTGCAGGACACCCGTGCCTCCGCCTTTGAACTGGATGACCCAGCCTTCCAACTGGATGGCTACTTCCTTTATGCCTGCGATGCTGAAGTCCCTGCCCAAGGCGGCGTGGCTTTGTATTCGCGGTTGCAACCGAAGGCTGTCATCAGCGGTCTCGGTTTCGAGACGGCCGACCGCTACGGGCGCTACCTGCAAGCAGATTTCGACAAAGTCAGTATTGCCACCTTGCTGCTCCCTTCGGGGATGAACGGCGATGAGGACTTGAACCAGAAGTTCAAGCTCATGGACGATTTCGGCAAGTACCTGGACAAACAGCGACGCAAACGTCGCGAGTACATTTATTGTGGCTCGCTGTACGTGGCGCAGCAGAAGCTCGACATCAAAAACTGGCGCGACAGCCAGCAATCCCCGGGCTTCCTGGCGCCAGAGCGCGCCTGGATGGACGAGATTGTCGGCAACATGGGCTACGTCGATGCCCTGCGCGAAGTCAGCCGCGAAGGCGATCAGTACAGCTGGTGGCCGGACAACGAACAGGCCGAGATGCTCAATCTGGGCTGGCGCTTCGACTACCAGATCCTGACCCCGGGCCTGCGGCGCTTTGTGCGCAGCGCACGCCTGCCACGTCAGCCAAGGTTCTCGCAACATGCGCCACTGATTGTCGACTACGACTGGACGCTGACCATCTAAGCGTCGTTTCGCAGTAAAAAATGCCCGTATCGCAAGATACGGGCATTTTTTATGCCTGCGCTCAGGGCGGAATCGAACTCAGACGGCGGCGAAGAACGGCAACATCAAGTACAGCTTGATCACGACGACATTGATAATGTCGATGAAGAACGCTCCGACCATCGGCACTACCAGAAACGCGATCTGCGAGGGACCGTAGCGCTGCGTCACGGCCTGCATGTTGGCAATGGCAGTCGGCGTGGCACCCAGGCCAAAACCGCAATGCCCCGCCGCCAGCACGGCGGCATCGTAGTTGCTGCCCATCACCCGGAACGTCACGAAAATCGCGAACAGCGCCATGACCAGCGCCTGCACAGCCAGAATGATGAAGATCGGCAACGCCAGTGCGGCCAGATCCCACAACTTTAGCGACATCAGGGCGATCGCCAGAAACAACGACAGGCTGACATTGCCCAGCACCGAGACTTCACGCTCAAACACCTGATACAAGCCCAACGCGGAAAGACCGTTGCGCAGCACCACGCCTACAAACAGAACACACACGAACGTCGGCAACTCGAATGCGCTCCCGTGCAGGAGGCCATTCAATAGATTGCCGACCAGCAGGCTCACTGCAATCAACGCGAGGGTTTCGACAAACGAGAATGGCGTGATCGAGCGCTCCTTGTTCGGCTGCTCAAAACCTTTTGGCAATCGTGGCGCATCCAGTTGCTGGCCGCCGGGCGCCTTCACTCGCTTGATGAGCAAACGCGCGACCGGCCCGCCGATCAAACCACCCAGTACCAAACCAAACGTCGCAGAGGCCATCGCCAGTTCGGACGCAGAGGCCAGACCATACTTCTCACTGAATACAGTGCCCCACGCAGCACCGGTACCGTGACCGCCCGCCAGGGTGATCGAGCCGGTCAGCAGCCCCATCAATGGATCGAGCCCGAGCATTTTTGCCAGCCCGATCCCCATCGCATTCTGCACCACCAACAGCCCCGTGACCGCCAGGAGAAATATCCCCACTATCCGGCCACCTTTCTTCAAGCTGGCAAAGTCTGCGCTAAGACCAATGGTGGCAAAAAAGGCCAGCATCAAAGGTGTCTGCAGAGAAGTATCGAAACGAATTTCAATATCGAACGTTCGTAGCAGCAACAACAGCAAGGCAACTACCAGACCACCCGCTACAGGCTCAGGGATATTGTAACTTCGCATAAAACCAACACGCGTAACGAGCCCGCGCCCTAGCAGAAGTACTAAGGACGCGGCCACAAGTGTTCCGTAAAAATCGAGCTGAATCATTGGGATTATTCTTGGCTATATATTCAGAGGCGCGTTTTTTACCTGCACCCGCCTCATGAACCGGCTGATTGTCTCAACACTGATTACTGTGGAATTCAAGAGCCTTCGTTGGCTTGAATATATCTTAATATTTCAGAAGAAATATTAGCCCGGCAACTTTAACAATCGCCATCTGTGATTCCAAGGCTATGAACCAGAACCAAGCCACTACAGTTGTGACCAAAAGTGTAATTACGCCATTGATATAAAATGTTACTTGCCACTCATCGCAACAAGATTATTCCTACATACCGAAGAGATAACTTTAGTTGCGCAAATAAAAATGCCCTGACATCTCAGGGCATTTTTTAAACTTGGCGAGCTTTTATTTGATCAACCGCCAGGTAAACGGATATCGGTACGGGAAGCCTTCATTAGCCTTCACCCCCGCAATGATCGTCAAAACCAGTGCGCCGATAGCCAGTATTCCCAGCAGAAAGAACCCGATGATCAGCACCATCAGGAGGAAGCAGATCAACGATGCGATGGCGACGGTGATCTGAAAATTCAGCGCCTCTTTACCTTGAGCATCGATGAACGGGTCCGTTTCGCGCTTCATCTGCCAGAGGATCAACGGTCCGATCAGATTGCCGAACGGAATCCAGATCCCCAGCAAGGCGGACAAGTGACAAAACATCGCCCATTGGCGAACCTCCTGGCTCGGCTTGGGCAGTAATTCTTGCTCGTCACTCATCGCGTCCTCCTTGCGGTTATGAACCTGCTCAGTCGGCCAGTGCAGCCTTTTGCAGTTCGAAGATTTCGTTCATGCCTTGCTTGGCCAGTTCCAGCATCGCGTTCAAGTCTTCAGGCTGGAACGGCGCGCCTTCAGCGGTGCCCTGCACTTCGATGAAACCACCGGTGCTGGTCATCACTACGTTGAGGTCCGTCTCGGCGGCGGAATCCTCAAGATAGTCCAGATCCAGCACGGCCTCGCCCTGATACATGCCGACCGATACAGCGCCGATCATTTGCTTGAGCGGATCGCCGCCCTTCAGGCCGCCACGCTTCTTGATCACTTTCAGCGCATCAACCAGTGCAACCATAGCGCCGGTGATCGAAGCGGTGCGGGTGCCACCATCAGCCTGGATCACGTCGCAATCGACGTACAGGGTCACGTCGCCCAGCTTGGACATGTCCAGCGCAGCGCGCAGGGAACGCCCGATCAGACGCTGGATTTCCAGGGTGCGGCCGCCCTGCTTGCCACGGCTCGCTTCGCGCTGGTTACGCTCGCCAGTGGCGCGCGGCAGCATGCCGTACTCGGCAGTCAACCAGCCTTGGCCCTGGCCTTTGAGGAAGCGCGGCACGCCATTTTCGACGCTGACGGTGCAGATGACTTTGGTATCACCGAATTCGACCAGTACAGATCCCTCGGCGTGTTTGGTGTAGTTGCGGGTAATGCGGATCGAGCGGAGCTGATCGGCAGCGCGACCACTTGGACGTTTCATAGGGAATACCTGTACTGGGGACGGAAAACTGCCGAGCATTATAGAGCGCTGCACCGCGCCTGGGCACTCGTTAAAAAATCCAGGCGACGACCGAAGGCCCTGAAACACCCGTTACCGACGGGCTGCAGCCCTTTGTCACACCGTGTGTTTGGGCGCATTCGCCGCACTGCGCTACAATCCTGCGCCTTTGCTGCCAGTCGGCTTAAATTCATTGATATCGAGCCTGCGGAACATCCTGCTGCGCCGATCTGCATTGCGAGGTCACCGCCATGGTACACAGCATGACCGCCTTCGCCCGCGTCGAAAAAGCCGGCGCACAGGGCACCCTGAGCTGGGAACTGCGCTCGGTCAACAGCCGCTACCTTGAACCCCATCTGCGCCTGCCGGAGTCATTTCGCGACCTCGAGGGCGCAGTGCGTGAAGCGCTGCGTCAAGGCCTGTCGCGGGGCAAACTCGAATGCACCCTGCGCTTCACCGAAGAAAGCACCGGCAAAACCCTGCAAGTCGATCGCGAGCGCGCCGCGCAACTGGTCGCTGCGGCCGAGACCATTGCCGGCCTGATCAAGAATCCTGCCGCACTGAATCCGCTGGAAGTGCTGGCCTGGCCCGGAGTGCTGGTAGGCGATGCGACTGACCCGCAGGCATTGAACGCCGACGCGCTGGCCTTGTTCAATCAAGGCCTGAAAGAGCTGAAGGCTGGCCGCGAGCGCGAAGGCGCGGAGCTGGCACGCCTGATCAACGAGCGCCTGACCTCCATTGAAGGAGACGTGGTGACCCTGCGTGAACTGGTGCCGCAGATGCTCGCCACCCAGCGCCAGAAAGTCCTCGACCGCTTCGCCGACATGAAGGCCGAGCTGGATCCGCAGCGTCTCGAACAGGAAATGGTCATCCTCGCGCAAAAGAGCGACGTGGCCGAAGAACTGGATCGCCTGAGCACACACATCATTGAAGTGCGCCGGGTGCTCAAATCCGGTGGTGCCGCCGGTCGGCGCCTGGACTTCCTGATGCAGGAACTCAACCGCGAAGCCAACACACTGGGCTCCAAGGCCTTCGACCCGCGCAGCACCCAGGCCGCCGTCAACCTCAAGGTGTTGATCGAGCAGATGCGTGAACAAGTGCAGAATATTGAGTAAGGCTACCCCGACATGACCCACAGCACCGGCACCCTGTACATCATTTCTGCGCCTTCGGGCGCGGGCAAGAGCAGCCTGGTCAAGGCTTTGACCGACGCCATACCGGAAATTCGCGTTTCGGTTTCCCACACCACCCGCGCCATGCGTCCGGGTGAAGTGGACGGCGTGAACTATCACTTCGTGACCCGCGAAGAGTTCGTGAAAATGGGCGAGCACGGCGACTTCCTCGAACGCGCCGAAGTCTTCGGCAACTTCTACGGCACCTCGCAAAGCCGCCTCCAGCAGACGCTGGACGAAGGTCACGACCTGATTCTGGAAATCGACTGGCAAGGCGCCGAGCAAGTACGCAAGCTGATGCCGCAAGCACGCTCGATCTTCATCCTGCCGCCGTCGCTTCAGGCCCTGCACCAGCGCCTGACCAATCGCGGCCAGGACAGCGATGAGATCATCGACGGCCGGATGCGCGAAGCGGTCAGCGAGATGAGTCACTATGTCGAGTACGACTACCTGATCATCAACGACGATTTTGCTCACGCACTGGACGATTTGAAGGCGATTTTCCGCGCCAATCAGCTGCAACAGAAACGCCAGCAGGTACGTTTCGGCAAATTGCTGGCCGAATTGCTCGGTTAATCAGCACTTCCCAAAACCGCTGCAAGCGCTTTACATTGGTACTTGCAGCGCGTCGAAGGGTCTGGTCAAAAAATCAGCGCTTCCCTAATCGCTGGTGATTTTTTAAACTGCTCAGTCCGCTCGCCCACCCGGGCAGCGCGCATATTGCATTCGCTCCGAGGAATACCATGGCCCGCGTAACCGTTGAAGACTGCCTGAACCACGTGGAAAACCGTTTTGAACTGGTCATGCTGTCCACCAAGCGTGCCCGTCAACTGGCCACCGGCGGCAAAGAGCCACTGGTCCAGTGGGAAAACGACAAGCCTACCGTTGTAGCGCTGCGTGAAATCGCTGAAGGCCTGATGAGCTACGAGTTCATCGCCGAGCAGGAAATCGTCCACGATGAGCCGCTGTTCGCAGCGTTCGAGGACGAGTCCAACGAGGCCGTCTAAGCCTATGCCTGGTCGACGTAGCACGGCGCGGGATCACAGCTTACGGCAGGAGTCATCATGCCGAGCATAGACGCCCTCGCCGATCGCTTATCGACCTACCTCGGCAATGACCAGGTCAACCTGGTCCGCCGAGCGTATTTCTACGCCGAACAAGCCCATGACGGTCAACGCCGTCGCAGCGGCGAGGCGTACGTCACCCACCCTCTTGCGGTGGCAAACATTCTTGCCGACATGCACATGGACCATCAGAGCCTGATGGCCGCGATGCTGCATGACGTGATCGAAGACACCGGTATCGCCAAAGAAGCGCTGCAAGCGCAGTTCGGTGAAACCGTGGCCGAACTGGTCGACGGGGTCAGCAAACTGACCCAGATGAATTTCGAGACCAAGGCCGAAGCCCAGGCGGAAAACTTCCAGAAAATGGCCATGGCCATGGCGCGCGATATTCGCGTGATCCTGGTCAAACTCGCTGACCGTCTGCACAACATGCGCACGCTTGAAGTGCTGTCCGGGGAAAAACGCCGGCGCATTGCCAAGGAAACCCTCGAAATCTACGCGCCCATCGCCAACCGGCTGGGCATGCATGCGATCCGCATCGAATTCGAAGACCTCGGCTTCAAGGCGATGCACCCAATGCGTTCCGCGCGGATCTACCAGGCGGTCAAACGCGCCCGGGGCAACCGCAAGGAAATCGTCAACAAGATCGAAGAATCCCTTGGCCATTGCCTCGCCATCGACGGCATCCAGGGCGAAGTCAGCGGTCGCCAGAAACACCTCTACGGCATCTACAAGAAAATGCGCGGCAAGCGTCGGGCCTTCAACGAGATCATGGACGTCTATGCGTTCCGGATCATCGTCGACAAGGTCGATACCTGCTACCGCGTGCTCGGTGCTGTACATAATTTGTACAAACCGTTGCCGGGGCGCTTCAAGGATTACATCGCGATCCCCAAGGCCAACGGCTATCAGTCGCTGCACACCACATTGTTTGGCATGCACGGCGTACCGATCGAGATCCAGATCCGCACCCGCGAAATGGAAGAGATGGCCAACAACGGCATCGCCGCCCATTGGCTGTACAAGTCCAGCGGTGACGAGCAGCCGAAAGGCACTCACGCCCGCGCCCGCCAGTGGGTCAAAGGCGTGCTGGAAATGCAGCAGCGTGCCGGCAACTCGCTGGAATTCATCGAGAGCGTGAAGATCGACCTGTTCCCGGACGAGGTTTACGTCTTCACGCCGAAAGGCCGGATCATGGAGCTGCCGAAAGGCTCCACGGCGGTCGATTTTGCCTACGCGGTCCACACCGACGTCGGCAACAGTTGCATCGCCTGCCGGATCAACCGTCGTCTCGCACCGCTGTCCGAACCGCTGCAAAGCGGCTCCACGGTCGAGATCGTCAGCGCACCCGGCGCACGGCCGAACCCGGCGTGGCTCAACTTCGTGGTCACCGGCAAGGCGCGCACGCACATCCGCCACGCGCTGAAATTGCAGCGGCGCTCCGAGTCCATCAGCCTCGGCGAACGCCTGCTGAACAAGGTACTCAACGGCTTCGACAGTTCGCTTGAGAAGATCCCGGCCGAACGCGTCAAGGCGATGCTCACCGAGTACCGCCTCGAATTGATCGAAGATTTGCTTGAAGATATCGGCCTGGGCAATCGCATGGCCTATGTGGTCGCCCGCCGCCTGCTGGGCGAAGGCGAACAGTTGCCAAGCCCGGAAGGGCCGCTGGCGATTCGCGGCACCGAAGGCCTGGTGCTCAGCTACGCCAAATGCTGCACGCCGATCCCGGGCGACCCGATTGTCGGGCACCTGTCGGCGGGCAAAGGCATGGTCGTGCACCTGGACAACTGCCGCAACATCAGCGAAATCCGGCACAACCCGGAAAAATGCATCCAGCTCTCGTGGGCCAAGGATGTCACCGGCGAATTCAACGTCGAGCTGCGTGTCGAGCTGGAGCATCAGCGCGGCCTGATCGCCCTGCTGGCCAGCAGCGTCAACGCCGCCGACGGCAATATCGAGAAAATCAGCATGGACGAACGCGATGGTCGCATCAGCGTTGTCCAGTTGGTGGTCAGCGTTCACGACCGTGTGCACCTGGCCCGCGTGATCAAGAAGCTGCGCGCCCTGACCGGGGTGATCCGCATCACCCGCATGCGTGCATAACTCAACCATTACAAGGAGTCATACATGACCAAGACTGTTATCACCAGCGACAAGGCCCCGGCCGCCATCGGCACTTACTCCCAGGCGATCAAGGCTGGCAACACCGTTTACATGTCGGGCCAGATTCCTCTGGACCCAAAAACCATGGAACTGGTTGAAGGCTTCGAAGCCCAGACCGTCCAGGTGTTCGAGAACCTGAAGGCCGTGGCCGAAGCTGCTGGCGGTTCGTTCAAGGACATCGTCAAACTGAACATCTTCCTCACCGACCTGAGCCACTTCGCCAAGGTCAACGAGATCATGGGCAAGTACTTCGACCAGCCGTACCCGGCTCGCGCCGCCATTGGCGTGGCTGCCCTGCCAAAGGGTTCGCAGGTTGAAATGGATGCCATTCTGGTCATCGAGTGATGCGCACGGCGCGGCCTTCAAAGCCGCGCCGACTGCTCTGCAAGAAAAGGTTTTGAAAGGACTCCACCATGCGCAAAGCGCTAGCCCTCCCGCTGCTCGCCATTTTCCTCGGCGGCTGCGCCAGCAACCCTGCCGACCGTGACATCAGCGGCACCTGGATCAATCAGGTGGCGATCGATGCCGCAGCCAAGGGCGGCCCCCTGCGCGAAGCGCTTCAGGCTTACGGCCCGAACCTGGAATGGGACGTCAACACCAAGGCCAGTCAGGCACGCTACACCAACGGTTTTGAGAACGTCGAAGGACGGCTGCTGGGTGAAAAATCCGGCGCCTGGAAAGTCGACTTCTATGGCAGCTCCGCCAGCGAGCTGAAACGCGACGGCGGACAACTGCAGCAAGCCGCCAGCGAGAACGAACCCGAGCAGGTGTTCGACCGTGCACAGATTCCGGTGCCGGAAGGCGCACCGATTGGCGCCAGTTTCGAACGCGCGCTGTATTCCGCCTACATGGGCGGCAACTGGACAATCGCCAGCGGTCAGGGCGAAGGCGGCACCGTGCAGTTCCAGGCTGATGGCCAGGTTTCCGGTTTACCGGGGGCCGACCGTTATGCCCTGTGCCTGGCGGGCGATTGCGCGTCGATGAGCAGCACCAACGACAACATGTGGTTGCAGCTCAACGGTCAGGGCAATGCCTACATCTTTGCGCGCAAGGGCAAGGAACTGGAGATTTTCCAGGCCGTGAACACGGCGCAGGCGGATGAGATGCCGCAGTACACGCCGGGCGAGCGCAAGTGGTTGCTGGAGAAGCAGTAACCCGCTTCTGAAACCGCTGAAGATCAAATGTGGGAGCGAGCCTGCTCGCGAAAGCAGCGTGTCAGTCAAAGCAATGTTGCCTGACCCACCGCATTCGCGAGCAGGCTCGCTCCCACAGTTGTTTTGCGTTGTCAGGAAGTCAGCATTTACCTTCGAGGATCGCGGCGTAGCCTTCGCGGTAACTTGGGTACGTTGGCGTCCAGCCCAACGCTTTCGCCCGGCCATTGCTGCAGCGCTTGCTGCCGGTGCGCCGCACACTGGCATCTTCAGACCATTCGGTAACGCCCAGATACTCACGCAACCAGCCTACGACTTCCGCTAACGGCGCGGGCGCATCGTCGACACCGATGTAGAAATCCTCCAGCTTCACGCCCTGCCGATCTTTCTCCAACAGGAACGCCAGCAATCCTGCCGCGTCGTCAGCATGAATCCGATTGCCATACAGCGGCGGATCAACCGCCACGCGATAACCGCGACGTACCTGGGTCAGCAGCCATTCGCGGCCCGGCCCGTAGATCCCGGTCAAACGCAGAATGCTCGCAGGAATGCCACTGTTCAGCGCCACTTGCTCCGCTTCGAGCATCAACCGCCCGGAATAACCCGCAGCGACCGTCGCCGATGTCTCGTCAACCCACTCACCCTCCTGCTGCCCATAAACACTGCTGCTGGATACAAACAACAGCCGCTCAGGCACCTGCCCATAGTCATCCAGCCAGCTCAGCACATTCTGCAAACCCTGCACATAAGCCGCGCGATAACCGGCCTCATCGTGATCGGTCGCAGCGGCGCAATACACCAGATAGTCCACGGCACCCACCGGCCAGGTCGCCGGGCAGTCTTCGTTGAACAGGTCGCCGGCAACGCCAATCACCCCAGCAGGCAGCTTTGAAACATCCCGGCGCAGGCCATGAACTTCCCAGCCAGCCGCCAGCAATTGCTTGGCCAGACGACTGCCGACATCACCACAACCGGCAATCAAAACAGAAGGCGCGGACATCAAAAAACTCCTATCGGAAAGACACAGACTAGCCTCGGGACAGGACGAGCGGCTAGCAATGCAGGAAAAAAAGATACTCTATTACTTTTGTTAACAAGAATTACTTGCAATAATGCACGCCACTTTTGTTCTCGGCCTCACGAGGCCTGGAAGAGCATCAACGTTTTTCTATCTCAGGTCCGGCCAGCATGACACGTAATCAAATCCCCGCTTCGCCAACCAATCGACCTCGCGCCTGGAGCGCAGTGGTGGCTCTGCTGCTCAGCTTGATGCTGGCGCCGACTGCCGCTTTCGCCGACGCCCAGACACCTGCAACGCCAGCCGCCACCGAACAAAGCACACCAGCCGCCGCTCCGGCTGCCCCGGCCGCTGCCGATCCAGTGCAAGCAGTTGACGCTGCCGACGTTCCTGAAGTTCTCGAAGCCGACAACAGCCTGGGCATGGCCCACGACCTGTCGCCGTGGGGCATGTACCAGAACGCCGACATCATCGTGAAAATCGTGATGATCGGTCTGGCCATCGCTTCCATCATCACCTGGACCATCTGGATCGCCAAAGGCTTCGAGCTGATGGGCGCCAAGCGTCGTCTGCGTGGCGAAATCGCTGCTCTGAAAAAAGCCACCACCCTTAAAGAAGCCAGCGCCACCGCCGGCAAGGAAGGCACCCTCGCCAATCTGCTGGTGCACGACGCGCTCGAGGAGATGCGCCTGTCGGTCAACAGCCGCGAGAAAGAAGGCATCAAGGAACGCGTCAGCTTCCGTCTCGAGCGTCTGGTAGCAGCCTGCGGTCGCAACATGAGCAGCGGCACCGGCGTCCTCGCCACAATCGGTTCCACCGCGCCGTTCGTGGGCCTGTTCGGCACCGTGTGGGGCATCATGAATTCCTTCATCGGCATCGCCAAAACCCAGACCACCAACCTTGCTGTCGTCGCGCCCGGTATTGCTGAAGCGCTGCTGGCCACTGCATTGGGTCTGGTTGCGGCGATTCCTGCGGTAGTGATCTACAACGTCTTTGCCCGCTCCATCGCCGGTTACAAGGCGCAGGTTTCCGATGCCTCGGCAGAAGTGCTGCTGCTGGTCAGCCGTGACCTCGATCACCAGCCTGAGCGCAGCTCGCAGCCGCACATGGTCAAAGTGGGGTAATCGGCCATGGGCCTGCATTTGAAAGAAGGCGCAGACGACGATCTGGCCGAGAACCACGAAATCAACGTCACGCCGTTCATCGACGTGATGCTGGTGCTGTTGATCATCTTCATGGTGGCCGCTCCATTGGCCACCGTAGACATCAAAGTCGACCTGCCTGCCTCGACCGCCAAACCGGCGCCGCGGCCAGAGAAACCGGTGTTCCTCAGCGTCAAGGCTGACCAGCGCCTGTACATCGGCGATGATGAAGTCAAAGCCGAAACCCTTGGCGCCGTGCTCGACGCCAAGACTCAGGGCAAGAAAGACACCACCATCTTCTTCCAGGCCGACAAAGGCGTGGATTACGGCGACCTCATGAGCGTGATGGACAAGCTGCGCTCTGCCGGTTACCTGAAGGTCGGTCTGGTCGGACTTGAGACGGCAGCCAAGAAATGATCACGACGCGCCATAAGCTGACGCGTTACAGCGGTAGCCTGGCCGTGGTGCTGGGCGTGCATGCGCTGGCCATCGCGCTGGCACTGAACTGGACCGCCCGCCCGCCCATCGAATTGCCCCCACAGGCAATGATGGTCGAGCTGGCCCCGGTTCCGGCCCCGCCACCGCCTGCTCCGCCGAAAGTCGTCACACCGCCGCAGCCACCGGCTCCGGTGGAAGAGTTGCCGATTCCGAAGCTGGCCGAAGCACCGAAAGCCGAAATCGCGGTGCAGAAACCCAAGCCAAAGCCCAAGCCTAAACCGCCGAAGCCGGTCGAGAAGAAGCTGCCTGATCCGCCGAAGGAAAAACCTTCCGAGGAAAAACCGGCCGACACCCAACCGACTCAGGCACCGACGGAGAAATCCGCCCAGCCTGCACCGGGTCCGTCGCCGGCTCAGATGGCTGCCAAGGCCAGTTGGCAAGGCACCCTGCTCGCGCATTTGGCCAAGTACAAAAAGTACCCGGCCAGTGCTCAGGCACGCGGCAAGGAAGGCTTGAACCGTCTGCGCTTTGTGGTGGATGGCGAAGGTAACGTATTGTCGTTCGAACTGGTGGGCCGCTCCGGCAACGCTGATCTGGACCGGGCAACCCTGGAAATGATCCGCCGCGCACAACCGCTGCCCAAGCCACCGGCCGACATGCTGAACAATGGCTCGATCGAAATTGTTGCGCCGTTTGTTTATTCCCTGGAACGCCGCCGCTAAGCAACACCGCAATACCCTGTGGGAGCTGGCTTGCCAGCGATTGCAGCGTGTCAGAGTAGGATTTATTGACTGACCCACCGCTATCGCTGGCAAGCCAGCTCCCACAAGGTTCTCCGCCAGCCAAGAGAACCCAGTCAGAAGGCACCGAAAGGTGCCTTTTGCGTATCTGCGAGCGGCAAACCTACATTGCCCGGTGTCGCACTCCCCACTCAGTCTGATAACGTGCGTCTATCGATTGCAGCCGGTATGCTTGGCCCGCATCTTCATGGACGCTTGCTATGACCCTCACAGAATTACGCTACATCGTTACCCTCGCCCAAGAGCAGCATTTCGGCCACGCCGCCGAACGTTGCCACGTCAGCCAGCCGACCCTGTCGGTGGGCGTGAAAAAGCTTGAAGACGAACTCGGTGTGCTGATTTTCGAGCGCAGCAAAAGCGCCGTGCGCCTGACCCCGGTCGGCGAAGGTATCGTCGCCCAGGCGCAGAAAGTCCTCGAGCAAGCGCAAGGCATTCGCGAACTGGCCCAGGCCGGCAAGAACCAGCTGACCGCGCCGTTGAAAGTCGGCGCGATCTACACCGTCGGCCCGTACCTGTTCCCGCACCTGATTCCACAACTGCATCGGGTCGCCCCGCAGATGCCGTTGTACATCGAAGAAAACTTCACCCACGTGCTGCGCGACAAACTGCGCAACGGTGAGCTCGACGCGATCATCATCGCCCTGCCGTTCAACGAAGCCGACGTGCTGACCCTTCCGCTGTACGACGAGCCGTTCTACGTCTTGATGCCGGCGCAGCACCCGTGGACGCAAAAAGAAACCATCGACGCCGGCCTGCTCAACGACAAGAGCCTGCTGCTGCTCGGCGAAGGCCACTGCTTCCGCGATCAGGTCCTCGAAGCCTGCCCGACCCTGACCAAGGGCAATGACGGCGCCAAGCACACCACGGTCGAATCCAGCTCGCTGGAAACCATCCGGCACATGGTCGCGTCCGGTCTGGGCATTTCGATCCTGCCGTTGTCGGCGGTCGACAGCCATCACTACGCCCCGGGCGTGATCGAAGTGCGTCCGCTGTCGCCGCCGGTGCCGTTCCGCACCGTGGCCATTGCCTGGCGCGCGAGCTTCCCGCGGCCGAAAGCCATCGAGATCCTCGCCGATTCCATTCGCCTGTGTTCGGTGGCCAAGCCAGCGGCACCGGTTACAGCCGGTTAAGCGAGCGTCATGACTGAGCTGTCGCAAGTGTCGGTGACGGCACTCAAGGGTGTCGGCGAAGCCATGGCCGAGAAACTGGCCAAGGTCGGCCTGGAGAATCTGCAGGACGTGCTGTTCCACCTGCCGCTGCGTTATCAGGATCGCACCCGTGTGGTGCCGATCGGCGCGCTGCGACCGGGACAGGACGCCGTGGTCGAAGGCACCGTCAGCGGCGCCGATGTGGTCATGGGCCGACGCCGCAGCCTTGTCGTACGCTTGCAGGACGGCACCGGCGGTCTCAGTCTGCGCTTCTACCATTTCAGCAACGCACAGAAAGAAGGCCTCAAGCGCGGCACGCGGGTGCGCTGCTACGGCGAAGCCCGGCCCGGCGCGTCAGGACTGGAAATCTACCACCCGGAATACCGCGCCATTACCGGTGACGAACCGCCGCCAGTCGATGAAACCCTGACCCCGGTCTACCCGCTCACCGAAGGCCTGACCCAAGCGCGTCTGCGTCAGTTGTGCATGCAGACGTTGACCATGCTCAAGCCAGACACCCTGCCCGACTGGCTGCCGACCGAACTGGCGCGCGACTATCAATTGGCGCCGCTGGCCGACGCGATCCGCTACCTGCACAACCCGCCCGCCGATGCCGACGTCGACGAACTCGCCCTCGGTCATCACTGGGCGCAGCATCGTCTGGCCTTCGAAGAGTTGCTGACGCACCAACTGTCACAGCAACGTCTGCGAGAAAGCATGCGTTCTTTGCGCGCGCCGGCGATGCCGAAAGCGAAAAAGCTGCCGCCGAAATATCTGGCGAATCTTGGCTTCAACCCGACCGGCGCCCAGCAGCGCGTCGGCAACGAAATCGCCTACGACCTCAGCCAGCACGAACCGATGCTGCGGCTGATTCAGGGTGACGTCGGCGCGGGTAAAACCGTGGTCGCCGCCCTTGCGGCACTGCAAGCGCTGGAGGCCGGTTATCAGGTTGCGCTGATGGCGCCAACCGAGATCCTCGCCGAACAGCACTTCATCACCTTCAAGCGCTGGCTCGAACCGCTGGGCATTGACGTCGCTTGGCTGGCCGGCAAGCTCAAAGGCAAGAACCGCGTCGCCGCGCTGGAACAAATCGCCAGCGGTACGCCCATGGTGGTCGGCACCCACGCGCTGTTCCAGGACGAAGTGCAATTCAAGAACCTCGCGCTGGTAATCATCGACGAACAGCACCGCTTCGGCGTGCAACAGCGTCTGGCGCTGCGGCAGAAAGGCGTCGGCGGGCGCATGTGCCCGCATCAACTGATCATGACCGCCACACCGATTCCGCGCACATTGGCGATGAGCGCCTACGCCGACCTCGACACCTCGATCCTCGACGAACTGCCGCCCGGTCGAACCCCGGTCAATACCGTGCTGGTCACCGACACCCGCCGCGTCGAAGTCATCGAACGCGTGCGCGGTGCCTGCGCCGAAGGGCGTCAGGCCTATTGGGTGTGCACGCTGATTGAAGAATCCGAAGAGCTGACCTGTCAGGCCGCCGAAACCACCTTCGAAGACCTCACCCTCGCCCTCGGCGAACTGAAAGTCGGGCTGATCCACGGGCGCATGAAACCCGTCGAGAAAGCCGCCGTCATGGCCGAATTCAAGGCCGGCAACCTGCAACTGCTGGTCGCCACCACGGTGATTGAAGTCGGTGTCGACGTGCCCAACGCCAGCCTGATGATCATCGAAAACCCCGAGCGCCTCGGCCTCGCGCAACTGCACCAGTTGCGCGGCCGTGTCGGCCGGGGCAGCGCCGCCAGCCATTGCGTGCTGCTTTACCATCCACCGCTGTCGCAGATCGGTCGCCAGCGCCTGGGCATCATGCGCGAGACCAACGACGGCTTCGTCATCGCCGAAAAAGACCTCGAACTGCGCGGCCCCGGGGAAATGCTCGGCACCCGCCAGACCGGCCTTCTGCAATTCAAAGTCGCCGACCTGATGCGCGACGCCGACCTGCTGCCCGCCGTCCGCGACGCGGCCCAAGCCCTGCTGGAACGCTGGCCAACCCACGTCAGCCCATTACTCGATCGCTGGTTGCGCCACGGGCAGCAATACGGCCAAGTGTGAGCACCGTCGCAGTTTCTGACAGATCGTTCTGACCAAGCTGGTTATACTCCTGCCATTGTTTCAAAAACGGATACAGATCATGACCGAAGCCGCTCTCGCCCCCGAATCCCCGCACGCGCCGTCTGTCATTCGGCTGCTGCTAGGCAAACTGGGCATCGCCTACGAAGAAGTGCTCGACCACCACGGCCTCAATGCATCGCGCAAGGTACAAGCCGTGTTGCTGGACGACGCCGTCGGCGCGCTGATGGTGCTGTTTCCGCAGAGCCAATTGCTCGACCTCAACCGCCTCGCCGAACTGACGGGCCGTCGTCTCACCGCCGTCTCCACCGAGCGCCTGGAAAAAATGCTCGGCAAACATAGCCTGAGCCTGCTCCCAGGCCTGCCAGCGCTGACCAGTTCGCCGTGCCTCTACGAAGAAAGCCTGCTGCGTGAGCCGAAGTTGCTGATCAACTCCGGCGAACCGGGCCTGCTGCTGGAAATCGCCAGCGAAGACTTCAAGACCATGCTGACCAAGGCCAGCGCCGCCAACTTCGGCGAAGCCCTGAGCAGCATCCGCCCGAACCTCGACCGCCCGGACGATGACCGCGAGGAAATCACCCAAGCCGTGCAAGCGTTCACCGCGCGGCGCATTCAGCAGCGTCTGGAAGCGACCATCGAAATTCCGCCGCTGGCCGAAACCGCACAAAAAATCATCAAGCTGCGTGTTGACCCCAACGCTACCATCGACGACATCACCGGCGTCGTTGAAACGGACCCGGCGCTGGCCGCGCAAGTGGTGAGCTGGGCGGCGTCGCCGTACTACGCCTCGCCGGGCAAGATTCGTTCGGTTGAAGACGCGATCGTCCGCGTGCTCGGCTTCGATCTGGTGATCAACCTCGCACTGGGCCTGGCCCTCGGCAAGACTCTGAGCCTGCCGAAAGACCACCCGCAACACACCACGCCGTACTGGCAGCAGTCGATCTACACCGCCGCCGTCATCGAAGGCCTGACCCGCGCCATGCCGCGCGCCCAGCGCCCGGAAGCCGGCCTGACGTATCTGGCCGGTCTGCTGCACAACTTCGGCTACCTGCTGCTGGCCCACGTGTTCCCGCCGCACTTCTCGCTGATCTGCCGCCACCTGGAGGTCAACCCGCACCTGTGCCACAGCTACATCGAGCAACACCTGCTCGGTATCAGCCGTGAACAGATCGGCTCGTGGCTGATGCGCTACTGGGACATGCCGGATGAGCTGGCCACCGCCCTGCGCTTCCAGCACGACCCAAGCTACGACGGCGCCTACGCCGAATACCCGAACCTCGTCTGCCTGGCCGTGCGCCTGTTGCGTAGCCGCGGGATTGGCTCGGGGCCCGACGAAGACATCCCCGACGCGCTGCTCGAACGCGTCGGCCTGACTCGCGAAAAAGCCAACGACGTGGTCAGCAAAGTCCTAGAAGCCGAAGTGCTGCTACGCGAACTGGCCTCGCAGTTCAGCCAGGCCTAAACAAAACAGGCCCGCTCCCCCAAGGATCACCAAAATCCCTGTGGGAGCGAGCCTGCTCGCGAAGAATCCAACTCGGTCTCCCTGACCGCCCCTGATCGTTCCCACGCTCCGCGTGGGAATGCATCCCGTGACGCTCCGCGTCACCAAAGGCTCAAGCCTTAGGCTTAGCCTTCCTCGGCACCAAATACTTCATCAACCCCTGAAACCACATCACCAGCGCCGGATTGCCCTTGAGCTGGATCGACTTGTCCTGAATCCCCTGCATAAACGCCAACTGCTTGTTCTTCGCCTGCATCGTGGCAAAGCCATAACCGGCATCTTTAAACGCAATCGCAAACGCCGGCTCAGCCACCACGCCAGACTTGCTGGTGATGCGCTGATCCTTGACCACGAAATGCCGCGCCACTTTCCCATCCAGCGTCTGCAGCTGAAACACCAGATCCTTGTCACCCAACTGCTGCTGGAACGCAGGATTTGTCCGGCTGGCCTTACCCATCAACAAACCCATCATCCACAGAAGAAAACGAAATTTCATGCGCACAGCCTCAAAAGGGAAATGAACGGCCGGGGCAGTGTAGGGGATTCGCACAATAACGCCACTATCTGCCACTGTTGGAAGAGGATGCGGTCCAATCCCCGCACGATGACCACCAAGTCACGATTCAACGTTCCCCCCTGATCGTTCCCCCGCTCCGCGTGGGAATGCATCCCGAAACGCTCCGCGTCTCACCACTCACCTTTCCTACACCTGTTGAAACACATCCCTGTAGGAGCCGGCGAAGCCTGCGATCTTTTGATCTTCCGGCCCGCGAATCTATGGGAAATTTCCTGCAAAGTGCGGTGCTGTCCATGAACTAGGCGAGTTGGTGCGGTGGGGATAGGCTCTGTGGGTCGCCGCAAAATCGGTGACTCGGACGTGCAAGTCCGGTTCAGGTGCACAATCGTTAGTGGCGTTTCGCCGAGCGTTTTCCTATGCTCCCGATCGTTATGGCGGCTGTGCGTCGGAGACCTTCGGGTCTGCCGGGTTCCTGAACCGGTCTTGCACACCAACGCACAGCTGCCACCTATTCGAAGTGCAAAGCGAATTGGTGTCGGCCTCATAACTTCAGGAAGCTGCACCATGATCAAACCAACACCCAATCCCCCCGAAAACCCAGACGTTTCGCCCTACGAAACCCTGGAATCAAAGAAATTCCACGAAGCCGCCGAGCGCGCCCTCGACCACCATTTCAAACCAGCCGTCGAACCGCATCCCAAACGTGAGAACGGCCTCTTCAAACTCTCCCCCGGCACCGACGCCGAAGCCCTCATGGCCAACGCCTCCGAAGACCTCCTGTCCATCAGCGTCATCGCCTGCGACCTCGCCGACGACCTCCACGGCTCACGCCGCTCGGTGGCACTGGCCCTGAGCAGAATGGCGGACGGCGTGCGACTGATGGTGGAAGGGACGCTCGACCAGATTGAAGTGCGAAGCGTGGCGGCCAAGCCGTAGCGAGATTTGTGGATGAAAAAAGGGGACATTAAGTCCCCTTTCTGCAACTACCTGTAAAAACCCAGACACAAAAAAGCTGCCAATCACGGCAGCTTTTTTGAGAATCCGAAAACCTTCAACCAGCCAGTCGACCGACTGGCTCAAAATCAGAACCTTTGGCCAACGCAACATCCAGAAAGCGGCTGCGCTTACCAGAGCGCTTGGCCAAAACTTCACGAGCTTCAGCCTGGAACCGGGCAGCCATCATCGGCTTTGGTTCATGTTTGGACTTTTTCATAGAGACCCTGCGGGTATCGCGATTTGAGCGGATATTAGAGGCGCGGCTCCCCCAATAACAAGTCAACTACAAGGGAATATTGAGTCCTCTTCTGTCAGCGGACAGGTAAACAAAACGCAGGAAAGGCTTTTAAACCAATCATTGCATCAACGATTCATAGGCAACTGAAAACGCATACGAACAATGCAATAAGCAAAGTCTTCACGAAACAGCCGACCAGCCATTTCGCAGTGCCCATCAGCGTATTGTTTCCAAAGCGGATCGTCGAAGGCGGCTCCACCCAATCGCTCCATCGAAGTCGCCAGACCTTTTTCCCGGTCCTGCCCCAGCCATGGCCGTGGCGGCTTTGTAAAAACCGTCCAGCGGTAAACCGGTTTGCAGAGCAATCAACTCTCCCAAACGTGCGTTGGTTGTTTGCACCAGACACCCAAGCCTATCAATCGGCGCTTCAGCACCCGGGAACGTACCTTGATAGATCTCCTCGCAAAATCCTTCTTTGAAACGCACCCATTTCTTCTGCACTTCTTTGAGTTGCATCTTTTCCGCAGACGACAAACTAACCAGCGCTTTCTTATATTGCTCATTCAAGACTGCATCGACTTTCTCGAATGTCTGCTGACCGCAGATGATCAAATCGCGATTGGTAAAGCTGTCGTGATTGCAGGCTTCCTGCGCATGTGCTGGAACCAGCGAAGCAGCCAAAAAAACACCCGCGATCAGCTCAAAGAACGTCTTGAGTTTGATCATGATCCGGATCCACTAACACTGCGCTCAGTTACCCGCGCAGGAATCTTCGACGCCTTTCCCGCTTCCGACATACGCGATGCGTATTGCTTGTACGCCGGCACCGCTCGTTCTTTATCGTTCATAGCCCAATAGCTATCTGCGAGATTCAGGTAAGCCACCGTCCGCTCTGGGTTGTGTGCAATTACCGCATTCAACAGTTCAATGGACTCTACGTAGTAACCCGCTTCGCCGAGTAAAAAACCAAGGTCGTTGGACCAGCCAGGATGCTGTCGGAAGTAGTACTTTCCGGTGATATAACTCTCCGGAGAGCACGCGCCATGTGAGTCATCCCCCATCAGTGCCTCACTCATCACTCTTTTGAAAGAGCTGCTGTCACCCTTCCGATACGCCGCCAGCGCCGTATCCAGCAGGTCCGCCGAATAGACAGTCATGAGTTTTTTATAACCGCCCTGAGGTCCGCTAATGTTCGCAGCCCGCAGCTTTTGAAGAGCCTCGAACCCATCGAAGGACGCCAGAGTGATAGAGCCCAATGTCCGCACCGGCAACTCCGCCACGCTGATGAGCGAGCGATCGCAATACTCGTTGTTAACCAACTGCAATATATGCTTTAGCTCAAACTGCTTTGAACTTCTATTGAAGGCGAACAACAGGTTGAAGTTGTAAACCGCGTTATCTTCTTCGCTGGTTACCAGCGCGATGTAATCCCCAGCCTCAACGAACGGCTGCTTGACGACAGCTTCCTCAGCCTGCGGATCAATGACTGTCATGACGCCAGGGCGACCTTTGAGTACATGGACGCTGAATACACCCTGAAGCGCAGACGAGTACTGACTCTTGATCAGAGGTAGCGCCTTCGACGTATCGAGCAAGATGTCCTCATTACGTGCCTGCACCGGCGCAATCAACAACCGGTTGGAGGCCTCGTCCGCATCTCCTGCCAGAACAAATACGTTTTGCCGTGATGCATCACCCAGCAAGCTAGCCGGGATTTCCTGGAGGACCTGTGGAGCAGCAAATGCGTATGAAGTGGTGAGCAGCCCAAGGCTCAACACGATAAAGCGGAAGAACATATTCACTGTTTCAGTCCCTGAATTTCAGATCGCTCAACGACGCGTTGCGGAATCTTCTGCGCTTTACCGGCGGCACTCATCGCGTCGCGGTACTCGCGGTAATAACGCTGCGCTTCCTCTTGGCGATCAAGTCGCCATAGCGAATCAGCCATGTTCAGCATCAGCACTGTGCGTTTGCCGACAGCTTCAACGCCTCGATAAAACTTCAGCGCCAACTCATCGTTGCCGCCCTCGGCCAAGTAGAAACCGAGGTCGTTGTAAGTCTGAACATTTTGCGCCGGGGGATGACACGCCATGTAGGATTCCGGGCTTAAAAAGCTCAGGCTCCATTCGATGGACTCCGCTCGGGACTGCGCAGGCTGGATACTCGAAGCATTTTTCAGCAGGTCCTTGGGTGACTTAGTCTCCAAGACAGGATTGAGCACCCCGCCCTCTTCGGAAACCCATTGCTTGCCTACCCATTTTCCCTCACAAAACCGCTCGTAACTCTCAGCAAGCACGCAACCGGTTTCCATCGAGATCACATCGCAATGCCCTTGTGATGTCGCTATTTCCTCACCGTTCTCACCTATGACTACGCCGTATTCCACCGCGGTCGCCAGTAGAAATTTTTTGTCAGGGCTGAGCCAATCAGGATAAGCCTGGCCACCAATGCCGGCATGAAACAACGGGAACGTTTTTCCATTCGCGGTGAACCAGGCAGTGGTAGATTCCACGACGGGTGATGTCCATTTTTTTGCCTGGAACGTCACTGTGTTTCCGGCGGCTCCCACTATTGGCGGGTCAACGGCAAAGACATTGGTAGCGCTGAACAAGCTGCCGATCATCAACACCCACTTAAGGCTGGCCATAGACGATCCTCTTCACCGCCGGACTTTCTGACATTAACTGTCTCTTCGTAACGCCATAGGCCTTGATCAACTCTTCCCGAGATCCCTTCGAGCCAAATGAGCGCTGGTTATTATCAAAGCTGTATTGCTCCAATCGCCCTGTTGTCGAGTAATAGCCGTGCCACTCCCCGCATGCACCACAACCGCCATAGCCGCCTATCGAAACAAGGCTGCCCTTGGTGCCTTCCACACAATCCATTGCCACAACCACATTGCTCAGCATCTTCGTCTTCGCACCGTCGGAAGTGAGCTGCGAAACTTTGCTGATATCGCGTCGAAGCACCTTGCTACCGATATTGATGGTCTGGTCGGAGCAGACCGGGATGACGTGGGTTTCCGTGTCCCGCACTGTCACGGATCGGCAGGACGAAACCAACACCACTTCAACACCGCCACACTGCATGACATCGCGTTGGGTAAAGGCGTCCGAAGGCGCGGCGAGAGCTGGCAGAGAGAGCAGGAGCGAAATACTGCCCGCGAGAAGACGGTTCATCCACTCACTCCTCATCCATCGGCGGCGATTCCACGTCGGTCATGCTCAGCAGCCGAAACTCATTGTTCACAAACTCGTAGTAACGATCCCGGTTGCCGCTTTCCAAAGTATTCCCCTGGGCGTCCTCTTCGCCGTCGAGCGTGATGCCGGAAACGATGATCATGCGGCTGTCGGGCTGATAGGCCATGCCGAAGGTGCTGCCGTCGTAAGCATTCGGCAGACCGCCAACAACCTCACCAGTCTGAGCATCCAGCACTTCGCCGCAAATGGCGCTGCCGCCACAGTCGAGCCTGTGCAGGATGTAATGGCCGGCGAAGTTGACCTTGCCTTTCAGGGCTTGCACCCGTGCCTGATCCATCATTGGGCTGCTGTTTTCTTGCAGCACCAGCTTATGGTTGGGGCCGGTGAAAACTGGCGTGACGGTGTAATCCTTGAAGGTTGGATCGGCAGCGAATGCCATAGACGCGGCAGCCAATATCAAGCTGCCGAGAACAATCGAAAATCCTTTCACGTAGTAACTCCGTAAATGCAGTGCGGACCGTCGGCTTACTCAGCCTGCCCTTCGTAACGCTGTGTCTGCGGGTCGAATTGCCACAGATGGGGTCGGGTCATGGCCTTTTCACCCTTGTAGCGAATCCGCCCGCGCCTGTCCCTGATGTAGGAGTAGATCTCGATGTCCTTGAACTCACCTCCCCCCTTGGGTGGGCCGTCCAGAACTTTGACCCCGGCGAAGTAATCGCCGCCCGAATACCTCAAATAACCACGGCACTGGATCAGGAAGGCAAATGTGCTATCCATTGATGAGCCAATGCCGACGCGGGAATTGAAGATGAAGTCTTCGATGCCATCGCCATTTAGATCGCCGCGAAAAACCACGTGGCCCGGATCGATAGAAAATTCTTTTCCATCGAGACTGGAAAGTATGTCTTCCGGATGTTCACTGCTCTGCGACCATTGCGATAAGAAATATTTTGAGTCAGCTTCCTGATTGCAAACATCTGCCGCCATAACCGCTATCGGCAACCAGCTCACACATAACACCAGCAATCGTTTCACTTCGTATCCTTCGAATTAATCAATTGCAACTCGCCATCCCGATACAACACCTCACACCCCATCCACGCCGGATCAACCTGCGGCATCACCGCCGAAGGCTTACGCAACTCGCGCAACAACGTCGAGCCATGCGACAAGCGCCCACCCATCCGCGCAATCACCGCCCGCGCCGCTTGATAGTGCGCGTGTCGCCCCGGATCGAGGGTGTCTTCGAGCAGAATGTCGGTGCCGAGGATGCCTTGCACCTGCCCCGGATAAATCATGAACCCGGTGGCCTGTTCCGCACCTTCGCGACCGTCCTGCCAGAAGCTGCCGTCGCGGGTGCGCACATCGGGGTGCGGTGCAAACCAGTGCTCGCGATCCGCCAGCGGCATGGCGTGGTGCAGGCGGAAGAAGATGCGCATGAGGTTGTCGCGATACCACTCGCGCACTTGCAGGTAGTAGCCACGCAAGCCCGGCAGGCCGCTCGAATGGGCGAGGCGGATCAGCCCTGACCATTGCGGGAATGGCTGTAGCGGCAGTTCGCTCGATGCGGGTCGAGGTGTAGCCGGATCGGTTTCCCACGGCAATCGATGCGGACTGTTTTCAAGGTTGTCGTAAGCGGTCGGCGGGCGACCCAGCCAATCACCGCCACTGCTGGCCAGCGCCGTGGCAATGCACAGATTGCCTTGCACCACGAACACGTAAAACCGGGTGAACCAGTCCGCGAGTTGTTGGCCATCGGCACCTTGGGCGACAAGTTCGGCCAGCTCCCGTTCGAAGCGCTGCAAACCATTTTCAAGGTTCAGCAAATGCCCGCGAGCCTTGCGTTGCATACGCAAAAACAGCGGCAACGAACGCAGCATCTTCAGCGGTTGCCACGGCAGATGCGGAGTCGCCCCGCCAACTTCACCGGCGTAGTTGCTGGCGCTGATGCCCCAGTCGGCCAACCGGGCGAGGAACAGATCATTGTTGATGTAGGACGCGCCGCCGAACACTGCGGTGAACGGCTCGTTGTCCTGCAACACCCGCGCATCCCAACGCGCCATGATCGCCGGGATACTCACTGCCGCGCGGCGCTGAGCGTATTCCACAAATACGCTCGGCTGCGGTGGCAAGATCTCGGCGATATTGGCGGCAGTCAGGTGCCGGCGCCAGCCGTAGTCGCTGATCGGCCGGTATTGCAGCAACCACAATTGCGCGCCATCCCAGGCCCATTCGACGTCGCCGGGCACGTAGTGGAACACGCGCAGCACGTCTTGCAGAAAGCGCCAGAGCAGGTCTTCGGTCAAACCGTGGGACGGCGTGAACGTGCCGCTGCGCCACGCATCGCCGAGCCGCGAAAGCGTTGCCCGTGAGGGGCTGACGTGACCGTCGGCCAGCGATTCGAGATGCCCTTCAACCCACTCCAGTTCTACCGAGAGATGGCGCACGAACGCGATCCCGGAAACTAGCGGCGTGATGAAGCGCTGCACCACCACTTCCTCGACGCCTCCGGCCGTCAGTTCGGCGATGCGTTTCGGCACATTGGCGGACGGCTCGCGCAGATAGGTGGTGCTCAAACCGGCATTCGCCGAATCGGCCTGATCCTCGCCATAACTGGAGGAGCGCACCGCCCAGGTCACATCAGGTTGGGCGGCGAGAAATGCCGGCAGACGCGGATCGGCACAATCGTTGAGCGTCAGCGCCGCCGGCACCGCTTGCCGCGCCAGTTCAGCCAGGCGCAAACGCCCACCCTTGGTGTGCGCAACAAATCCGCGCTCGCCGGACTCCAGCCACTGCGCGAACTGCGCGGGCGAGTCGATCCACGGGTAATGACCCCAACCGGGTTTGAGGCTGATGGTCAGATCAGCACGGGCGAGAATCGCCGACCACGCCGCCGCTTGCTCGATGCCGAGCACCGCGTCCTGATCGCCCCAAACCAGCTCGACCGGATCGGTGATCCACTCCAGCAGTGGCAACGCGGTATCGGCGCGAATCAGATCCCAGTGCGGCACAAACGCACGGCAGCGCGCATAGCCGGCGCCCATGCGCTGGTACTGCGCGGGCGTCCAGGTCTGGTTGGAAAACTTGCGCGCGAACAGCGTGGGTTTGTTCGACAGCAGCCAGTGGATGGTCTTGCGGATCGGCAGCGGCGACATCAATGCCGGCAAGCGACGCTGCCACAAAAATGCCCCAACCGGCGCCAACAGAACACTGCGCGAAAAGTGCCCGGGCCGACGCTGCAACGCGTGCAGCACCAGCAACGCATTGACCCCGACTGCCATGATCGCGCTGCCCTTCTGCGTCATCGCCAACAAGGTCTGCGCGTAGTCCGCCAGATCCTCGCAGGGTGGCAGCGGATTGGCGCCGAAGCCCGGCAACTCCAGCGGCACCACGTCGTAGCGCTGAAAGTGCGGCAGCGCGTCATCCCACCAATCGGCAGCGCTGCCGTTGCCGGCCAGCAGATACATCAACGGCTTGCTCATGAGCGGCACTCAGGTCAGATCGCGCAGAGCGGCGTCGAGGGTTGGATAGCGGAACGTGTAGCCAGCCTCGGTCAAACGCTGCGGCACCACGCGCTGACCGTCGAAGAACAGCTGCGCCATCTCCCCCGCCATTGCACGCACTGGCGCGGCGGGAATGTGCAACCACACCGGACGCTTGAGGACCTTGCCGGCCTGCTCGGCGAACGCGGCCTGACTGACCGTTTCCGGCGCGACCATGTTGTAGGTCCCGCGCAGAGTGTCGTCGTTGAACGCCCGCGCGATCACCTGAAGCACATCATCGCGATGCACCCAGCTCATGATTTGCCGACCGTCACCCATCCGCCCGCCGAAACCCAGGCGGAACGGCATCAGCAACGGCGTCAACGCACCGCCGGGGCCGAAGACCACGCCAAGACGCAGCACCACCTGACGCACGCCAAATTCCGTGGCTGGTTGCGCGGCGGCTTCCCAGCGCGCACAGAGTTCGGCCATGAAGCCGTCGCCCTTGCTGGCGTGTTCGTCGAGGCTTTCGCTGGCATCGCGCACGCCGTAGAAACCGATGGCCGAGGCTTGAATCCACAGCGTTGGTTTGTGCTTGGTGTTCTTCAGCCAGGTCATCAACGCTTCGGTGGTGCCGACTCGGCTGGCGAGCAGTTGCGCCTGACGTTTGGGAGTCCAGCGTAGGCCGGCGACGGGTGCTCCGGCGAGATTGATCACTACGTCGAAGGCTTCGTCGTGGCTGAGTTCGCTGAGCGAATGCACGCAGTGGACGCGGCCGTTGAATAGATTGGCCGCGCTCAACGGATCGCGCGTCAGTACGCTAACCGAATGGCCCGCGTCGAGTAATTGATTGACCAAGGCTTTACCGATGAACCCGGTGCCGCCGGTGATCAGCACGCGCTTGAAAGCGCTGTCGGCAAACGGGTTGGATTGGCTCGGAGTCTTTACTGCAGGAGACTTTCGGCGGTCATGCCGATAAAGCCAGAACAACGGCGGCAACAACACCAGCAATGCAAAGCCGTCGAGCCACAGGTGCGACCAGACCTGTTGTTGCGCTGAGAGCCACATGTCCTGCGGCGCCCATAACAGGATGCCGGCGCTCAACCAGCCCCACACTGCCGGGGCTTTCAAGCGATTGCCTAGGTGCACCAACGCGAGCATGTACAGCGAATAACTTTGCAGCGTCGCGCCGAACAGCGCGAGCCACCAGACTTGTTGTTCGTGGCCGGCGGCGGGTACCGCATCGGCACCCCAGAATGCGAGTTCGAGATTGTGCAGGTAGCCGTCGAGTAATCCGGAATGACCGGCCCAGGTCAGGGTGAGTCCGGCGAGAATGTGCACGACTGCGGCGGCGTATAGCCAGAGCACTAACGCTGGGCGAAGGGAGTTCGAGGGGGCTGGCATTCCGTGTCCTGAGCGCATTCCTTGGGGGCTGGGAGTTTAAAGGAAAATCGCAGTCGTCAGATGCTCAAAAACTAAACGTTTTACCGGACGGATTCAGACCCAACGACTGCGAAAACGCATCAGACATGACCCAGCATTTCAGATGCAGTGACTGGCCTTGATCGGTTCAGCGCCCTGCGATCCCAATCGCCCCACGTTGAAGATGCCCAACTGATTACCTTTGTCAGCCGCCATTTGATAACAGGCTAACGCCCGGGACATATCCTTCGTTCCAAACTCACCACCTTCAAAGGTCGAGGCCAGATAATTCATCGCATCAGCGGAGCCCATGGAAATAGCACGAATAACCTGCTCTTTTGCCTGCTCGGGATGGAGGCAAGGGCCGTTATAGTCAGTGGAGTTTCCTGAACAAAGAAACGTGGCATAGGCCAACGCGCCACTCGGTATTTTCGAGGCCGCTTTGAACAGCGCCTCAACCTTCGGGGTTTCCAACTGAGACGCCATCTGCGAAAGGCTTAGGCTTGCCGCCGACAGGCTCGCCTGTGCATCACCTGACTCTGCAGCACACACGAAATTTTCCAGGGACGCTTCAATCAACTCCACAGTCAGCGGGTATTGCTCAAGAAACCCCAGCCCACCAAGCGCTTCGGCACGCTGATAACAGAAGTTCTCGGCGCGGCTCATTCCCGGGTTATCTGTTGCGACAAGATCCTTCTCACTGATCGACCAATCCTCAATCCCCTCAAGCACCCAGCACGCCTGACGAGAGAAGTTGAAGATTTTGACATTGCTGTTGCCTGCTCTTTTATCCACCACGTTGACGTGACTGTCGTCGACCTCTTGGATTTCAACTCCAGGTGTCTTGCCGGGTGTGATTGCAGCCATCAGCGGGTAGGTGAACGTAGTTCCACTGACACCCGAAGTCGAAGGCTCAAAGGTACTTCGATCCTTTCCTGCTATCGGTTTCAACACCAGCGATTTGACCGTCATCGCAGTGAGACGGCGTTGTGATTCGCTGTTGGCGGAAAACGCTGTCAGGAAAGGCGCGAACTCCTCCGAGGGGCAAGCGTCGCTGGTGGGAGCCGTCGAAGCGCTCTTATCGGATGCAAGCGCAGGGACAATCTTGTCCAGATACGCCGAGCGCTCGCGACTCATTCTGGCGATGCACGAGTTAACGGCGACCACATGCGCCGGCATCCCAGTCTCGATTTCGAATGCTTCCAAAGGGCAGTTCGCATCGCGCAACTTCAACCACGCACGTTGCGACTCCTTGACCTTCGCCGCGTACTCCGCGCCCAACGCCGGATCTGTTCGATAGTCAGACTCAAGCCGCGTCATCAACTGCTTGTAGCTGACGTTCAATTGCGCATCGGCAGCCTTCTTCGCCGCCTCCGAGCAGGGCACCATTTCCAGACTTGAGGTGACATTGCTGCAGTCGTCCTGCGCATAGGCAGCTGAAGCCGGCAGTAGCACGGCCAGCAGGGTAAAAACAAAACGTTTCACGGTGTTCATCCTTGAGTCATTCAGGTTTTGCGTTTGGTGAATCGGGTGATGCATTGCTTGGGTATGTTCATTTCCCAGTAGGTGCTGAGCAACGCTTTACGCTTTTTGTCGACGCGCAGGTTAACGAAGCCATCGCCGCAGTCCGGCTGTAACTCTTCGAAGGCGCCGGTTTTGACTTGGTAAATGAACACCCGGTAGTAGTGGTAAGTGCCCATGCCGTCATCGAGCTGCCAGATCGCGAAATCCTTGGCGCCGTCGAAATTGAAATCGTCGAACTGCATGTGGAGTTCGTTTTCGGCTTCAAAATCGATTGTTCGCGACTCGCTGTGCGTTTCGCTTTTAACCGCGATGTTCAGCTTGGAGCCTTCGAGAATCAGCGTCGCGTCGACGTCTTTGGTTGGACTGAACGTGGTGGTTTCGGCCAACGCCGAGATTGTCCACATCAGGCCGAGCAGAGATACCGCTAGAGTTTTGAATTGCATGTGCTCGCCCTACTCCTCCCCGTGAAACGCGGCTCGTCTCAATTGCAGTTTTCTCGAGATTTCGCTGCCTGCGGAATACGTTCACCCTTTCCGTTCATTGTCATTTTAGCGATGTATTCCTTATAAAGCGGACATGCGTCGGACTTCATTCCGATATCCCAATAAGCATCTGCCAAATTCAATGTTGCAACGACTCTCTCCGGAAACTTTTTATGAATTCCCCTCAAAAGCAAAGCAGCTAAAACATTGTTTTTGCTACGATACAAATAATAAGCATAGTCATTTAGAGGCCCGACATTATCATTGGAAATTATCAAAATTAGCTCATACACCAGCTCTTGAGGAATACTCCTCCTTACCTTGTTACCGCTATCATCGAGCCCATAAAATAATTCTCCTTTTTCGCCCTGAGGAAGCTTACCAAGAATATATTTGAAGTCTTTCCTGATTTCTGCAAGCTGATCCTCATTACTCAAATAGCTAAAATCGGGCCCATTTTCGGAGAACTGAGAAAACAGGGTGCAACACGCCACACGCTGGACATTAAACTTCTGCGGAAATAGTGCTTCAACTGGTACCCTCTCACCACCCAGGGTATATTTTTCATCTCTACTAGGTTCCGCCCAAGTAGATTTTTTATAGAGAACCCAGTCTTTCCGCGCAGATTCCCATTTAAAACTATACTGCTTAAGATCAGTATTACGAGTATAAAAATCCAGCAACAACGAAAACTCACCTGGTAGATAACCTACAGATAACCCACCGTCTCCAAGTTCAAAAACCCCCGAAACTGACTTGTTACCCCCACCAACATCTATAGTAATTAGCGAAATCGTACCGTCATCCTCAAGTGGGCTAACACCATACGAATCGCAGATTCCATCCCCATTCAGGTCAGCCTCGCAGCTAGAACTCGCATTGACCACTGACGCCATGAGCGCGAAAACTAAAAAAGCTACCACCCTCATTCTAAGGTCCCCTCAAGTGCAACTATGCGCGGTTCGGCGTATTGTTTAGCCGCTGAAAATAAAAATGGACAACAAAGGGGACAGATTTATTTGGGCTCAACGATAAAACAAACAGATAAATAAATCCGCCCCCTTTACCACCTGACTTAAATTGCCAATGTGGTGACGTATGCGCTGGATCATCTGGAAGACTAGATGGCGGTGAAGCAGGAAGTAACACCGCAAGAGGATACACGGGACGGACTCAGCTAAAAATGAACCGCCCCGTTTTCTCTATTGCCGCGCACACAACTTTTAATGCTTTTTGTCCTGCAAGCTAAAGTAATTTTTAATGCTCGCCGCATCTTTATAAGCACAGACCACTTTATTTCCCATTACCAGATCTGCCCCCTCCATACAATTATCTAGAGCTGGGTCAGGCAAATCGCCACTAAAATGAAGCAAGGATACACTTCCACCATCTCTCCTTATTGGGAACTCCATTACCGAATAAGCAAAACCGTCAAATGCCGAGTTCGACAATTTTCTTTTTGTCAACACAAACATAGACTTTCCGGCTCTCGCAGGGGACTTCCACTCGTAGAAAAATACAGAAGCGATCTGATCCCCCTCAACCTTCCAAACATAGTTTAGAGAGGGTTTACCGGAGTTCAATGATGAGTAATATATCTCAGCATCGGCAACATGCTCTTCTTTAGCTATCGCCTTCAGACTATTTTTCAAAAAAAATACAGCGATCTTTTCTTCGCCCAAAGAGGCTACCACCGTAGGATGGAATTCACCTATTGTGGGTGCGGCATCCGCAAACACATTGGACGCTACGAAGCCAAAAGCTACAAACGGAATAAAATGCCGATTAAATAGAGTTAAATATTTTTTCAACTTTATATCCTTTTGAGGAAAGAATGGAACAGACCACGTTTTTCGGGTAATTACTAAAACCGTGGTCTGTCCCCATTTCACCCTCATCGCTTTTGATCGGAAACGCGAACAATATATCCAACATCAGCTTCCTTCAGTGCCAAGAGTTGGACTGAAAGTGATTAGCTCAGCTTGGGCCAAAGCCGCCCATAACAGCCCAAGTAAGAATCCAGTTCCAACTTTAATCGCATGCGCACGTCCGACTTTTACCTACCATCTAAAAAGGCCAGATCCATCTCTAGCTCAGCTAATAAATGAATCTGACCGTTTCATATCTTTACCACTACTTGAAATCTTCAGCACTTTTCGGAAGCGCCTCGATACCTTTCAAGGCGTTCCAATTAATGAACGCGTAGCCACCTTCCTCGCACGACCTTCTAAGAATAAGCTCACCATCTTTTAGCACGGTCAAATAACTCGTAAACGCTTGCGCAACAAAATAAGTATATCGCCCACTATAAAACTTAATTGTATTTAAATTTGCGCTACCCTCAGAGGCATTTACTACATAGAAACGCCCCGCTGGAGGTAACTTACTCTTTGGATACACCAGTTCTAGCTTGCCAGGTACACCATATCTATATTGAACATACCCTGAATTTGGGTCATGGTTTTTTAGAGCGCAGACCGAGACTATTTTCCCGCCCGTGACTGGACAACTAAAGTAAACATCTTCCTGCGACTCGCAAAGCGTAATCTCACCTTCTTCCCCTGCGATAGCTGAAGACGTAAAAAAACTTAAAATCAAAACTACAACTAAAGCCCTGAGACTGCTTGCGTTAAACATATCACATCCTTTATACACACTCACTTAAAGTATTCTCCCTGCCATATTTTCTGAAAATTATCCTTTCTTGCTTGCCGACTATTCGTATTCATATTCACAATATTTGTAATTAAATCAACTACTGCATCTGTCGGTCCATTATCCGCTCTTAAATGCAACTCGCGACCTACCCAAAAATAGCATGCCGAGCGGACAGCATATTTCATCTGCAACAATAAATCAGGCGATTCCACGAAATCTTTATCATCGCCTGGCCATCTGCTTAAATTATTTCTATACCAGATAGTAAATTTACTATAGTTATCCCTACCCGTTAGCTGTTTTAGCCCTCGACCACGAAACTTCCATCCGTCGCCAGTTGCATAATCGCCATTCCCCAAATCATCCCGACCACCATATGCCCGATTAGCGACCTCTCTATAATCTGCCGCCGTCACCGCGGTTCCATCAGCCTTTATCGGCTTTGTAGTTTGATAGCCTAAAGCATGAGCCGCACTTGGATTATTCGTGAAATACGAGAATGTCGCTATCAGAGAGGTAGCCTTCCACAAAAAACTTTCCTCCACACTAAGTGACGGCCCTGTCTCTTGCATTACCTGTGCAAAAAAATGACTCCTGCGCAGTGGTGTATCAAGCTTAAAGAAATCAATATTAGCGTTGAGTTCATCAGCTATCGCCTGAAGATCTACATATTTCGACGGGCCAAGTCCGGGGTAGATCTTTTTCATCATATCCAAAGTAAACTCAAACTTTGGCTTCACCTTGATATATTCAATAAACCCTATCGGATGAAAATGCCAAACAAGTCCATCAGCAGGAACCTCTGCCTTACCAGACAGTTCACTCCAGAACACCAATTTATCGATACGTGTCTTCTCATGGGCGAGCGTCTTTGGTGAGCCTTCCAAAATCTGCGGCAATCTACCCCACTTCGCCTCGCCGGACGTGTCCTTCCACTCAGTTGGATGATAGGCAATAAGCTTTGACCAATGAGACCTAAGCTCAGCATTTTGCAATGCCTTAGGAAAATCCTCTGGTGTAACTTTCCCGTCTGCGTTTCCAAGCCTATCTAGGTCACTGTATAGGCCTTTAAAAAATTCTGGCATATCATCTGGATCAAGGAAGCCATCTGCGACAGCACTCGACTCCTTTACAATCCGAAAGCCAAGCTTTTCCCAATCGTGCTGAGAGATTATCTCCGCTTCGCCTTTTGCGATTAGGCCTGTTTTACTTTGGCCATCCTCTTCAACCTTTGGCTCATACCATTCATCTGGATTTTTGAATATTGGAACTTTACTCAGTTCAATGGCATGGTCCGAAACCAACTCCACAACTCCCGTCTGGGGAGGCTTTTTTAACAAAGTTTTATTAGCGGACAATCGCAAAAATTTCTTCCCAGTGGCCAACCCAGCTGGATTTTTTAAAAACTCTTCCAATTTTTGATCTGTTGTGAAGACCTCGATATGAACCTGGTGCTTGCGAGTTGCCTCACCGCTCTCATCAAGAAGATTTTCCATCAGGCCTAAGTAACCAATAGGATTTCCTGCCTTGATACCGATACTAGTAATGACGACTTTCTCAAAAGCCTCATCAACGGGAGTCACTGTATCCCAGCGCATCGCTGGCGATGGAAGCTCATTTTCGACGCAAGCCCAAAACGTTGGCGGCACCGCTCCGCCCCCTCCGGGGCCGCCGCTAATTAGCGTGCATTCGGCCATGCGCCTAGTCTCTCCAGCGATATTCAGGTTGACAACTTTCTCGCTGTCGAAAGTAACAACACTTGTAGCTACCAATGCTATAGAGCCAACTGGTGGCCCCGCATTTTGCCCGTTGGCTTGTATTGCCGGAGCGCTGTATATCGGTAAAGGTTGTGGCCCTACTGTCGCCTTTACTTTGCCGTGCCAATAATTCGGTTTTTCTCGCTGCGGAGGTAAAACTTCGAACCAACTTGGTCCTGCAATGGCGCCACCAGTTGTTGTTCGAGGATATACCTCACCATTTTTTTTGTAGGCAAACCAAGCCTCCTGACCCACAGAGCGGCCTGCCACACTTCCCTTAAGAATTTTGCCCTTGGCATAAACCTCAACTGTTCCCTTTTTTTCGAGAATCTCAAACTCTGTGCCTGCAGCGATTGCTCCATAAGTATGGCAACCAGGTTCACCCTTAGCGTCGCTACGCGCAGTAAAACCACCGGCGATCATTTTGATTCTTTGATTAGGCGCTTCTTCAGGTGACAATGGATACCGATCAAACGGTAATAAATGCATGTACAAGCTGTAAAATGTCAGCTTGTTCTGTTTACCTTTATTCGCGCCTTCTTCGGTATTTGGTGGTGAATGATATTCGTGACGCACCAAACAGAAAGAATTAGTATACCTCAGAGACTTAGAGCCCTCGCCCTCACCGAAGGTTGATGTCAAGTAATCCTTGCTCAAGCGATAAGCGACAACTTCACCATCAGCAATACAGCGCACAGGTTCCTGCAGTACACATTGAGGCGCACTTAGGTCACTAATATGGATTCCACCATGCCAGAATTTGTTATTTCCCAGTAAATAGTGCCCTGACGTCTCAGTTCCGATAGCCTGATAAATCTCTTCGGCATCTTTAAACTGCTTCCCATCGGACTTTCTTATGGGAAACTCAAACTTAATCGTCGGAACGATTATTTCCGGAGTTGTGCTTTGGGTCGAGGAGTCAGTCATTCTTTGCTTCCTGCAAGCTTACAGTCGAGCTCTTTGACTCAACCCATTCCTGTTTGGCGACCATCGGACTTGATGACTTCGCAGTTAAAGTTGTCATTTTCAATCGCACTTTAGCTCGACCAAAAAACATGCTAACCGGGACAGATGCAGTTGGCATTCCTATAATCAATTTTTTCTCAAAAGCACGATTCATGTCTTTTACTCAGAAAACACAAAAAAAGCCTTCGGCTTAACCTTCTCAGGCGGCGAATTCGCCAACGCCTGATCCATCAAACTCCCCGCCTTATCCTTATCCGCCGCCCCCGGCAGCACCGGCGGTTTAATCCCGATCCCGGTGCCGGAACCAGCCGAGCCACCGGCGTTGATCTTGATCACCGGCCCAACCACCGTCACCCCACCGCCATCGAGCTTGATAAAGCTCCCACCCCCAAGAATGGTCAGCTCTGTCCCCGCCTCAATAACAATCTTGTCCCCAGCCTTGAGGTGAATTTCTTTCCCCACGCTGGTCAGTTGCGCAGTCCCCAGCTTCACATGCTGGTTCTGCCCAATCGTGAGGTGATCATCCAGCTTCGCTTCAATCTTGCGATCGGAAATCGTGGTGCGGTGTTCCTCGGCTTTCAGCTCGGTGTAGGTGTTCTTCACCACTGTGTCGTGACGTTCATTACCGACCCGAATCTTCTGGTCATGCTCAACGTTTTCATCCCAATCCCGCTGGGCATGAATGTAGATCTGCTCCGCACCTTTCTTGTCTTCGATGCGCAGTTCGTTGTACCCACCGCCACCCGGTGAGCTGAGCGTTTTGAACACGCTGCGAGTCTTGTTCGCCGGCAAGGCATACGGCACCGGGTTTTCCTTGTGGTACAGGCAGCCGGTGACGAGGGGCTGGTCGGGGTCGCCTTCGAGGAAGGTGACGAGGACTTCCATGCCGATGCGCGGGATGCTGATGGCGCCGTAGCGGTCGCCGGCCCAGGAGCTGGAGACGCGCAGCCAGCAGCTGGTTTTGTCGTCGGCGAGGCCTTCGCGGTCCCAGTGGAATTGCACTTTGATGCGGCCGTACTGGTCGCAGTGGATTTCTTCGCCTTTGGGGCCGGTGACCATGGCGGTCTGGCTGCCGAGGACGCGTGGTTTCGGGTGTTCGAGGGCGGGGCGGTAGAACACGTCCCACGGGGTGGCGAGGAAGGTGTTGCGGTAGCCTTGGTGAAAGTCGTCCTTGTTGTCGGTGGTGTCGCTGGTTACGCCTTCTTCGAGGACTTGCGGCTGCTTGCCTTCGTGAAAGATTTCGGTGAGCAGCCACAGGTCGTTCCACTCGCTGCGCGGGTGGTCGGACATCGCCATGAAGTGGCCGCTGACCAGTTTGGTCTGGTCGCCGCGACCTTCGGCCTGGCGGTAGTCGGCGCGGTGGCGTTCGAGGGCGCGCTGGCTGAGGAACTTGCCGCGCGCGCGGTCGATGAAGCGGCCGGGGTAGTCGTAGTCTTCGAGATCTGGTTCGGCGTCTTTGCTATCGAGAGCGCCTTCGGGTTTGTAGGCGGCTTCCATTTGCAGGCGCGGTTTTTCGAAGTCGTAATCGCGGCGCGTGGTACGGCTGGTGCGGGTTTCCAGGCGCAGTTTGAAGCCTTTGATCACCGTTTCTTCGGCGACCATGCCGCTGCCTTGTACGTACGCGGTTGGCTGGCCGAGGTCGGGGAACACGGTCTGGTCGTCGCCGAACACCAGCAGGTGGGCTTTTTCGCTGTGCTGGAAGTGGTAGTGAATGCCTTCCTCTTCGCACAGGCGCTGGACGAAGTGCAGGTCGGTTTCGTCGTATTGCACGCAGTAGTCGCGATCCGGGCACGGCTGGCTGAGCTGGAAGCTGTAGGCGTTGCCCTTGATGCCGTGTTCTTCGAGGATCAGCGCGATGATTTTCGGCGCTGACATCTGCTGGTAGATGCGCTGGTTGGTGCGGTGATGCAGGTATTGCAGTTGCGGCACCATCGACACTTTGTAGCGGGTCAGGCGCTTGCCGGCATCGCCTTGGGCGACGCGGTAGATCTGCCCGTGGATGCCGGAGCCTTGCGGATCGAACGCCAGAAACGCCTGCTTGTGCAGCAGTTGTTCGAGGTCCAGATCAGGGTTTTCGCTGACCAGTTCGAGGTCGAAACGAAACGGCTGGCTGATGCCTTCGGTGCCGGTGAACGACAGCACTTGCAGGTCGCCGACGTAGTCTTCGACCTTGAGGCTGAAGTGGGTTTCGTTAGCTGGGTTGAACATAAAGTGCTCCCTGTTCGAATGTCATCCGTTACGCCCGAAGTCGCAGACGTTGCAGCCAGGACGAAGTGGCGCCCAAGGCGTCACGCAATTGTTGGGCAGTGATGCTGCGTGCTGCCGGGTCGAAGCTCAGCGCGGTTCGCAGCGCTGGCCAGCCGTTTTTCGGTAAATTCGCCGGTGCTTGCAGTTCGCGCTCCAGGTGCTCGTCGCGGGCCTGAGTCGAGGGCAAGCGGCGAAACGGGTGTTTACCGCCCGCCAGTTCGTAGATCACGCAGGCCACGCCGTACACGTCCGCGCTGGCCGACAACGGTTGGCCCTCAAGCAGTTCGGGGGCGGCGTAGCCCGGGGTCCAGGCGTTGAAGCGTTCGCGGCTCAGGTGTGGCAGGCCGGGCAAGATGCCCTCCTCTGCCTGACCGAGGCCGAAGTCGAACAGGCGCAGGCCGTCTTCGCTGAGCATAACGTTGCTCGGTTTCAGGTCACCGTGCAGCACGCCGCGACCGTGGGCGTAGGCCAGCGTGTCGAGCAGCGGCAGGACGATGTCGCGCAGTTCGTGCCACGGCAGGCCGAGGGGCCGCTCGCAGAGCAATTTGTCCAGGGTCAGGCCACGCATGTATTCCATGGTGATGAAGGCCCGCTGGCAGTCGGTGTCGACTTCAAAGGTGTGTGCACGCACGACGTTGTCGTGGCGCAGGCGTCGGGTCAGAGCGAACTCGCTGTAGAGCAAGGCACTGGCGTCCGGCGATTCGGCAAATTCTTCGCTGAGGATTTTCAGCGCAATGTAAGGATCGGGATCACCGAACTGTTCGTGCAGCAGATCCCGCGCCCGGTAAACGGCGCCCATGCCACCGGCCCCGAGCAGTCGCTCGAGGTGGTAGCGACCGGCGAGTACATCCGGCAGTGCACCGATGCTGGCCTTGGTTGGCGCCAGCAAAGGTTCTGCCTTGTTCTCCTTGGCGAAGGCGAAGTAGGTCAGGTTGTTGGCCTGTTCTTCGCTCATCAGCAAGTCATCGACTGAGGATTCGATTTCAGTCATTGGCGGATCACCACGGCTGTCAGGTTGTCGCGCGCGGCGCCACGCAGGGCGCCGTCGAACAAACGTTCCAGCGCCACGTGCGGCGCGCTGAGGCTGAGGGCGTTGCCGAGGGCATCGCTGCTCAGGCCCTGATACAAACCATCGCTGCAGAGCAAAAACGCATCGCCCGGATAAACCTCAAGTTCGAGGACATCCAGGGTCAGTGTTTCGGCGGCGCCGACGGCTCGGGTCAACGCCTGAGCCGCCGGGTGCGCTGCCGCTTGTTCGACGCTCATTTGCTGCTCGTCGATCAATTGCTGTTGCAGCGAATGGTCCTTGGACAGCTGATACAGCCGCTGCCCACGCCACATGTAACAACGGCTATCACCGGCCCAGATGCAGGCCGCGCGATTGCCTTCCACCAGCAGCGCCACGACGGTGCTGCCCATGATGCTGTCGTGACGTCCGGCGGTGACCGTCAACTCCTGCCCCAAACGCCGGTTCAGCCAGTGCAGGCACTGGCGGATGGCTTTGAGGCGTTCGTCGAAGTCCTCGTGTTGCGGCAGTTCAGCCAGGCTGGCGACGATCAACTGGCTGGCAATGTCGCCACCCTGATGACCGCCCATGCCGTCCGCGACCACCCACAGCCCCTGCTGTGGCGAGTCGAGGAAGGCATCTTCGTTGCGCGCCCGCACCTTGCCCGGGTCGGTACGCGCCGCGCTGCGCCAGGCACTGGCCACCAGCATCAGAGCTGCACCGGCATACGGAAGGTGCGCAGTACGCCCATGTCGAACGGGTTCGGCGTGCGCTGGCTGGTCAGCAGGTAGTTGGCGCGCAGGCCACCTACATCGGCTTTCAGCACCAGCACGTCGCGACCGCTCAGGTACTCGGTCTGCATCAGGTCGAACAGACGGAACAGCGACCACGGGCCGGAGTTCTTCTCGATGCCGATCGGACGCCCGGCCATTTTGTCCATGACCAGACTGGTGCGACCGTCTTCAGCATCGGTCGGCCACTTGAACGACATTGGCAGGATCGGACCGTGGCGATATTCCATGGTCTTGTCGCCGAACTTGAACTCGGAACGGCTGACCGCCGGATCGAGGGTGTACGGCTCCAGTTTGAACTGCACGGTCGGCTCGGCCGGGTTGATCGAGAAGAAGCTCTGACGAATCGTCAGCGCCGCCGCCATCTGGTCCAGATACATTTTCGACACCGGCAGGCTGTGACCGTCGACGCTGCGCATGCGGTAGTTGCCCGGATCGCCGCTGACGAACGGACGCAGGTAGCTGTCGAAGAAGCGGTCGACGGTGCCTTGCGCGCGGAAGAACTCGCGGAAATCGCTGATCGCCACGTCGCTGGTGCTGCTGGCGCTGAACGGATAACGCTTGCTGATGGTTTTGCCATACACGCTGTACAGCTCGTTTTGATAACGGCCGTTCAGGTATTGGTAAGCATCGTTAAGCACCAGACGCCACGAGTCTTCGGCCAGCACGTTGAACCACACGCTGAGCGGACGCGGCAGACGGCTAGACGCATTGCGCAGGTTGGTCAGCGCATCACGCTGGCCGCTCATGCGGGTTTTCGCCATTTCGAACGCGGCTTGTTCTGGTGTGCTGGAACGGGCCAGACCGGCCAGTTGCAGTTGCAGGTCGTTGAGCGCGCTCAGCGCAGGCGTCAGGTCCGCCGCCGGGCCGTTGTTGTCATCGAGCAAACGATGCAGCGGTTCGAAGCGGCGTTGCAGCGACTTCTTCGCGGTGTCCGGCAGGGTCTTCGCCACGTTCAGGGCCGAAGCCTTGTCCGCCACGGCAGACGCCAGTTTGCCGACTTTACCCAGTTTGCCTTTCTGCCCGGCCAGCGCATCAGCAGCGTCGCCAGCTTCTTCGACAGGATCTGCAGCCGCCTGGAAGCGCGTGTTCTCGCGCACTTCGGTGAGCAATGCGAGCACCGGCGAGTTGGCCGAGGTCAGGCCCGCCAGTTGTTCGGCGCCTTCACCGGCGTCGCTGATCGGCGGCAGGGCAACCTGGCCAACCGCTTCGCTCCAGTAGTTGGCGTAGTCGCGGAAGTACAACTGCTCCAGCTCGACCATCAGGCGACGCAAGTCCATGTCGCTGATGCCCGCACCTTCGCCGAGCACCCAGTTGTCACGCAGGATATCGGTGACCAGCGCCGAACCCTGTACCGAGAAATACTGCTGATAACCGGTTTGCGTGTAGAAGCCCGGGATCACGTATTCGGTGCCGATAAACAGCGAGCCTTGTGGGCCGAGGTGTTGGCTGAAGCGGTAGTCCGGCAGGTTGCGCGCCTGCTCGCGGAGCATGCGGTAAACCACGGTGGCCAGCGATTCGCTGCGCAAGACCTGACGCGCCTGAGTGACCAGTTGGTCGTTCAGCGGGTAGATAAACGGCTGCTTCAGCAAACGCTCCAGATGCGCGCTCAAACCGTTCTGCACCGCGGTGTTGCCGGTGTAGCGCGTCGACCAGTCAGTGGCGACCCAGTCCTTGAGCCACGCGGCATCGCGACGATCCTTCATGTTCAACATCAGGTACGCGCGCAGGCTGTTGAGCAGACGGTCGCGGTCCTTCATGTTGGCGCGGATCTGCCCTTCGAGCATGGTCGCAACCCGTGGCAGCAGTTGCTTTTCAAGCTCGCGCTCGTAAGCCTCTTTGACCACTGGATTGACGTCTTCGCCCTGATACAGACCACCACGTTCGTGGTACGAAACGTCGCCCTTCTTCGGGAACACCTGCGTCGCGGCGTAGCTGGTGTCGAGGGTTTTCAGCACGCCCATGGCGTCATCACGCGGCGACAATGCCGTGCGCTGCTGCGTCCAGTTCTGCGCCAGATTGCGCAGGTTTTCCAGACGCTCGTAGTTGGCCGAGAAACCGCCCGCCCAGAGCATGCCGAACAGTGCCAGGGCCGCCAGTGCGCCGACGTACAACGCACGTTGGCCCCAATGAATACGGCTTCGTTCGCGCTTGTCCAGACCGGCCAAATCGGATTCCGGGAAAATCACTTGGCTGAACAAGTGATGGATAAACCGCGAACGACCGCTGCGCAGGGTCGGCAGCACACCGGCATTCAAGCCGAGGCTGGCACCGATGCCGGCGGTGGTCGAGTCCATCTCTTGAGTCAGGTGCGGTGCGCTGGTCAGGTAGAAACCACGCAGTTGCGTGGCACGCTGATAACGGTTGCCGGTGAACGCCATGTCGACGAACAGGCACAGACGCTCGCCGATCTGCCCCAGTTGATGCGGGAAGTCGAGGATGCGGCCACGGCGCTGGGTATCGCGCTCGGAGTGCATGCGCATGATCACTTGGCTGTTGAGGCGACGCAGCAGTTCTTCGAACTCGTTGCGCAGCACAGCGACGTCGGTGCCGACCTGATCCTTGCGGAAACTGGTGCCGAGCACTTGATCGCTTTCTTCGCGGGTCAGTTGATCGAAGAACTCGTCGAAGCCGAGCAGCTTGTCAGCCTTGCTCAGGACCAGATACACCGGCACGTCGACGTGCAGTTTCTGATGCACGTCTTGCAGACGGCCGCGAATCTGGCGCGCAAGGGTGTCGATGTCCTGCTCACTGCCGCCGAGCAGGGTTTCCACCGGAATGGTCACCAGCACGCCGTTCAACGGACGCCCGCGACGACGCTTGCGCAGCAACTCCAGCAACGTCGTCCAGGCACCGCCGTCGACTTCGACATCCGGTTGCGTGGTGTAACGCCCGGCGGTGTCGATCAGCACACCGTGGTCGGCGAAGTACCAGTCGCAATGACGGGTGCCGAGGGTGTCGCGGGTCAGCTTGCGGTCGATCTTGTTGATCGGGAATTCCAGACCGGAGAAGTCCAGCAGGCTGGTCTTGCCGGAAGCCTGCGGACCGATCAGCAGGTACCACGGCAAGTCACTGCGCCAGCGCTCGCTGCGGCCGCGATACAGGCTCGAGGTCTTGAGGGTTTTCAGCGCGTCTTTGAAGCGCGCCTTCAACTCCTTCTGCTCTTCGTCGATCAGCTCTTCGCGGCGAATGCGGTCCTGGCCGTCCTCGCTTTCTTCTTCGGCTTTCTTGCGGATACCGCTGCGCCAGCTGACGAAGACCATGGTCAGGCCCCAGATCAGGAACAGCACAGCGATGGTCAGCAAGCGCGCGGTCGCACTCTCCCAGAACTTGTAGTCATCAACCGCCAACAACGGGCCGACGAACCACACCAGCAGCGCCACGAACAGCACCAGCAGCAAGGTCCAGACCCAGGTCTGGCGCAGGAAGGCGCCGACTTTCTTGAAAAACTTTTTCATCACACGTCCCTGTTTACGGCTGCGACTGCGGTTGCACCGCGGCCGGATCAAGCGGCTGATAAGGTTGCAGAACGGTGTCGCGCTGCTCGCCCAAGACCCAGGCGAAGCCCGAATACATCACCACCAGACAGACGAAAGTGAACAACACCACCATCCACGCCGGCACGATGCGCACCAGGTTGCGACGCTGATCGTTGAGGCCTTCCCAGTGCGGCGACAACTCGCGCGGCACGTCGCCACGCAATTGACGGATCTGCCGGTACAAGGCGTCACGGATGCCTTCAAGTTCGAGCATGCCGCGTGCCTGTACGCGGTACTTGCCCTCGAAACCGAGGGACAGGCACAGGTACATCAGCTCGAGCATCGGCAGGTGCTTGACCGGGTTCTTCGACAGTCGATCGAGCAACTGGAAGAACTTCTCGCCACCGAAGGTTTCGTTGTGGAAGCTGCTCAGCAGGCTCATCTGCGACCATTCGCTTTCGTTGCCCCACGGTGTGGTCACGACAGCTTCGTCGACCACGGTGCAAAGCACGTAACGCGCGGCCATCACCTGGCTGCTTTCGGCGCCGTTGTGCAGGGCGCGTACTTCAAACAGTTTCAGCCCGGCAGTCAGACGCTCGTTGAGTGCGTACAAGTCTTCGCGGGTTTCGCTGTGCTTGAGGCGCACCACTTCCGAAAGCAGCTCGGACGAGGCCGCCACCAGCGAATTGAGGCTGATGTTGAACGCTTCTGCCGGGCGCAGGCGCGCGGCGTAGATCATGCGTTCTTCCAGTTGCTCGAAACGCGGCGGCGCGGCGAAGTCGGTCAGCGGACTCGTTGCCGGTCCGTGGCCCTGACGATCGAGCAGGACGGTTTTGTCGTCCTGGTTGTAATCCGTTTCCTTGATCATGTCGGTCAGTTCCTGATGGCCCAGAATTTCAGTTCAAGCTCGGCAAATTCGCCGGACACGTGGAACGCGAAACCGCCGGAGCGCTCGAGTTGTGCCAGGTCTTCGGAACTGAGTTCGAGGATGAAATAGGTTTTGTTCGAGTGGAACGCGATCTGCCGCGGGGCCACCGGCAACGGTTTGACCTTGATCCCCGGCAAGTGCAGGTTGACCAGTTGGCGGATGCGCTCCACCGGGCCGACCTTGAGGTGCGCCGGCAAGCGGTGGCGCAGTTCTTCGGAGTCGCAGTTGGCACTGGCTGCCAGCACGAACGACGCCGAGCCAAGCAGTTTGTGGTCGTGCAACGGCGAGACGATGATGCCGTACTGACGCGCTTGCAGGATCAGTTCGATGGCGTGCTGTTCGAGCACCATCGACAGCACCTGACGAATCGCTTCCATCAGCTTGCGGAAGCTGCCGCCCTGGTCAGCGTGGGAGTAGCGGCTGTCCAGACGCGGGCGTTTGCTTTCGCCGGAGAAGGTCGCCAGATCGCCGAGCATGGTCAGCAGCGTGCGGTACAACTCTTCCGGGTGCACTTGCTCCAGACCGAGGTAGTGACGCAGCAGCAGTTCGGTGCGGTTGATCAGTTGCAGCATCATGAAGTCGCCGACTTCGGCACCGCCGACCTTGCCGTTGGAGCGGATGCGCTCGGCAATCGTGTCGCCACGGTGGTTAAGCATGCTGATGACTTCTTTCAGACACGACAGCAAGTAGCTGGAGGCGTGGGCCTGAATGTAGGTCGGCACGAAATCCGGGTCGAGGCTGATCACGCCGTCGGGCGTGGTGTCGAGCACGTCGCAGATCTTCAGCTTCACGTAGGCCTGATCGCTCTGTTGCTCGCCGAGCAACAGTTTGAAGTCCGGGCGCCCGCAGCTGACCTGGCTGGCGGAATCGTCGCCGGCATTGGAGTCGGCCACTTCGGCGTCGTACGCGGTGTAACGCGCGAGCACGTCGGATTGCTCCGGACGGCGCGACTCGATGTGGTTACCGGTGACCAGCGGCAGCGCCAGATAGATCGGCGTGTTGCCGGTGTTCGGCGGCACGTCCAGCGCCAGCGGCTCAGTGTTGCCACCGAGTTCGAACAGGCTGCCGTCCGGCAGAATCCCCGAGGCTTCACTGATCACCAGTTTGCCCATGTTGAGGAACTGCAAGTCGATCTCCAGATTGAGGAAACCCCAGGTGTAGCCACCCAGCAATTGCGTACGGGTTTTCATCTGGTGATCGTAATAACGATCGTTGTGCTGGAAGTGTTGCGGACGCAGCAGCATGCCTTCCTGCCAAATGACTTTATGGGTATTCATGATCAGTCATCCGCCTTGGCGAGCACTTGATTGGTGTTACGGATGCCGGTCTGGTCCAGAGTCAGATCGACTTCGGTGACTTCCAGCGGAGTGATCTGAACGGTGTGGCGCCATTGGGTGTCCGGCAAGTCGCGGTAAGCGGCGAGAACGCCCACATAAAGGCTGCCCTCTTCCACCTTGAGCTTCATCTCCACGGTTTCGCCCGGACGCAGCTCGAGTTCTTCGCTGGCCACCAGATCCGGGTTGAGCGATTCCTTGGCGCGTTCGTAAAGGCTGAAGAAGTCAGCGTTTTCGAAGGTCACCGGGTGCTTGAGTTCGAACAGGCGCACGACGATCGGCGACGGCCGACCGTTGAGGTCCGGGTTGAGCTGATCGCTGCCGGTCAGCTTCAGGTTTATCTTGGTCACTTTCGAGTACGGCGACAGCGACGAGCAACCGGCGAGCAGCACCAGCACGGTGAGCGCAGTCAGCGTCTTGAAAAAAGCGGTCGAGCGGCGAGACATGCGCATCATCCTTGGTGGTCGGTGTGGAGGGTGGAGATCAGGCGAATCTGTTCTTCGTAGGCCTGGGCAAAGTCGCGGGCCAGCAGACGCTCGCTCCAGTCATCGTCCTGACGCAGGGCCTGGTGATAGCGACCGAACGCTCGCCAGCGTCCGCCCGAGGTGGCGATCAACGGCTTGTTGTCGCGCTCGAAACGCAGGGTCAGTTGCTCTGGCGAGAAATGCTCCAGCGTGCCGCGTACGGCGGCGCGGCTGGCGGTCAGCAAGGCCACCTGATGCGCCTGTAGATCGCGGAACGCGCGGGAAATCGCTTGCTCCGCCGGCAGATGGCCGGGCTTGCTTGGCTGCAACAGAATCTGCAGGGCTTCGCTCGGATCGACGGCGAATTTCAGCGGATTCTTGTTGGTGCCTTGCACGGTGGTCTGGGCCAGACGCAGTTCGTTTTTCAACTCGGAACGGGTGCGCAGGCTCTGCTGCAAACCGCCGATGCTTTGGCGCAGCAAACGCGCGGCGTTCAGCGCCAAAGCTTCACGTTCGTCGTGGCTGAGACCTTTGACGTCGACACCCAGCGCCGCACCGAAATGATCCCAGAAACCTTCGCTTTGACGCTCAACGGCTTTCGGTGCCGGAGCAGGCTCAGGTTCGACAGGGGCGGCGATCAGCTCCGGCACCATCAGGCTTTCCATGTCGATGCGCGCGTAGTCGGCACGCTGACGGGAATCCTCAGGCTTGGTGTTCGGCGCCAGCAGCTCGTCAATTTCCGAATACACACGCTCTTGCTGCTCAAGGGCATTGAGCGGATCGAGATCGAGGAACGCGTCGTCCGGGATGATGCTGCCAGCAGCGCGCGGGCGCCCGACTTCACCGTCGAAGGTCGCCGGGTCGCGCACCAGCCGCGCGCGGATCTCGAAGTCACCCAGCACGTAGGTGCTGCCGTGCTCGATACGCACCGGTTCGCCTTTGTGCAGACGTGCGCCGCTCTCGCCGTCCTGAACACCGTTGCTGCTGGTGTCGGTGAGGAAGAACGTGCCCTCGCGGTAGCTGACAATCGCGTGGTGGTTGGACAGGTGACGCTTGCGGTCAGGGATGATCCAGTCGCAGTCCTCGCCCCGCCCGATCACGCCGCCGGCCTGTTTGAAGGTCTTCTGGCACAACTCGGTGGGCACGAACTGCTTGGTGTTCAGCATTTCGAAAACCAATTCCATGTTTGATGCTCCTTGCGGTCACTTGCCGCGATTGACCGCTTGCGGATCACCCAACGGGCGATAGTCGTTGTCGTTGAATTTGTAATTGCCGCTACAGCCGCCAAGGCCGCATAGAACGACGAGGGTCAGCAGGGCAGCTTGCCAGTGACGAACAGACATCAGAGGGTCTCCAGGTGTAGACAAAGCACAAAGCGCCGACCCTTGCGGGCGGCGCTGAAATTGGTTTTTGCGAGGATTTCGATGACGTTTTGCCTACCCATCGAAATCTCCCAGATTGATGTTCAGACGGCCGAGCCGATACAGCAGCGTGCGCCGTGGCAGACCCAGTTCGCGGGCGGCGAGGGTCTGGTTGCCGTCGTTTTTGCGCAGGCAATCGAGCAATAAAGTGCGTTCGACCTGCTCCAGACGTTCGCGCAAATTCAGGTGGCTGTTGTCTTCCGGCATTGCCTCCATGCGCAGGGAGAAATGCTCGGCGAGCAACTCGCCGCCTTCGCACAACAGCACCGCGCGCTCAACGAGTGCCTTGAGTTCACGCACGTTGCCGGGGAAGTTGTAGCCGGACAGATGTTCCAGCGCCGCACTCGACCAGCGCACCGGATCGCGCTGCAAGTACGTGCAGGTCTTCTCGGCAAAGTGCTGGGCCAGTTCGAGGATGTCGCCTTCGCGCTGACGCAGCGCCGGCAGTTCGATCGGGAATTGCGCGAGGCGGTAATACAAGTCCTCGCGGAATTTGCCTTCGCTGACCAGCGTCGACAGATCGCGGTGGGTCGCGGCGATGATGCGTACGTCGATCTTGTGGGTGTCGTTGGAACCCAGCGGACGAATCTCGCCTTCCTGCAACACGCGCAGAATCTTCGCTTGCAACGACAGCGGCATGTCGCCGATCTCGTCGAGCAGCAGCGTGCCGCCATTGGCCGCATCAAACAGACCCGCACGGTCGCGGTCGGCGCCGGTGAACGCGCCTTTGCGATAGCCGAACAGCTCGCTTTCCAGCAGGTTTTCCGGGACCGCCGCGCAGTTCTGCACGATGAACGCCTGGGAACGGCGTGGGCCGCAATCGTGAATCGCTCGCGCAACGACTTCCTTGCCGGTGCCGGTTTCGCCGCGCAACAACACGGTGTACGGGCTGTGCAGGACTTTGCTGATCAGCGAATGGGTCTGGCGCATCGCCGCGCTTTTACCGATCAAGCCATAGCCACTGATGCTCGGCACGCTGCGCGCAACCGTTGCCGACTCTGCCAACGGCTGACGCAAGCGCTGCAACAAATGCAACTGGCCCAGCACGAACGAGCCGAGCTGGCCGAGAGAATCGGCGAAGCCTTGCAGGTGGGTACGACGACGGCTGGCGCACAGCAGCAGACCTTCAACAGCCTTGTGCTGATTGACCAGCGGCACGCACAACAGCGACTGCCACGGCGAGGTCGCCGCCGGCAGAAAACTGGTTTCGTGCAGGCTGCCGCTCAAGTCGTCGAGGCACACCACGCGGTTCTGGCACAGGGCGAATTGCAGCAGTTGCTCACCGTTGTAATCCGCCGGCAGGCTCGCCGCTTCACGCGGTTGCAAGGCGCCGTCGAGGCATTCGGCGTTCATCCCCAGGCACGTGTGGGTAGCGTCGAGCAGATACAGCTGCGTCAATTCGCAACCGCTCAGCTCGGCCAGACCACGCACGAAGTCACCCAGCAACGCAGCACCGTCCGCCGCCCGCGACAGACTGGCGAACTGCGCCAGCAACGCTTCGGCATAGACCAGTGGCTGCGGCACCTGAGTGAACATCACACCCACCTCAGGCGAACTCGCACGTCACGCTGGCTTCACCGTCGAGCGTGGCATGCACACGCTTGAGGCTTTCACCGGTGGCCATGGCGTCGAGCAAACGATCTGCCACCAGCGGCAGCACGTGCTGATCGAGCAGATGGTCGATCAGGCGCGCGCCGCTGTCGCTTTGCGTGCAACGCTCGGACAGGTGATCGACGAGGTTCTGGCACCAGCTGAAATCCAGCTGACGACGATTCAAGCGCTCGCCGAGACGACCGAGTTTGATCTCGATCAGCTCGCGCAGCACCGGGCCGCCAACCGGGTAATACGGCACCACTTTCATCCGCGCCAGCAGCGCCGGTTTGAAGTGTTTGCTCAGCACTGGGCGAATGGTTTCTTCGAGGACTTCGGCAGTCGGGCGTGCGCCGTTTTCGCAGAGGTCGCTGATCTTGTCGCTACCGAGGTTCGAGGTCATCAGGATCAACGTATTGCGGAAGTCGATCTCGCGACCTTCGCCGTCGTTGGCCACGCCTTTGTCGAAGATTTGGTAGAACAGGTTAAGCACGTCCGGATCAGCCTTTTCGACTTCATCGAGCAGCACTACCGAGTACGGTTTCTGCCGCACGGCTTCGGTGAGCATGCCGCCCTCGCCATAACCGACGTAGCCCGGTGGTGCACCGATCAGACGGGAGACGGTGTGCTTCTCCTGGAATTCGGACATGTTGATGGTGGTGATGAAACGGTCGCCGCCGTAAAGCAGATCGGCGAGGGCCAGGGCGGTTTCGGTCTTGCCGACGCCGCTCGGGCCGACCAGCAGGAACACGCCCACTGGTGCGTCAGGCTTGTTCAGACCGGCAGCGGTGGCGCGCATCGAGCGATCCAGGGCGTGCACGGCTTGTTCCTGACCACGGATGCGGGTGCGCAGGTCGGTGGCGAAACTGGCGACTTTGGCGTTGTGTTCGCGAGCCAGTTGCGCCAATGGCACGCCGGTCCAGGCACTGATCACTTCGGCAACCAGACGCGGGCACACTTCGAAGCTGACCAGACGCTCTTTGACCTGTGCGGCGGTCAGGGCGCTGTGGGTTTCGTTGAGCTGGGCTTCCAGCGCTTCGACGCTTTGGCCTTCTTCGACTTCGGCGGCAACGGTTTCGATCACGGTGCCTTCGGCGTCTTCTTCAACGGTCACCACTGGCTCAACGGCTGCCGCTTCACGAGCCTTGGCCAGTTGCTGACGCAGCTCCAGCAGGCGTTCGGCCAGTTGCTTCTGCTCAGTCCACAGGGTTTCCAGCGCGACCATTTCGTCTTCGGCTTCGTCGAGACGAGCTTCCAGAGCCTCCAGCGCTTCGTGGTCGATCAGCAGACCGGCTTCGGCATCGCGGCGCAGGGCCTGACGCTGGCGGCCACCTTCAGCCAGTTCGCCACGTAGACGCTCAAGGCTTTCCGGGGCGGCGGCGAGGCTGATGCGCACACGGGCGCAAGCGGTGTCGAGAACGTCGACGGCTTTGTCCGGCAGTTGCCGACCGGCCAGATAACGTGCGGACAGTTCAGCAGCCGAGACCACCGCGTCATCACGCAGGTAGATGCCGTGGCTTTTCTCGTAAACCTGGGCCAGACCACGGAGGATGGTCACCGCTTCGCTGACGGTCGGTTCGTGCAGTTGCACCGGTTGGAAGCGACGGGCCAGCGCCGGGTCTTTCTCGAAGTATTTCTTGTACTCGGCCCAGGTGGTCGCGGCGATGGTGCGCAGTTCGCCACGGGCCAGCGCCGGTTTCAGCAGGTTGGCCGCGTCGGAACCGCCGGCATTGCCGCCTGCGCCGATCAGGGTGTGGGCTTCGTCGATGAACAGAATGATCGGTTTTGGTGAGGCTTTGACTTCGTCGATCACGCCTTTGAGACGACGTTCGAATTCACCTTTGACGCTGGCGCCGGCCTGCAGCAAGCCCATGTCCAGCGACAGCAGCTCAACGCCTTTGAGCACTTGCGGTACTTCACCGGCGGCGATGCGCGAGGCCAGACCTTCGACGATGGCGGTCTTGCCGACACCGGCCTCACCGACGACGATCGGGTTGTTCTTGCGGCGACGGGCGAGGATGTCGACCATCTGCCGGATCGCGCCGTCACGGCACAGCACCGGGTCCAGTTTGCCGTCGCGGGCCTGCTGGGTCAGGTTGTGGGTGAAGCGCTGCAACAGCGATTCGCCCTGGGCGGCCGGCTTGCCATTGGCCGCTGGTTGCTCTTTTTGCGACAGGGCAAATTCCTTCAGGCGATCGATGTTCAGCTTGGCGAGCAGCGGCTGATAACGGCTGCCGGCGTAGCGCATCGGATTGCGTAGCAGGGCGAGGATCAACGCGGCGTCTTCAACCTGGGTCTGGCCCAGTTCGAGGTTGGCTACCAGCAGCGCATCTTGCAGCCACTGCACCAGTTCCGGGGCGAACACCGGGTTACGCGAAGCGCTGTGTTCGACGCGCGATTGCAGCGCGGCGCTGAGTTCACCGGCGTCGACGTCTGCGTCCTGCAGTGCGCGCGACAACAAGCCATTCGGACGCTCGAGCAGGCCGAGCATCAAATCTTCGACGAGGATCTTGCTGCCACCACGGGCCACGCAACGCTCGGCGGAACGTTCCAGATCACGACGGGTTTCGGCGTCCAGCGCCTGGATAAGTTGTTGCAGGTCTACGTTGATCATGGCTCACGTCCTTAATGAATTTTGCTGCCCAGGGTCACCACGCCGTCCGCTTTTTCGCGGCCCAGCCAACTGGTCCAACCGAGGCGACAGGCGTTCTGCTCACCGATGCGCAGTTCGCGGATTTCTTCCTGGCGCAGAACCAGGCGGATGTCGTAATCGAGCGGGTCACGCAGGGTGAACCGCACCAGCGCGCAGAGCGGCTGGTAACCGAAACCGATCGGCAGGAATTCATGGAATCGCTGCCAGTCGAGTTCGGTGATGTGAATGCGGAATTTGCCGCTGCGGTCGCGCACGTGTTCGCCGAGCACGAGGTCTTCGCCGAGCAGGCTGTTGGCGCGGCCCAAACGATTGCGCTGCTCTTCGAGAATTTCCACGCGGCGCTCGATGCACTGCTCGATGACCAGGTCTTCGTGCTTGAAGTAGTAACGCAGCACGGCTTCGATCAGCGCCGCCGAGTGCGCCCGCAAGCTGAGCAGGCCGAGGTACGGCAACAGACGTTTCCAGTTGAGTTCCTTGGCCTTGCGGATCTCTTCGCCACCGAGGCCGATCAGGGCGAACAGCTGCGATGAGAACGGGTCAATCGCGCCACTCTGGAAGCTTGCGCGATAGCGGTATTTGCGCCAGATCGGCAGCATCAGCCGTTGCAGGCGATGGTGGAACAGGTCGAGGAAGTTACGTGTCGGGTTGCCGTCTTCGCTGTCGCCCAGGGCTTGTTCGCCGTAGAACGCCGGCAACGGCGAGCCCGAGCCGACCAGGCCGATCAGGTTGAAACGCATGCGCGCGCGCATCTGCCCGTGTTCTTCGAAGAACTCCACGCGATCGACGTCGCTGCGCGGAAAGCCCAGGCTCGGGTTGGCCTGGAACTCCACGTGGTCGTACAGATCGTCTTCGCTCAGGTACGGGTGTGCCTCGCGCAGCCGGTCGATCACCAGCAGCACGGCCTGAAACAGCGAGTACTCGCGTATTACCTTGGTCAGCCCGCTTAAAGCAGGGGCTGCAGGCCCATACGTGGTGTCCATTGGTACACCTCTCCCTGTGTGCTTTTTACGCGCAGCTCATGGAATGAATTGAGACTGGCGTAAAGCGCGAAAAACTCGTTAAGAACCGAAGCGAAAACGAACAGGTCGCCTTCGCCGATATACCCTTCCGGGTCGATGGTCAGTTCGGTGCGCAAACCGCGCACCGGCAACCCACGGTGCAAGCGGTCGACGTGGTGATGCTTGATGTGCTTGAGGCCGCCGAGCAGGCGTTTGCTGACCTTCTCCGCATGCTGGTCGTAGTAGCGCGGCAGGTCGTAGGTTTCGAGAATCACCTTCAACGCATTGACGTCGGCCAGCGACAGATAGTTAAGCGACATGTTGCTGATCAGCTTCCACAGGAAGTCACGGTTCAGCGGTGGCGCGAAGCTCGACGTGGCCGGGGTGATGTTGCGGAAACTGAGGAACTCCGGCGTCTCTTCGCAGGCCATGCAGATGTCGCCGAGCTTGAGCTTGCGCGGCAGGTTCTGGTTGGTGCAGATCAGCTCGATCGACAGGGTTTCGTGGGCTTCGGTGTGGCGGATGCCGAAGCTCAGGTAGGTGTCGAGGCCGTCGTGCAGCAAGGACGAACGCTGGCGAATGCTGTAATGCGGACGGCTATTGGGTACGTCGAAACTCGGGTCGTGCTCGAAGGATTCGAACGGCACGTATTCCTGATAACCGAGGCCGCCGGGCTTCCAGCCGGTCACGGTTTCCACCGAAAACACACCACAGTTTTCCAGATCGTATTCCGCTGGCAGCAGCAGGTATTCGTCCTGCTTGCCGTCGAGGCGGATCGGCAGTGCGTCGTGGGCGAACAGGTTGGCAATCGGCGTGCAGAACAGCTTCACGTTATCCAGCGTCGGCCGCATGCGCATGATGCCGCTCTTGCGAATATCGAAGCGCAATTCCAGGCCGCGCATCTGCTTGAGGGTGTCTTCCGGCAGCGCGTTGATGATGTCCAGACCGTTAACGTCGACGAACAGGAACTTGTCCTGGAAGGCGAAGTATTCCTGCAGGTAGCGATAACCACGGAAGGTGTTCAGCGGATACGGGATCAACGCTTCTTCTTCGGCAAAGCCCACCGGTTTGACCCGATCACCGGGAATCTTGAACGCCATCGGCTTGCCGCTGACGCCATCGATCGGTTTGCCGGCACCGTCGAGCGGGATCAGTTCGATGCCTTCAAGGTTGCGCAACAGGCTCAGGTAGAGCATCTGGCTGATGTAGCGCTCACCGGCAAAATGCAAACGCAATTTGCTCAGTTCCAGCTCACCGAGGTGGCCATCGGCACTCATTTCCAGACGCAGGCTGAGCAGCGAGCCGTCGCCCTTCACCGAGTAATTCAGCGCGGCCAGATCCAGCGGCAGCACGTCAGTCGGGTAGCAGGTGCGGAAGCGGCAACGCACGTCTTCGATCGGCTTGCTTTCAATCGGCGTATCACGCTCGACGCGCAACGCCGGCCCGGATCGCTTGAGCGGGTCGAACTGCAAAATGCTGAACGCCGGCAGCGGGCGCATATAGTTCGGCCACAGCAGTTGCATCAGCGAATGGCTGAGTTCCGGTAGCTCGTCATCGAGCTTCTGGCGCAGACGCCCGGTCAGAAACGCAAAGCCTTCGAGCAACCGCTCCACATCCGGATCCCGCCCGGCCTGGCCCAGATACGGCGCCAACGCCGGACTACGCTCGGCGAAACGGCGACCGAGTTGGCGCAGTGCGGTGAGTTCGCTTTGGTAGTAGTGGTTAAAGGACATGTATGGCTGCCTGGGTATTTATTCGTTTGATTTGCAAACTGAAAGCGACTGAGAGCGCAAATATGGGAAAACAAAAAAAATCATTTCGTACTCCGAGCTAGCAAGAACCGTTCAAACTTACCAGCCACCCATATCGCCAGAGCAGTGAGCCCACCTGTAAGAATGCTATAGGCGACCGCTCGAACGGGATAAAGCGGCAACAAGTAAAGCAATATCATCGAAACCATTAAAACAACAACACTAAACTTAAAAAATAGTCTTGGAATTATAGCAACCAATAAGTTAGCAAAAACAAATAGGTAAAAAATCATATACATGGCAATCCCAATGGAAGCGCCACGAGACGTCAAACCACCAAATGAAACTTTATACAGAGAGACCCCGTAATAATTAACAACAACATAAACGACGCAGGCAAAAAAGTGCACGAGCAAGCCCGCTGCTATCCTCGTCATCATCTCTTCCACTCTCCATACTTATCTACAGAGCCCTGAGTGATGGAGCTTCTCAATTTCTGATCGGAAACGCCGAGGTAAACTGTGCTGGTCACCACTTTTTCGCGATAGCCCATTCGCCCAGCAAATACTCTTATAGTTTCAGTGCGTAGCTCAAAATTTTCAGAGGCCCACAAAGCACCGCGCAGCACCATGTAGTTATCGTATTCGTTGGTTTTGTCCTCCTTCGGAAATATAGGGATACCATCACCATACGTCATACCGGTTTCAACGGTTTTCTTGATAGCCGTTTCCGAAGACTTGGTTTCTTCCAAATATAAACGGTAGGTATCGGTCGAGAACGGTATTTGTCCAACACCGTCAGTCCAATAGGGCTCGCCTTCGATCATCACCATTATAAATCCGGCGCCGCCCTCTGAACTATTTTTCCAATCACCGGGCATTCTAGGAGCGAAGCTAATTGACATTCTGTCAACAATTGCAAACTTTATAATTTCTGCCCAGGTAAATTGTTTATAAGCATTGTATGCGTCCGTGCCGGCAGTTTTAGACTCGGGATTCACCCATAACTTTTCCCGGTAGTTATCAGCTAGAGGCTCAAACCATTGGATGGCTTCCGCATAGAGCTTTTCAGCCGTCATGATTCTGAACTGAACATCTGATGCATTCGGTTTTACAGCAAAAAGAGGCACGCCATTGCCTCTGGTTATCAGCCAAACATTTGGCAAAGGAAGCTTTTTCGGTTCTTTATCTTCACTCGGCGTAGTTTCGGCTTTAATTCTCAGCTCCGTTTTTCCATCGGAGGTCTCGAAAACATGTGCGATGCCGTCGATAACAATAGAGGTTTCCACGCGATTACTCCGCCGACACGTAGATGGTAACCATCTCGCCTTGTTTACCAGTGGAGAAACACCCCGTACCCCCAGCTGCCGACGAACATCCTGCTTTTTCTAATCCACTCTCAGAAACCATTCTGTAATTCAAGTTCGCGATTGGTTGTCCGTCCGCTGCATGAAAGGAAAAAACTCGGTTGAAGATCCCAGGAATAACAACGGGCTCCGGCGGCACAAACGGCGCCGGCGAATGCGAATTCCCGATAATCACCGTCCCGGATCCAGCCGTAACCTTGTTGCCATGCGTACCCACCGAATCAACCGTCGCGGCAGGTTTGCCGTTGATCAACACAGTGGTCGCCAAACCTCCCGACATCGCACCACCACACGCCGAGGCATCGCCTTGGCGGGCGGCCGCGAGGCCGTCGAAGAACACGTCGCCGGAACCGGCGGCGATCGGGTTGGTGCCGTGACCGGGGAGCGGGCAAGCGGTGGGGTCGGATACACGTGCCGCGGGTTTGCCAGACATCGGGATTCTCCTTAGTTGACCTTGGCTTGATGACTGTTCATTTCTTGAGCACACACCGGAATATTCCAGCCCTCGTAACCCGTCGCTGTCGGGTAGATCGCGTGACCGTATACCCACTGCGAGCGTTCATCGGTGGTGAACTCGTTCTGCCAGAGCAACCATTCGGACGATTTCAGCAGCGTGCCGTCTTTTGCGTAGACCCGGAAAAAGGCTTCGCTGGCAAACAGCTTGAAAATCATTCCCGGTATGCCGAGGGCCGAATACTGCGGAATGTAGGAGCGGATGAAGCACGTACCCGCATCGTTCCAGTCGGTGGAGTACTCGTGAGCCAGCCGTGCCGCCGTCGTTTTCACGTAACAGGCAGCTGAAACCAGGGCAGCAGCCGTCAGGGCGAGAAATAGCAACACGCCACGCCCCCACTTCGCCAACGCACCCGGATTCACGGCGCTCCCTCGCATGGTCCTAATTCACCTTCACTTGTCCGCTGCCATCCAGGCGCGCGGAAAAACTGACCTGACGCTTGAACCCTTCAACTTCCAGCAAGCCTTCGATACTGAAGGCCAGGCGCAGTTGATCGTGGTCACGCGGCAGGGAAATGACACGCACGTTGCTCAGGCGCGGCTCGTAGGCTTCGATGAAGTTTTCGATGGCCAGACGGGCCTGACTCAGGGAGTCGTGCAGGCTCAGACGCATGTCATTGAGATCGGGCAACCCGTAGTCGGCCAGCGTTTGCACGCTGCCGGCCCGGGTGCTGAGCATTTTGGCCAGATGGGCAGCCACTGACGCCATGGCACAAGCCTCAAGGCTGTTGCCCTTGCGTAGTTGCGCGTCGCCGTTGAGGCGTTCGAACAGGCTGCCGTATCCGTCCATGAGTCGCTCTTACTCTTTGTCCAGCTTGCCAACCAGCGACAGGGTGAAATCGGCACCCATGTACTTGAAGTGCGGACGCACGTTCAAGCTCACGCGGTACCAGCCCGGCTCGCCTTCAACGTCGCTGACGATCACTTGCGCAGCGCGCAGCGGACGACGGCCACGCACTTCGGCGCTCGGGTTTTCCTGGTCGGCAACGTACTGACGGATCCACTTGTTCAGTTCCAGCTCGAGGTCGGTACGCTCTTTCCACGAACCGAGTTGCTCGCGCTGCAGCACTTTCAGGTAGTGAGCCAGGCGGTTGACGATCATCATGTACGGCAGTTGGGTGCCGAGCTTGTAGTTCAGCTCTGCGGCCTTGCCTTCTGCGCTGATGCCGAAGAACTTCGGCTTCTGCACCGAGCTGGCGGAGAAGAACGCCGCGTTGTCGGAGCCTTTACGCATGGTCAGGGAGATGAAGCCTTCCTCGGCCAGTTCGTATTCACGACGGTCGGAAACCAGAACTTCGGTAGGAATCTTGGTTTCGATTTCGCCCATGCTTTCGAAATGGTGCAACGGCAGGTCTTCAACCGCGCCACCGCTCTGCGGGCCGATGATGTTCGGGCACCAGCGGAATTTGGCGAAGCTGTCGGTCAGCTTGGTGCCGAACGCGTAAGCGGTGTTGCCCCACAGGTAGTGCTCGTGGCTGTTGGCAACGGTTTCCTTGTACACGAACGATTTGACCGGGTTTTCTTCCGGATCGTACGGGTTACGCAGCAGGAAACGCGGCACGGTCAGGCCAACATAACGGGAGTCTTCCGAAGTACGGAAGCTCTGCCATTTGGCGAATTGCGGGCCTTCGAAGTGGTCTTTCAGATCTTTCAGATCCGGCAGGCCGGTGAAGCTTTCCAGGCCGAAGAATTTCGGGCCGGCCGCAGCGATGAACGGCGCGTGGGACATGCACGAAACGCTGGCGACGTACTGCATCAGCTTCACGTCTGGCGAGCTTGGCGACATGTAGTAGTTAGCGATGATCGCGCCCACAGGCTGACCACCGAACTGGCCGTATTCAGCGGTGTAGATGTGCTTGTACAGGCCCGACTGCATGACTTCCGGCGAATCTTCGAAATCGTCCAGCAGGTCTTCTTTGGAGACGTTGAGGATTTCGATCTTGATGTTTTCGCGGAAGTTGGTGCGGTCGACCAGCAACTGCAGACCACGCCACGACGATTCCAGCGCCTGGAAATCCGGGTGGTGCAGGATTTCGTCCATCTGACGGCTGAGCTTGGCATCGATCTCGGCGATCATGCGGTCAACCATGGCCTTCTTGACCGGCTCACCGTTGTTCTGCGGCTTGAGCAGTTCTTCGATGAACGCCGACACGCCACGCTTGGCGATGTCGTAGGCTTCGTCGTCCGGAGTCAGACGGGTTTCGGCGATGATGCTGTCGAGAATGCTGTATTCGCCGCTGGCGGCGCTCTTCTCTTGTGCTGCGCTAGTGCTCATTGTGTTGGCTTCCTTGGCTGGAGTCTCAGGCGTCCGGGGCTGCGGCGTTCAGGCCCAGCTCTCCGAGTACGCGACCGCGGGATTCGTCGTCGGCGAGCACGCCTTCGATCGCTTTACGGAACGCAGGTGCGTTACCCAGCGGGCCTTTGAGGGCCACCAGCGCATCGCGCAGTTCCATCAGTTTTTTCAGCTCAGGCACTTGCTCGACCAGGCTGGCCGGGTTGAAGTCCTTCATCGAATTGACGCGCAGTTGCACAGCCAGCTCATCGGCCTCGCCATCTTCCTGCAGACGGTTCGGCACGCTCAGCGTCAGACCCAGTTCTTGCTTGGCCAACACTTCGTCGAAGGTCATCTTGTCGATGCTGATCGGCTTGCGATCTTCGATTTTGCGATCGTCCTTGCGGTGGGTGTAGTCACCGATTGCCAGCAGCTTCAGCGGCAGTTCAATCTCTTCCTGAGCACCGCCGGTGGCGGGTTTGAAGGTGACGTTGATGCGTTCCTTGGGGGCTACCGAGCCTTCTTTGGCCATGGCTTTTCTCCTTGCGGTTGTGGCCCTGGGGCCTATTCGAGTACCACTTCGAGGTCGAGGTGGCACAGCCTGCGATAAATCTCTTCCTTGCGTTCACGTACGGCATGGTTCTGCGGCAACAACTCGCAGCAACTGTGCAGCAGGTGCAGCACTTCCAATGCAAGATCGGGCTCCCAGGCGTGCAGGCCTGAGTCCTGTAATGTCTGATCGAGGGTTTCCAGCTGGTTCTTGGCCAGTTCGTATTTCTTGGCCATGAAGCACAGGCGCGCGAGGGCGAACTGCCAGAAGAAGCGCTCGCGGCCGCCGTGGGCGGATTGCAAACCCTGCTTGAGGGTCTGCACGGCAGGCTTCAGGCCTTCCTTGCGCAGCAGCGGCAGGACTTCTTCAAGAGCTTTTTCCCAGGCTGGCTGGGTTTCGACGTTTTCGCTTTCGACCTTGCGCGGCGCACTGGCGCTTTGCAGGTGCGGCATGACGTTGGCGGCAATCCACGCCCGGGTGGACGGATCGGCAAACGGCGCGCCGTCATGGAAGCGCAACTCGACAATGCCGGGCAGGCGCTGAACCAAAAGCGCGAAGTGGATTTCCACTTCGCGCATTGCCAACTCGGCGTTGAGGTTCTGGAGACATTCCCAGACCATCCTCTGGCCATCGAACCAGAACGGCGCCTTCGCCAGGCTCGCCTCCAGTTCCACCAGCAGGTCGGCGTATTTGCCCTGATCGAAACGGTCCTGATAGAGCTTGAGTTTTTCCAGCGGCAGCCCGCGCAATACGGTGATCTGCTCGGCGTTGCGCTCGGGTACTGCGTCGATGGTCATCCACAGCAGCGTGCGATTGAGGCGCAGGGCGCGCAGGTCGGTGGCTTTCTGCTTGAGCCACCAGGCGCACAACGGACGGGCGCTTTCCTGTTGGGCGCGCAGGGCTTTGTGCGCATCACGTTCGTTGTCGATCGGTGCGCCGGGGGTGAGCAACTGGCTCGCGGCCTGCTTGACCTGCGCCACCGCCGCACCGACCACACCGGGGGCCGGCTGATTGTCGGCCGCGCGCTGGATCATGGTTTTCAGGCGACGCGAGATCGGTAGCAGCAGTGGCGAATCATCGCCCAGATGCTCAGCACATGCCGCCTCAAGGCCGGACAGATGCTCGGAGAGCTGCCGGAACATCGGCAACTGCTCTTTGATCGCAATGTTTTCGGTGATGACCTGCTCGAGACGCGGCACCAGCCAGCCGATGGCGGCGGCACGGGTACGGGGTTTGAGCGGATGAACGTCGGCCCAGTTATTTTCCGACAGATGGTGCAGCAAACCGAGGCCGGCCAGCAGCCCGGGGAAGGATTCGCGCTGGTAAAGCGACCAGGTCAGCCAGGCGCCGACACGCAGATCCTTGGATTGGGTACGCAGCAGATTTTCGCTGTTTTCGCGGATTTTCAGCCAGTCGATCTGCCCGCTTTCGTGCATCGACGAGGCTTTGGCCAGCTCGCTTTCCAGGGCCTCGAATTCGCTCGAAAAACGAACGTCTTCGCCCGCGAAATTCTCTTTGGAAACAGAGACTTTAGCGAGTTCGAGGTAATGGGCGGAAAGTTTGCTTGAGTAGGACATCCATGGCCTTTATTAAGGATTACAGTCAGGCGCCTATTGGAGTAACCGTGGCGCGGGACAGTATCGAAGAGCGGTGGTGCGACTCATCCAATTGAGATGTGCTCTTTCAAGTGGGCGCATCGTAATCACTATGATGGCCACTAGCAAGCATCTGATTAAACAACAAGACGAAGTGTTCATTGGGGCCTGTAGGAGATTGCCCTATATGTCGCAAGGGAATCCCTGATAGTCATTTATATTCGCCACATTTCTCTCTCCCCTGCCAAAGCCCTGAGCTAGAGCGCTTCTGGGCGGCGAGGCGACATCCTGCCGGACGCCCGTCCCATTACAGGGCGGCAAGCATGACAACTCTTGAAAAAAATAGAAGTAGGACACTTCCGAAAATGCATCGGCCTCTTTGAACAATTCAGCGAGGACAATGACGAACAGAAAAAGTGCCATCAATTTGATGGCAAATTACTTTGTGAAACTTTCAGCGGCCGGAAACACTGCACATTCGTGCTAATTCAATAGTTATCGAACTCCCCTCCTACAGTCATTTCCTTCAATTCACACAACACCTTACAACCCGGAAGTCTCTGACAAATGTCAGAGACGGTTCTTACATCAATTTATTTCCCCCGCAGCTAGCGTGCCTTGGCAAATTTTTTACGCGTGGCGATCAGGGACGATCGAACACCGCGCAATGACTCACTTTGCTTAAGGACAAGCGTATGTTCGGTACGGGCAATTGCGCACTGTTTACCCTGCAGATTCCTGCTTTTCGTCACGACTTCAAGGTGCTTTCGTTTAACGGCGCTGAAGCCGTCGGTCAGCTGTATGCCATCCGTGTCGCACTGGTGAGCGAGCGGACTGATGTCGATCTGGAAGCGTTGCTAAGCCGACCTGCGTTCCTGCAATTCGGCGCCAATCAGGAAGGCATTCACGGGCGCATCGAAAACGTAATGCTGGCGGAGCCCGGCAAACGCCTGACTCGCTATGAGCTCACACTGGTGCCCGCGCTGCACTATCTGCAATTCAGTCGCGACCAACGGATTTTTCAGAACCTGACGGTGCCACAAATTGTTGCGCAGGTTCTGCAACGGCAGGGCATTCAGCCCGATGACTTCACCTTCAATGTCACCACCAGTCCGGTGCGTGAGTACTGTACGCAATACGGCGAAAGCGATTTCCGTTTTATCCAGCGCCTGTGCGCCGAGGACGGCATCGCGTGGCATCACCAGCACTCGGTCGACAGGCACTTGCTGGTGTTCAGCGACAGTCAGGTGTTTTTCCCCAAATTGGGTGCGACCCCTTTTCAGCCTGACAGCGGCATGGTTGCAGATTACCCGGTGGTCAATCACCTCACCATGGGCTTCAACACTCGCACCAGCACGGTCACCCGTCGCGACTATGACCTGAAACGCCCGAGCCTGTTGCTGGAGAGTCGCTTCACCGCCGAGTTCACGCCCGAACTTGAAGACTATCGCTATCCGCTGCTCATGACGTCTGAGAAACACGGCAAACGGCAGGTGCGCCAAGCATTGGAGCGGCACCGCAGCGACTATCAATGGATTGAGGGCAAGAGCAATCAAGCGACATTGCGCAGCGGTCATCTTTTCGACCTGACCGAACATCCGCGACCGGACTGCAACGAGATGTGGTTGCTGTTGAACATTGCTCATGAAGGTAAGCAGCCCCAAGTGCTGGAAGAGGCTTTCAGCAGCGATGACAAAACGGCTGATGGTTTCACTCAAGGTTATCGCAACACCTTCAAGGCAATCCCGGCCGATGTGCTCTATCGCCCGCCACTGCCAGCGCTAAGACCTGCGCTCGTCTGCCAGACCGCGCGAGTCACCGGGCCGCCCGGAGAAGAGATATTCTGCGACGAACACGGCAGGGTTCGCGTCGAGTTCCCTTGGGATCGCGCGGAACTAGATAGCGAAAAAAGCAGTTGCTGGTTACGTGTGGCCTCCAGTTGGGCTGGTGAAGGCTTCGGCGCGGTGTCCATTCCTCGGGTCGGGATGGAGGTGGTGGTGACCTTTCAGGAGGGCGATCCGGACCATCCGTTGATCACCGGCTGCGTGGTCAACAAGGTCAACGGCGTCGCTCATCCTCTGCCCGGCAACAAGACCCGAACGGTCTTGCGCAGTCAGAGCTCTCCGCACAATGGCGGGTACAACGAACTGTCGATCGAAGACCGTGCTGGCCAGGAGAAAATCTACCTGCGGGCTCAGCGCGATCTGGAACAACTGATCCTTAACGACAGCCACAGCCTGATTACCCGCGACCGCTTCGAGCAAATTGGCAATGACAGTACCAGCCTGATCGAGGGCAAGACGTTGCGCACCCACCAAGGTGTGCGCAGTACGCAGGTCAACGCCGATGACCTGCTCACGGTTAGCGGCATCAGCAGTCAATCGGTGGGAGCGCTGGTAATTCAGGCCGGCCAGCAGGCGCATGTCACCGCAAGCAACGTGGTGATCGACGCTGGCATGAGCCTGACGCTGTCGGCGGGCGGACACCACATCGTCATCAACGCCGGCGGGATTTTCAGCAGCGTGCCCATCGTCGAGGGCGGTGCGCCGTTGGCGGGCATCGAGCCACTCCAGCCGCTGCAGGCAGTGGGCGGCATCGCCCCTCCTGTCAGTGCCACACCGCTGTCGATCGTCAACAGTGCTCGCCAGCAAGCGGCGGATTATTGCCCGCTGTGCGAAGCCTGTGCGGCTGGGCAGTGCGGCCTGGGAGAAGTCGCATGAACCGGGTAGAACTATGGCTGCACGAGCAGTCCCGCGGCGGACGTGATCTGTTTCTGATGCTCGACTCCGACGGTCAGAGCGAAGCACGCACGGCGCTGGCCTCCGACCTCGGCACTGAGCGATTTCGTCATTTGTACGCGGGCACGGCGGCTGAGTCATTGGCGCAAACCGGCCCGCTGCTTTTGCAGATCGACACGGCGCGCCACCCCGTCATCCTGTCATTGCTCGACACACCCGATCGCCATTGGGGTTGGCTGGCCAGCGCCGAGCATGTCGCTCTGGATGATCTGGCAAGCCATTGGCGCGAGCGCGTGGTGACCGGTGAACGCCCCAACCTGGCGGTGTATCGCGTGCATGACAACCGCGTGCTCGGACGCGCGCTGGCGCATCTGCAACCCGAGCAATACGCAGCGTTGCTCGGGCCGGTCAGCAGCATCTGTTACTGGCATGCCGGGCAATGGAACGTCGCCGACAACCCGGACCCCGGCGAACACCCGCTGCCCATCGACCCGCCATGGCTGCAGACGCCTACACCGGAGCTGATTTACGCAAACGTGCTGTTCGACAACACCCGCCGTTATTTGGTGGGCGAGCACACCGAAGCAATGGCCAAGCTAGCGGAGCACGTCGACATCGATGACTGGCTGTGGGGACAGATTCAACTGACGCGCCTGTGGGGCTGGCAGCAACCGGAGCAAGTGCACTTTTTGCTGGCCCAAAGTCTTCAGCTACCGGGGTATGTGCCGCCCAAGTCATGGTTGCCGAAACCTGAAGAGGGCCCGGCGGCGCATTTTGAGCGGGTGTATCGCATGTGCTGTATTGGCAGGAGAGCGGCCCCCTATGAGACGTGCATTTCAACATCTGGCACTTGGCAGCTGCACTGCATTGATCCTGGGCTGCTCTGCGGTTGGTACGCCGAACACGTTTACTTTTGTTCCTGACTTTCCACCCAACTTCAAATACGACCTGACGGCCACCTATGTTCCCGCCAAAGATCAAACATGCTCGGTACCCGGTGGAAAAGGTACTCAGCTTGGGTTCAACAAAACCAACATGAAATACGCAGGTACCTCTGTAGTCCCGCTTTACAGAACCGTAAGCGACTGCCCGCTGGCGCTGAACCATGTGGAGATCAAGGTCATCGGTGTTTTTGGTCCGGAGCGAAGTGACAGCAGTTATGACTACGCCTCATTTGCGGTGCGCCCGGAGTTGCTGGAGCGACAAATGGGTACTTTCAGAGATGACGAGACAGCTGAGTTCTTCGGTGAGTGTATGTGGTCCTTCCGCACGGTGGGGCCGAAGCGTTACCTGATCAAACTCCTGACCTGCAAAAAAATGGATGCGCAGGGCAATGTCGGGCGAAGCCGTCCTTCAACGGCGTACACGCTGACTCAGCTTTCTGGAAAAAAGGTAATTCTGAAGATCCAATTGTCTGAGCGGGAAAAGCCGGCTTTTGGTGACACCTGGGTAAAAGTGCCAGGCGGATGGAAGCGCTGCATGGGGAAAGCCTTTGAGGATCAGGATGCGTTCTGCTTCGGCAATTACAAAGACTTCAGCACCTTCAGGATGGTGGATGAGCGGATCTGCACCATTTACCCCGGCTGTACGGAAAACAAGGACGAGACCCCATGACGGATCAAAAGACACCGCATTCGCAGGTGTATTCCCCGCACCTCAAACGAGTCCTTCAATGCCTGACATTGAGCACTTGTCTTGCTTTGACATCGGGTTGTTCGGCTGTGGGCAAACCCAACACATTCATCTTTGTTCCCGACCTCCCACCCAACTTCAAATACGAACTGAAAGCCATCTACCTGCCCCTCGAAGGAGAAACGTGCAGAGTCGCGGGAAAGCCGGATTTCTGGGTCAGCTTCAATAAACCCAATATGGAGTACGTCAGCACTGCGGAAATCGAGCTGTACAAAACTGCGAGCGACTGCCCGCTGGTGCTGAACCATGTGGAGATCAAGATCATCGGCGTTTTTGGCCCGGAACGGAGTGATAGCAGCTATGACTACGCCTCATTTGCCGTGCGTCCGGAGTTGCTGGAGCGACAAATGGGTACTTTCAGAGATGACGAGACAGCTGAGTTCTTCGGTGAGTGTATGTGGTTTTTTCGCACCGTCAGTCCCAAGCGTTACCTCATAAAAATGTTGAGATGCAAAAAAATGGATGAGCAGGGCAATGTTGGTCAAAGCCGCCCCTCCACGGCGTACACGCTGACTCAGCTAGCGGGAATAACCGTAAGGCTGAAGATCAAGTTGGCTGATGAAGAAAGGCCCGGCTGGGGTGACACCTGGGTTGAAGTTCCCGGTGGCTGGAAGCGCTGTTTGGGTGAAGGCATGGAAGATCAGCGTGGTTACTGCAATGGGAATTACAAGGACTTCAGCACCTTCAGGATGGTAGATGAGCGCATCTGCACCATTTACCCCGGCTGTACGGAAAACAAGGACGAGAGCCCATGACGGATCAAAAAACACCGCATTCGCGGGTGTATTTCCCCCACTTCAAACGAGTCTTTCAGTGCCTGACATTGAGCACTTGTCTTGCTTTGACATTGGGTTGTTCGGCTGTGGGCAAACCCAACACATTCATCTTTGTTCCCGACCTCCCACCCAACTTCAAATACGAACTGAAAGCCATCTACCTGCCCCTCGAAGGAGAAACGTGCAGAGTCGCGGGAAAGCCGGATTTCTGGGTCAGCTTCAATAAACCCAATATGGAATATGTCAGCACTGCGGAAATTGAGCTGTACAAAACAGCGAGTAACTGCCCGCTGGTGCTGAACCATGTGGAGATCAAAATCATCGGCGTTTTTGGCCCAGGACGTAGTAACAGCAGCTATGACTACGCCTCATTTGCCGTGCGTCCGGAGTTGCTGGAGCGACAAATGGGTACTTTCAGAGATGACGAGACAGCTGAGTTCTTCGGTGAGTGCATGTGGCTTTTTCGCACCGTCGGGCCGAAGCGTTACCTGATCAAACTGCTGACCTGCAAAAAAATGGATGCGCAGGGCAATGTCGGGCGAAGCCGCCCTTCCACGGCGTACACGCTGACTCAGCTAGCGGGAATAACCGTAAGGCTGAAGATCAAGTTGTCCGACGAGGAAGAGCCCTACATGGGTGACACATGGGTAAAGCAGCCAAATGGATGGAAGCGTTGCATGGGGAAAGGCTTCGAAGATCAACATGCTTTTTGTTATGGCAATCACAAGGACTTCAGCACCTTCAGGATGGTGGACGAGCGCATCTGCACTATTTACCCCGGCTGCACGGAAAACAAGGATGAGACCCCATGAGCATTGAACCGTTAGATCCAAACGTCGCAGAGTTTATGCAAGGCAGCATCCACGCCTGCCCAAGGCGCGGGCATTCGACGAGTTTTCAATTAGTGGACGAATTTGGTGATGGCAAACCCTACGCCGGGTTGACCTACGAAATCATTGATCACGAGGACACCGTTTACACGGGCAAACTGGACGCTAAGGGATCCGGAAATGTGAAAAACCATTTTTGTGGGCCCGTGGTACTTAAGCTCACTCATTCGTATAAAGGAAGAAATGATGATTACAGCGAGTTGATTCGCAGGAAACACTACCCCCTCCCCATCACTGAACTCCAAGTGCGCGCCGAAAAAACCCGTTTTTTCCACAAAACAGGCGTACGTACCCAAGCCAACCCAGCAAAAGACCTCGCCGAAACCAATGCTTACTGCCAGATAGAAGTCAGCGAACTGGTAAACCACATTGCGCACTTGCCGCCTCTGGCCCTGCGGCGAGATCCACCGAACATGGTGGTACATAAACTGATGCGCCCGGCGCCAAAATCCAGAAGCTTCGCCGTCGTCGATAGATCCGCGCTTGATGCCGGACTGAGCGTCCTCTTCAGTAAAGCGGATATGGCTACGGTCGAACTTGGATTCTTCCCACCGCCTCCCAAACCCGAGGGCATCGCCCTGTTGCCCAACAAGCATCACGTGCTGGAAGTACGCCCGATGAGGGCACTACGGCCCATGCTGTCGACCGGCGACGAATTCTGCGCACTCAACCTCTATCAACTGTCATTGATGGCCACGCTGAGCTACACCGATTTCGGCCAAGAGCCGAACACCCAACCGGTGAGGACTGACAGCGTGACCTTCACCGTGCAACCCAGCAGCGGCCACTGGTTCGGCCATGCCCTGCCGCAGTTTGATGAACTGTGGAAAGTCGATGCCCTGCAAACGAAGAAGTTCTACCCCTTGTATGAGGAGGTTCCTTACTCGAAACGTCTGGAAGTGGTGCCGTTCGATCCATCGCTCTATCCCGAGGTAAACAACCCGGACTTGGGCGATCAGCAGGAGCACCCGGCCAAACTGCACTTTTTCGATGATCGCGATAAAGACAACAGTACAGACACCCAAGCCTTCATCACTCATCACGACGAATTGATATTAATCAGCGTACGCGGGACCAGTGAACTAAAACCCGATGCGATGCGAGATGGGGATGCCTATCAGGTTCCTTTTGAGGAAGGAGAAGGTAAGGTCCATCGCGGCTTCTACGGCGGTGCCCAAGCGATTTACCCGTTTGTGGTGAGTTATCTGGAGCGATTCTACAGCGGACAAAAACTGCTGATCACCGGGCACAGTCTGGGCGGGGCAATCGCACTGATCTTGTCCGAAATGCTACGGCGCGATCCACAGTTCCTACCGCAGATCGTCCTCTACACCTACGGCGCCCCTCGCGCCGGCGACACCACTTTCATCGAAAGTGCCAAGGCGTTGGTCCACCACCGCATCGTCAATCAGAACGACCCGGTTCCGAGCGTACCCGCCACATGGATGAATACCTTTGCCAACCCCAAGCCAATGTATATCGCCAACGGTGCAGTGCTGGTTATTACCCCGGCCGCCGGTTTTGCCTTGCTTGTCTGGGGAATGACCAACTTCTTTGGTGACGATTACGGCCATCACGGCGCACTGCGCCATTTCATGCCAGTGGTGTTTGGCAAGGAACACCAATCCTCCATTCTCTGGCAGCCGGGCTGCAGCATCATCAACGATCACGGCTGTGCCGAAGCCTTGCGAAATATCAATGGCTTGCCCAAGCGCGGCTCTTTTCTGAAGCAGCTCTTCGCGGCAGGCGATCACTCGATGGTCGGCAGCTACATCCCCGGCTGCTGGGCAAGCCTGCGCCGCTGGCAAGAGGCACAGCAGCTCAAACGCTCTTTGGTCACACCTCGGGAGTTCGAATGGGTCAGCGGCGCATTGGAAAATATCAGAAAGCAACTGCGTGCCGTTGAGCGCGAGATCCAGGCTCACCCCAGCGCCTATGTCCGTCACCAGGAAAGAAATCACAAGACCACGGTTCTCAACAACGAAATAGACAAAATCAAAATGACCCATGACCGCCTGGTCGCCCTGCGCGGCCAGCGGGTCACCGAAGCCGACGTTTACGGCAGCTATGCCGACCAGCCCGAGTGGGTGCAGGAAAACCTGCTGCGCTGGAACGCTCACCCGGAAAACCTCGTTCAGGAACAACTGGCGATGATTCCTCCCGCCGCCGAAGACCACGATGCCGCTATTGCCGCAATGACCGGCGGGCATGCCGTGGGAGCGCCGTATGAGTTGGATATCGATTCATTTGTGTAACGTTTTCCTACTCTTCTACGAACCACATGCTGAATCCGTTCAGGCCTCATTGGGCCTGAAGTCTGTCTTTGCGCCAAAGATAGTCCAACACCAATCCCCGCCGACAGCCACAATATGCACTTGGCACCTCATCACTGATACGGACATTGGCACATGGAAGAAAACAGAAGGCCCATCAAGACGCGTTCGGCGGGTTGGGCAAGGCGCATTACGGATGTGTTGGTCAAACGCGATATTTCCCCTAATCAGATCTCTGTCGTCAGCATGCTCTTCGCGCTGTTTGGCGCGATAACGCTGAACATCGACAACGGCGTGGCAGGTTCGATCTGCTGCATCATCGGCATTCAGTTGCGCCTGTTGTGCAACCTGTTCGACGGCATGGTGGCCATCGAAGGCGGTAAGCAGTCCGCCATCGGCAGTTTGTACAACGAGTTTCCCGATCGCGTGGCCGATAGTCTGCTGATCGTCGGGCTGGGTTATGCCATCGGGCAATCCGATCTTGGCTGGTTTGCTGCACTGGCCGCCGCGCTGACGGCGTATGTCCGGGTATTCGGTGGCTCTCTCGGTCTGACGCAGAGTTTCATGGGGCCGATGGCCAAGCAGCACCGGATGGCAGTGATGACGGTCGCGCTGGTGTTGAACGCGTTAGAAGCCAGCTATTACGCAACCCACTACGCTTTGCTGATCGCACTGGTGATTATTGCCATTGGCTCAGTTGTTACCTGCGGTACTCGAACACTCGCCATCGCCAGACAATTGAAGGGGAACGCTCATGTGGATCAGTAATGCGCTGATTTCGGTGCTGCGCTTCTTGATTGGTGTGACCGCTCGCTGGGAAAGCCCGCCAGACCTCACGCGCCAGCGAATCTACTACGCCAACCACACCAGCCACATGGACACGCTGGCGATCATCGCCGCGTTGCCGCCGGAAGCGCGCCGGAACGTCAAACCGGTCGCTGCTGCCGATTACTGGGGCAAGAACCGCTTCCTTTCGTACATCTCGCAGAAGGGCTTGAATGCGGTATTGATCGAGCGTAATCCGGCGCCCGGCACCAACGTGCTGGAGCCGATTTTCGATGTGGTGCGGGCCGGTCATTCGATCATCATCTTCCCCGAGGGCACGCGTTCCACTCAGGCGCTGCCGGGGGAGTTCAAGTCCGGGATTTTCCGCTTGGCCGAAACCTTTCCCGATGTCGACCTGGTACCGATCTACCTGGAAAACCTGCATCGCTCGATGCCCAAAGGCAAACATGTGCCGCTGCCGATCATTTGTACGATCCGGATCGGCGACCCGCTGCGAAGGATTGCCGGCGAAGAGAAACAGGTTTTTCTGGAGCGCGCGCGTGAAGCCATCGTGAGGTTGTCGAAATGAGTCTGGAAACCAAATTCCTCTGGTTCTTTGCGGCCATCGCCGCCCTGCTGGCGGTGGCTTCGCTTACTGGCCGAGTACTGGCCAAACGGGCCAACAGCGAAAGCTCGATCTCGACCATCGAAAACCTCAATCAGCGTGTCAACGCGTGGTGGGGGATGGTCATTATCTTCTTCGTGTCCTGGCTGCTCGGCCCGAATGCGACGGTGGTGCTGTTCGGCTTCATTTCGTTGTTTGCGCTGCGCGAGTTCATCACTCTGACGCCCACCGCGCGCGGTGACCACAACGCGTTGTTCTCGGCGTTTTTCATACTGATCCCGCTGCAATACCTGCTGATCGGCACCCATTGGTATTCGATGTTCACGCTGCTGGTGCCGGTGTATGCCTTCCTCTTGCTGCCGGCCATTGCCGTGTTGAGCCAAGACACCGAGGGCTTTCTGGAGCGCACGGCAAAAATCCAGTGGGGCGTGATGATCTGCATCTACTGCATCAGTCATGCACCAGCCCTGTTGTTGCTCGATCTTCAGGGATTTAGTGGCCAGAACGCGCTACTGCTGTTTTATCTGGTGTTCGTGGTGCAGATGAGCGATGTGCTGCAGTACGTGTTCGGCAAGCTCTTCGGCAAACACAAGGTCGCGCCGCTGGTGAGCCCGTCGAAGACCGTTGAGGGGCTGATTGGTGGCGGACTGTCGGCCACGCTGATCGGTGGCTGCATGTTCTGGATGACACCGTTCAGCTTTTGGCAATCGTTGCTGATGTCACTGGTGATTGTAGTGATGGGCTTTCTCGGCGGGCTGGTCATGTCCGCGATCAAACGCAGCCTGAGTGCCAAAGACTGGGGCACGATGATCAAGGGCCACGGTGGCATGCTCGACCGCATGGATTCGATCTGCTTCGCCGCACCGATCTTCTTTCACCTGACGCGGTATTTCTTCTCGGCCTGAGCCGGAATTCGCCAGGCACAAAAAATGGGCACCCGACCGCAATCGGTGTGCCCATTTTTTATTACGGTGTTCCCCCGCTATTCAGGGGATCCGCCGCAATTAAGGATTAACGCTGTCTTTCAACGATTTGCCTGGCTTGAACGCAACGGTGTTGCTGGCCTTGATTTTGACCGGTTCGCCGGTCTGCGGGTTTTTGCCGGTGCGGGCGCCGCGGTGGCGTTGCAGGAAGGTGCCGAAGCCGACCAGCGTGACGCTGTCCTTGCGGTGCAGAGCGCCGGTGATTTCTTCGAGAACGGCGTTGAGTACGCGGTTGGCCTGTTCTTTGGTCAGATCTGCTTTTTCAGCGATTGCAGCGGCGAGTTCTGGTTTACGCATTAGTGAAGCCCCTTTGACGGTTTTTTGTTGTTATGTCCGTGCTGTTCTCGTTGGAACAGCGCCCAAGGCGCCGCAGGCTCTACTCTGCGGCAGACGGGAGTGAGAATGGCACGCGGATACCGGCGGCGCCAGTCTCCCCGCGACCTTTGTAGGGGCAAAAGCGGGGTGATTCCGACAGAACGACCGGTATTTATGCCAGCAGGGCCGGAAGCTGTTTGTTCAGGGCGAGTTTTTCCATCACGGCTGCGCCGGTCAGCGCGTAACCGAGCAATTGGCCTTCGGCGCTGTGGCACAGGGCCTTGATGTCGGCGCCCTGCCCTTCAACCGTCCAGACACCTTCGCGGCCCCGTGGCGGTGGGGATACGACCAGCGGGCACACCGGGGTTTTCACGGTGATCGGCATCGGGCCGTAGCTCACGGCGGTCGGGTTTCCGGCGAGGGTTTGTGCCAGTGCTCGCGCACAGCTCATGAGGGGCATCACGTACAGCAGATTCAGCCCGTCGACTTCGGCACAATCACCCAAGGCGTAGATGTTGGCGTGGGAGGTTTTCAGATGGCGATCAACCACCACACCGCGATTGACCTGCACGCCGGCAGCCGCCGCCAGATCGATGCGTGGGCGCAGGCCGATGGCCGACACCACCACGTCGCAAGGAATGACCTGGCCGTCGGACAGATGCGCTTCGAGGCCGTCGGCGACTTTCTGCAATCGGGTCAGCACCGGGCCGAGGTGAAATTTCGCACCCAGGCTTTCCAGCCCGGCCTGCACCGCTGCCGCAGCGGCCGGGTGCAGCAGCATCGGCATGACTTGTTCGCACGGCGCCACCAGTTGCACTTCGTAGCCGCCAAGGATCAGGTCATTGGCGAATTCGCAGCCAATCAGGCCGGCACCGAGCAACAACACACGGCGCTTGCCCGCCGCAGCGGCACGGAAACGCGCGTAGTCTTCGAGATCGTTGATCGGGAACACCAGATCCGCGCCATCGCCTTCGATGGGCACACGCACGGTTTCCGCGCCCCAGGCGAGGATCAGGTCACGGTAATAAACTGCTTCTTCACCGATCCACAGGCGTTTGTGGCCGGCGTCGATGCCGCTGATGCGCGTGTGGGTGCGCACTTCGGCCTTCAACTGCTCGGCCATGGTGCCCGGCTCGGCCATGCTCAGGCCATCGGCGTCTTTGTTCTTGCCGAAACCGGTGGAGAGCATCGGTTTGGAGTAAGAGCGGCCGTCATCAGCCGTGATCAGCAGCAGCGGGGTTTCGCTGTCGAGCTTGCGAAATTCGCGAGCCAGGTTATAGCCCGCCAGGCCAGTGCCAATGATGACGACAGGTGCGCTCATGCCTTACTCCTTGTTTGTGCTTAGTTGATTTCGATCATTTCGAAGTCCATTTTGCCGACGCCGCAGTCCGGGCACAGCCAGTCTTCCGGTACGTCTTGCCACAGGGTGCCCGGCGCAATGCCGTCATCCGGCCAACCGTCGGCTTCGTTGTAGATCAGGCCACAGACGATGCATTGCCACTTTTTCATTCAGGTACTTCCTCAGGGTTCAGGCGTGGTGCCGGCGCGGATGGTCGATGGGTGTTGCGCTGCCATCCGGCTCAGGGCGTTTTGTACTGATGGAACCGGGCAGATGCAAGCGTGTTCGGCGCAACGGCGACCCGGATCAATCAATAGCGCAGCTCACCATGGTAAGCTCGCCGCCTCATTTGCGGCCAATAATGACTCATTGTGCAACATTCAAATGCCTGCCCGACCCCACTCTGGCTGACTCAAAGCCGACTGACGCCCCTCCCCGATTCGTTGACCCTCGACTGGCTGTTCGACGAAGGCTCCCTCACCCGCCGCCTGACCCGGCTGTCCAATGACGGCTTCAGCGTCACGCCACTGTTTGAAGGTTGGGACACCTTGCGCGCTGACGAATGTGCCGCGCTGGATCTGGCCGAGGGCAGCGAAGGCTGGGTGCGCGAGGTGTATTTGCGCGGCCACGGCGAGGCCTGGGTGTTTGCCCGCAGCGTGGCGTCGCGCGCCGCCTTGCAGGGCGATGGCTTGCACATGGATGAGCTGGGCAGCCGCTCGTTGGGCGAATTGCTGTTTTGCGATCAGGCGTTCCAGCGCCGCGCCATCGAAGTGTGCCACTACCCTGAACAATGGCTGCCACAAGCGGCGAAAGCGCCTGAGCTGTGGGGCCGTCGTTCGCGTTTTGACCGGGGCGCGCTGAGCGTATTGGTCGCGGAAATCTTCCTGCCGAGCCTGTGGAGCGCCGCCCGCGCCCATCCGGAGAACTGCTGATGTATCAGAGCCTGCTCAAGTCCCTGAACCGCTTGAACCCGCGCGCCTGGGATTTCATTCAGTTGACGCGGATGGACAAGCCGATCGGCATTTACCTGCTGCTGTGGCCGACGCTGTGGGCGCTGTGGATTGCCGGCAAAGGCTCGCCGTCGCTAGCCAACATCGTGATTTTCGTCCTCGGCGTGGTGCTGACCCGCGCCGGTGGCTGCGTGATCAACGACTGGGCCGATCGCAAGGTCGACGGCCACGTCAAACGCACCGCGCAACGGCCATTGGCGGCCGGCAGAATCAGTTCGAAAGAAGCGATGGTGTTCTTTGCGCTGTTGATGGGCGTGAGTTTTCTGCTGGTGCTGTGCACCAATGCGCCGACGATCTGGCTGTCGCTGGGCGGGCTGGCGCTGGCCTTCACTTATCCGTTCATGAAGCGCTACACCTATTACCCGCAAGTGGTGCTGGGCGCAGCGTTTTCGTGGGGCATGCCGATGGCGTTTACTGCCGAGACCGGTGAGTTGCCGGCGGCGGCGTGGCTGCTGTGGATCGCCAACCTGCTGTGGACGGTGGGTTACGACACCTATTACGCGATGACTGATCGCGATGATGATTTGAAGATTGGCGTGAAGTCGACGGCGATTCTGTTCGGCGAGGCGGATCGGGTAATCATCCTGAGTTTGCAGGCGTTGTCGCTGGGCTGCCTGTTGCTGGCCGGATCGAAGTTCGAGTTGGGCGTCTGGTTCCATCTCGGTTTGCTGGTGGCTGCCGGGTGTTATGCGTGGGAGTTCTGGTACACCCGCGATCGCGACCGCATGCGTTGTTTCAAGGCGTTTTTGCACAACCACTGGGCCGGGTTGGCGATTTTCGTCGGGATCGTGCTGGATTACGCGTTGCGCTGAAAACTCACAACTGTGGGAGCGAACCTGCTCGCAAAGGCGTCGTGTCAGTCAGCCAATGCGTTAACTGACACAGCGCTTTCGCGAGCAGGCTCGCTCCCACAGGGACGCAGTTGCTGCAGGACTCAGTGTTTCGGCATGTGCCACATGTCCTTGAACCCTTCCCCCTTCATGTCGCCTGGTTTTTCATCCATTTTGAAGGTGTAAAGCGGCTTGCCGTCATATGCCCATTGCATCATTCCGTCATCACGCTTGATGGGGGTGAATTTGCCTTCAGCCTTGGCTCCCGCCGGCGCCATCATCGGCGGCCAGTTCTTCGCGCAATCGCCGTTGCACATCGATTTACCGCCCGTGTCCTTGTCGAAGGTGTACACGGTCATGCCTTTGTGGTCGGTCATCATGCCGTCTTTCATCATGACCGGGTCAGCGGCGAACGCCATCGACGGTAATGCAACGGCAGCGGCAAGCAGCAGGGCTTTGAAAGAAACAGTCATTTGAGTCATGGAAACCTTCTTTTGTGGTTGTCAGGATTCGGACTTAGAGCTTAGTTCAGGATTTGCACAATCGCCGCCGGACTAAAATACTGTCACACGACTGCAATAATTCCGTTATCTAATGCGGCGCAAGACAGTTAAATGACAAGAGGATTAAGGCATGGTTGGCAGGAGCATTCTGATCGTCGACGACGAAGCGCCCATTCGCGAAATGATCGCCGTTGCGTTGGAAATGGCCGGCTATGACTGCCTCGAGGCAGAGAACTCGCAGCAGGCCCACGCCATCATCGTCGACCGCAAGCCGGACCTGATCCTGCTCGACTGGATGCTGCCCGGCACCTCCGGCATCGAGCTGGCCCGCCGCCTCAAGCGCGACGAGCTGACCGGGGACATCCCGATCATCATGCTCACCGCCAAGGGCGAAGAGGACAACAAGATCCAGGGTCTGGAAGTCGGTGCCGACGACTACATCACCAAACCGTTTTCCCCGCGCGAACTGGTCGCCCGCCTGAAAGCCGTGCTGCGCCGCGCCGGCCCGACCGACGGCGAAGCGCCGATTGAAGTCGGTGGCCTGCTGCTCGACCCGATCAGCCACCGCGTGACCATCGACGGCAAACCCGCCGAAATGGGCCCGACCGAATACCGTCTGCTGCAATTCTTCATGACCCACCAGGAACGCGCCTACACCCGTGGCCAGTTGCTGGATCAGGTCTGGGGCGGCAACGTCTACGTTGAAGAACGTACCGTCGACGTGCACATCCGCCGCCTGCGCAAGGCCCTCGGCGACGCCTACGAAAATCTGGTACAAACCGTGCGCGGCACCGGCTACCGGTTTTCCACCAAAGCATAAAAAACAGCTGCAAGCTTCTAGCTACAAGCGGCAAGTATCAGCGAGCCGCTCTGACTTGTAGCTTGCAGCTTGAAACTTGAAGCTGCGGCTAAGGACGCCCCCGTGAATCAAAATTGGCATGGCACCCTGATTCGCCACATGCTGCTGCTGGTCACCGCCTGCCTGGTGATCGGTCTGATCACCGGCTATTACGGCTGGAGCCTCGCGGCGGGCCTGGGGATTTATCTGGGCTGGACGCTCAAGCAATTGCTGCGGCTGCACGAATGGCTGCGCCAGCACCAACCCGACGAAGCACCGCCCGACGGCTATGGCCTGTGGGGCGAGGTGTTCGACAGCATCTACCATCTGCAACGCCGCGACCAACGTGTGCGCGGGCGCCTGCAAGCGGTGATCGACCGGGTTCAGGAATCCACCGCCGCGCTGAAAGACGCGGTGATCATGCTCGACAGCGACGGCAACCTGGAATGGTGGAACCGCGCCGCCGAAACCCTGCTCGGCCTCAAGACCCCGCAAGACAGTGGCCAACCGGTGACCAACCTGGTACGCCATCCGCGTTTCAAGGAATACTTCGAACAGGACAGCTACGCCGAGCCGCTGGAAATCCCCTCGCCAACCAATGACCGCGTGCGCATTCAGCTGTACCTGACCCGCTACGGCAACAACGAGCATTTGATGCTGGTGCGTGATGTCACGCGTATTCATCAGCTGGAACAGATGCGCAAAGACTTCATCGCCAACGTCTCCCACGAGTTGCGCACACCGCTGACGGTGATCTGCGGCTATCTGGAAACCCTGCTCGACAACGTCGAAGAAGTGAACCCGCGCTGGAGCCGTGCCCTGCAGCAAATGCAACAACAGGGCGGACGCATGCAGACACTGCTCAACGATTTGTTGCTGCTGGCGAAACTCGAGGCCACTGATTACCCGTCGGACAACCAACCGGTGCAGGTCGACTCGCTGCTGCAATCGATCAAGAGCGATGCGCAGCAATTGTCCGGCGCGAAGAACCAGCGCATCAGCCTCGAAGCCGATACCAGCCTGTTGCTCAAGGGTAGCGAGGCGGAATTGCGCAGCGCGTTTTCCAATCTGGTGTTCAACGCCGTGAAATACACCCCGGCCGAGGGCAACATCCGCATTCGCTGGTGGGGCGACGATCAGGGCGCGCACCTGAGCGTGCAGGATTCCGGGATCGGCATCGACAGCAAACACCTGCCGCGCCTGACTGAACGCTTCTATCGCGTCGACTCCAGCCGCAACTCCAACACCGGCGGCACCGGGCTCGGCCTGGCCATCGTCAAGCACGTGTTGTTGCGCCACCGCGCGCGCATGGAGATCAGCAGCGTGCCCGGACACGGCAGTACGTTCACCTGCCATTTCGCCCCGGCGCAAGTGGCCAGCGCACGGGCGATCAGCACCGCTGAGTAATGTCGCACTAGGCAATCGCCAGGTCAGCCGCTACATTGGCTGACTTGTGCCTGCCTTTCAGGCGCGACTTTTACCTCTCTTGAATCACACGGAACCCGCAAAACTCCATCATGGACCCTTCCCCTGGCTTGTCCCTCGCAACAATATTCGCCGATTTCGGCATGATCCTTTTTGCTCTGATCCTGGTTTTGCTCAACGGCTTTTTCGTTGCGGCGGAATTCGCCATGGTCAAACTGCGCTCGACCCGGGTCGAGGCCATCGCTGACCAGAACGGCTGGCGCGGGCACATCCTGCGCACCGTGCACAGTCAGCTCGATGCGTACCTCTCGGCCTGTCAGCTGGGTATCACCCTCGCCTCGCTTGGCCTTGGCTGGGTTGGTGAGCCGGCGTTCGCACACATCCTCGAACCGCTGCTGAGCGCGGTCGGCGTGCAGTCGCCGGAAATCGTCAAAGGCGTGTCGTTCTTCACCGCGTTCTTCATCATTTCCTACCTGCACATCGTGGTCGGCGAGCTGGCCCCGAAGTCGTGGGCAATTCGCAAACCGGAACTGCTGTCGCTGTGGACGGCGGTGCCGCTGTACCTGTTCTATTGGGCGATGTACCCGGCGATCTACCTGCTCAACGCCAGCGCCAACGCGATCCTGCGTATCGCCGGCCAGGGCGAACCCGGCCCGCACCACGAACACCATTACAGCCGCGAAGAACTGAAACTGATCCTGCACTCCAGCCGTGGCCAGGATCCGAGCGATCAGGGCATGCGTGTTCTGGCCTCGGCGGTGGAAATGGGCGAGCTGGAAGTGGTCGACTGGGCCAACTCCCGCGAAGACTTGATCACCCTCGAATTCAACGCGCCGCTGAAAGAAATCCTGGCGATGTTCCGTCGCCACAAGTTCAGCCGTTATCCGGTGTACGACAGCGAGCGCCAGGAGTTCGTCGGCCTGCTGCACATCAAGGATCTGCTGCTGGAACTGGCGGCACTGGACCACATTCCCGAGTCGTTCAACCTGGCTGAACTGACCCGCCCGCTGGAGCGAGTATCACGGCACATGCCGCTGTCGCAGTTGCTGGAGCAGTTCCGCAAGGGCGGCTCGCACTTCGCCGTGGTCGAGGAGGCTGACGGCAACATCATCGGCTACCTGACCATGGAAGACGTGCTGGAAGTGCTGGTCGGCGACATTCAGGACGAACACCGCAAGGCTGAGCGCGGCATCCTCGCCTATCAGCCGGGCAAGCTCTTGGTGCGTGGTGACACGCCGCTGTTCAAGGTGGAACGACTGTTGGGCATCGACCTTGATCACATCGAAGCGGAAACCCTCGCCGGTCTGGTCTACGAAACCCTGAAACGGGTGCCGGAAGAGGAAGAAGTGCTGGAAGTCGAAGGCCTGCGAATCATCATCAAGAAGATGAAAGGGCCGAAGATTGTGCTGGCCAAGGTGTTGATGCTGGATTGATGTTCTGACCCGGCACCGCGCCGATCCCTTCGCGAGCAGGCTCGCTCCCACCCTCGAATGCATTTCAACTGTGGGAGCGAGCCGGCTCCGGGCGGCGTTCCGACGAATGGGCCCGCAGGTGCAACACGTCACTGCTTGCCCAACGCAAAGTTGGGCAACGCCCCCAGCGGCTGGATGAACTGATACGGAATCGACACCAGCCCCTCCCCCGTATTGCGCTGCACTACAAAGTGCAGGTGCGGGCCGCTGCTGTTGCCGGTATTGCCCGACAGCGCCAGCGGACTCCCCACCGCTACCCTTTGCCCCTCGCGCACACTCACCGAGCCTTGCTTGAGGTGCAGGTACACACCCATGGTGCCGTCGTCGTGCAGCACTCGCACAAAATTGCCGGACGCATCCGAGCCACGCCCGGTTTGTGAATTCTCGGTTTTCACCACCACCCCCGCCCGCGCGGCAATGATCGGTGTACCCACCGGCATGGCGATGTCCATCGCATAGCGATTCTTCGGCCCATAGTGGCTGTACTGACCGTTGGCGCCCTGGCTCAGACGAAACGGTCCGCCACGCCATGGCAGAGGATAGCGATAGCCCTGCGCGATGCCTGTGGGGTCGCCGAGTGAATAATGGAACTGCGGCGTATACACCAGCGGCTGGCTACCCGATATTGCCGTCAGCAGCGCCAGACGCGTATTGCTGCGCGCCGGCAGCACCCGGTGGATGGTTTGTGCCGGGGCGCCGCGCACATTGCTCAGCCCGGTGAATGCCAGGGCAATTTTGACTGGCGCGTACAGATCGTTGCGCACGAAGACCACGTCGGTGCCCTTCTGCTTCTTGATATCGAGGAACACCTGCCGCTCCAGGCGCTCGACCATCCGGTCCTGAAAGACGAACACCTGCGCGCCTTTGCTCGGCCGGTCGCTATACGAGACCACGCCATTGGCATCGGTGGATTTGTAAATGGTCATGGCCACAGCCGAGGTGGAGGCTATGAAGAGACCACAGAAAAACAGCAGGCGCGCGAGCATGGGCAAGAGTCTGTCGAAGTAAGGCCTGGGAGTGAGCCTAGCAGCTGAGACAGACCAGGCTAGTCGACAGATGTTTCAAATTGGCAGGAGCGGGAGATGGGTGGTGTTTTGGCCCCTTCGTCTGAACGCCGCCCGGAGCAAGCTCGCTCCCACATTTGGAATGCATTCCAGGGTGGGAGCGAGCCTGCTCGTGAAGGCGGGCTGTCAGGCGACGAAGATCACGCGCCCGGAACGAAGTGCTTCTGCGCCGTACCGCGAGCGATCAGGCGGGAGATGTAGTCGAGCTTCTGCGCATCCTGATCGACGAAACGGAAGGTCAGTTGCAGCCAGTCGCTGTCCGGTTTCGGCTCAAACGCGACAACGGCGTGCAGGTAGCCGTTAAGGCGGGCGATCTCGGCGTTGTCGCCCTGCTCCAGGTCGAGCACGGCGCTGTCGAGGATCTGCGGCAAGGTGTCGGTGCGTTTCACCACCAACAACGCTTCCTTGATGCTCAGGGCCTTGATCACGCATTGCTGAGTACCGCTTGGCAGGCGCAATTGGCCTTGGCCACGACCGCTGGCCGGAGCCGAAGCGGCGACTGGCGCCTTGACCGGTGGGCTGTTGAGCAAGCCACGGGAAGGTGCAGCGGCGGGCGCTGGCGCGGCAGCAGCCGGTTTGGCGAACGGATTGACCGCAGCAGCTGCCGGCGCGCCGCCGACCACCGCAGGCTTGCCGCCGGTCAAGGCGCTCAGGGAGTCGTTGCCGAACGCCGAGTTCATTTTGGTCGGCGCGCTGTTCATCAGGGTGTCGAGCTTGCCGACCTTGTTCAGCGCCTGCTTGACCTTGGTCAGCAGTTGCTCGTTGGTGAACGGCTTGCTGACGTAGCCGGAAACGCCGGCCTGAATCGCCTGCACGACGTTTTCCTTGTCACCACGGCTGGTCACCATGACGAACGGCATGGTCTTGAGGTTGTCTTGCTCGCGGCACCAGGTCAGCAGTTCGAGACCGGACATTTCCGGCATTTCCCAGTCGCACAGCACCAGGTCGAACGCTTCCCTGGCCAGCATGGCCTGAGCCTTTTTACCGTTGACGGCGTCCTCGGTGCGGATCCCCGGGAAGTAATTACGCAGGCACTTTTTCACCAGGTCACGAATGAACGAAGCATCGTCCACGACCAACACACTGATCTTGCTCATCCAACACCCCTATTAAAATCCCGGCAAGCATAACGCTGGCTGATGGCACATTGCCAAAACTCTTCAGTCACGCCGGGACTTTTCGTTCGCGGGTGCTGCTTTTTAATTCGATCTGCCTTGTGAAAAGCACAAACAAAAACGCCCGGCCAAAGGGCCGGGCGCTTTTCTCAGGCAATCTTACTTATCGTCAGCATTGCCCGGAACATTAGCGGTTTCGCCGCTTGTGCCTTCAACTTCTTCTTTCATGCGCTTGAGGCCCATGTGGCGCACGTCGGTGCCGCGCACCAGGTAAATGACCAATTCGGAGATATTACGCGCGTGGTCGCCGATGCGTTCCAGCGAACGCAGCACCCAGATAATGCTCAAGACCCGCGAGATAGAGCGCGGGTCTTCCATCATGTAGGTCGCCAGTTCACGCAGCGCGGTCTTGTATTCGCGGTCGATGATCTTGTCGTACTGCGCCACCGACAACGCCAGATCGGCGTCGAAACGGGCAAACGCGTCCAGCGCATCACGGACCATGTTGCGCACCTGATCGCCGATGTGGCGAACCTCGACGTAACCGCGCGGCGCTTCGCCTTCTTCGCACAATTGAATCGCTCGGCGGGCGATCTTTGTCGCTTCGTCACCGATGCGCTCAAGGTCGATCACCGATTTGGAAATGCTGATGATCAAACGCAGGTCGGACGCCGCCGGCTGACGACGGGCGAGAATGCGCAGGCATTCTTCGTCGATGTTGCGTTCCATCTGGTTGATCTGGTCGTCGATCTCGCGCACCTGCTGAGCCAGACCGGAATCGGCCTCGATCAGCGCGGTCACCGCGTCGTTGACCTGCTTCTCGACCAGCCCGCCCATGGCCAGGAGGTGGCTGCGCACTTCCTCAAGCTCGGCGTTGAACTGCGCAGAGATGTGATGAGTGAGGCCTTCTTTGGAAATCATGCATTCGCTCCGAAAAAGCGTTTAACCAAGAGCTGCAAGCTACAAGCTGCAAGCTGTTATGTGGTGATCCATGCCGCTTCGCTTCTAACTTGCCGCTTGAAGCTTGCCGCTCGCAGCCGCTTCAATCAGCCATAACGACCGGTGATGTAGTCTTCGGTCTGCTTCTTCGCCGGATTGGTGAACAGGGTATCGGTGTCGCCGAATTCCACCAGTTTGCCCATGTACATGAACGCCGTGTAGTCGGACACCCGCGCGGCCTGTTGCATGTTGTGGGTCACGATGACGATGGTGAACTTGGACTTCAGCTCGTAGATCAGCTCTTCAACCTTCAGGGTCGAGATCGGGTCGAGGGCCGAGCACGGTTCGTCGAGCAGCAGCACTTCCGGCTCAACCGCGATGGTACGGGCGATGACCAGACGCTGTTGCTGACCACCGGACAGACCGAGTGCCGATTCATGCAGACGGTCTTTGACTTCGTCCCACAGTGCCGCGCCTTTCAACGCCCACTCGACCGCTTCGTCAAGGACGCGCTTCTTGTTGATGCCCTGGATGCGCAAGCCGTAGACCACGTTTTCATAGATGGTCTTCGGGAACGGGTTGGGCTTCTGGAACACCATGCCGACGCGACGACGCAGCTCGGCAACGTCCTCGCCTTTGCGATAGATGTTGTTGCCGTACAGGTTGATCGCGCCTTCGACACGGCAGCCGTCAACCAGATCGTTCATGCGGTTGAAGGTGCGCAGCAGCGTCGACTTACCGCAGCCGGACGGGCCGATGAAGGCGGTCACGCGCTGTTTCGGAATGTTCATGCTGACGTCGAACAATGCTTGTTTCTCACCGTAGTACAGGCTCAGGCCCGGCACTTCGATGGCAACGGTTTCCTGTTCGAGACTGAGGCTCTGCTTGTCGCGGCCCAAGGCAGACATGTTGATGCCGTGGGTATGTGCTTCGTGCTGCATGGGAGGCTCCCTGTGCTAACAAATTCGGTTTGTTGAACCGCTGGCCAAACCAGCGGGTAACGCAAATTCAGTTTTTGTCGCGATCCCTGTGGGAGCTGGCTTGCCAGCGATGGCATCACTGCGGTGTAACTGAAACACCGCGTCGCCTGCATCGCTGGCAAGCCAGCTCCCACAGGATTTGTGTTAACTGTCCAAAGCTTTGTATTTTTCGCGCAGGTGGTTGCGGATATACACCGCCGACAGGTTCAACGTGGCGATCACCAGCACCAGCAACAGCGCCGTGGCGTACACCAGCGGACGGGCCGCTTCGACGTTCGGGCTCTGGAAGCCGACGTCATAGATGTGGAAGCCCAGGTGCATGATCTTCTGATCCAGGTGCAGGTACGGGTAGTTGCCGTCCACCGGCAGCGACGGCGCCAGTTTCACCACACCCACCAGCATCAGCGGCGCCACTTCACCGGCGGCGCGAGCCACGGCGAGGATCATGCCGGTCATCATTGCCGGGCTGGCCATCGGGATCACAATCTTCCACAAGGTTTCAGCCTTGGTTGCGCCGAGGGCCAACGAGCCTTCACGCACGGTACGTGGAATCCGCGCCAGACCTTCCTCGGTCGCCACAATCACCACCGGCACCGCCAGCAGTGCCAGAGTCAGCGAGGCCCAGAGCAGACCCGGGGTACCGAAGGTCGGTGCCGGCAATGCTTCAGGGAAGAACAAGCGGTCAACCGAACCACCCAGCACGTAAACGAAGAAGCCCAGACCGAATACGCCGTAAACGATCGCAGGTACACCCGCCAGGTTGTTCACCGCGATACGGATGATCCGCGTCAGGGTGTTCTGCTTGGCGTATTCCCGCAGGTACACCGCGGCCAGTACGCCGAACGGGGTGACGATCATCGCCATGATCAGGGTCATCATCACGGTGCCGAAGATCGCCGGGAAAATCCCGCCTTCGGTGTTCGCTTCACGCGGGTCGTCCGAAAGGAACTCCCAAATCTTGCTGAAGTAGAAACCGACCTTGGTGAAGGTGCTCATCGCGTTCGGCTGGTAAGCGTGAACCACTTTGCCCAGACCGATTTCGATCTCTTTGCCGTTGGCATCACGAGCGGTCAGCGCGTCGCGATTGAACTGCGCATGCAGATCGGCCAGACGCGCTTCGATGTCCTGATAACGCGCATTCAGCTCGGCACGCTCGGACTCCATGTCCGCTTGCGCGGTGGCGTCGAGCTTGCCTTCCAGTTCCAGTTTGCGACCGTGCAGACGGATGCGTTCCAGTCCGGCGTTGATTGCACCGATGTCGGTTTTTTCCAGCGACTTCAGTTGTGCCGCCAGACCGTTTACCCGGTTGATCCGCGCTTGCAGCTCAGGCCATGCAGCCTCGCCTTCGGCGATGACCTTGCCGTCCTGTTTGACGTTGACCAGGTAGCCGTAGAAGTTGCCCCACTCGCGACGTTCGATCGCCATCAATTCTGGCGGCGTAGTCTGGTTGGTCAGCCACTCACCGACGATCCAGGTGAAGTCGTTGCCGTTCAGGTCACGGTTGCCGACCTTGATCAGCTCGCGGGTCATGAATTCCGGGCCTTCATCCGGCACCGGCAAACCGGCGCTCTTCAGACGGGCACGGGGCACTTCTTCTTTCTGTACCACTTCACCGACGACCAGGTGATTGGCCTGACCCGGTACGTCGTAATTGGCGTGGACCAGGTCTGCCGGCCAGAAGTGACCCAGACCGCGCACGGCAATCACTGCCAGCAGGCCAATGGTCATGATGACCGCGATGGACACCGCGCCACCGCTGATCCAGACGCCCGGGGCGCCGCTCTTGAACCATCCTTTCAGGGAGTTCTGTTTCACAGACTTCTACCTTTGCTTAAAGCGACGAGTATTTCTTGCGCAGACGCTGACGAATCAGTTCTGCCAGGGTGTTCATGACGAAGGTGAACAACAGCAGCACCAGCGCCGAGAGGAACAGCACGCGGTAGTGGCTGCCGCCGACTTCCGACTCGGGCATTTCCACCGCGACGTTGGCGGCCAGGGTGCGCAGGCCTTCGAACAGGTTCATTTCCATGACCGGGGTGTTACCGGTGGCCATCAGCACGATCATGGTTTCGCCGACCGCACGGCCCATGCCGATCATCAGCGCCGAGAAGATCCCCGGACTAGCAGTCAGGATCACCACGCGAGTCATGGTCTGCCACGGCGTGGCACCCAGCGCCAGCGAGCCAAGGGTCAGGCCGCGCGGCACACTGAACACGGCGTCTTCAGCGATCGAGTAGATGTTCGGGATCACCGCAAAGCCCATGGCCAGACCGACCACCAGAGCGTTGCGCTGGTCATAGGTGATGCCCAGGTCGTGGGAGATCCACATGCGCATGTCACCGCCGAAGAACCAGTTCTCCATGAACGGGCTCATGTACAGCGACAGCCAGCCCACGAACAGGATCACCGGAATCAGCAGCGCACTTTCCCAACCGTCCGGGACTTTCAGGCGGATCGATTCAGGCAGGCGGCTGAAGGTGAAACCGGCGACCAGAATGCCGATCGGCAGCAACATCAACAGGCTGAAGATGCCCGGCAGATGCCCTTCGACATACGGCGCGAGGAACAGGCCGGCGAAGAAACCGAGGATCACCGTCGGCATCGCTTCCATCAGCTCGATCACCGGTTTGACCTTGCGGCGCATGCCCGGAGCCATGAAGTAGGCGGTGTAGATCGCCGCAGCAACGGCCAGTGGCGCCGCCAGCAACATTGCGTAGAACGCAGCTTTCAGGGTGCCGAAGGTCAGTGGCGAGAGGCTCAGTTTCGGTTCGAAATCGGTGTTGGCCGCAGTCGATTGCCAGACGTATTTAGGCTCGTCGTAGTTCTCGTACCAGACCTTGCTCCACAGCGCGCTCCAGGATACTTCCGGGTGCGGGTTGTCGAGCAGCAACGGTTGCAGCTTGCCGTCGGCTTCGACGATCACACGGTTTGCGCGTGGCGACAGACCGAACAGGCCTTGGCCTTCTACCACTTGATCGACCAGCAAGGTGCGGTGCGCGGTGCTGTGGAACACGCCGAGCTTGCCGCTGGCATCCAGAGCAAGGAAGCCCTTGCGACGCTCTTCGGCAGTAATTTCAACGATCGGCGTGGTGCCCATCTGGAAGGTACGAATCTGCTTCAGGCGTAGCTCGCCATCGGTGTCTCGGGCCATGAACCATTGGGCCAGACCACCCTTGGAGTCGCCGACGATCAGCGAGATACCACCGACCAGTTGTGTGGTCGCGGTGACTTCGGCGTCAGCGTTTTCCAGCAGTTTGTAGCGACCGTTGAGGCTCTTGTCGCGCAGGCTGAAGACGTCGGCCTGAGCGCGACCGTTGACCACGTACAGCCACTGTTGGCGCGGGTCGACGAAGATGTTTTTCACCGGCTCGGTCATCTGCGGCAGATCGATACGCTTCTGCTCGTTGGTGACTTCACCGGTCATCATGTTTTCTTCGCTGGTCAGCGACAGCACATTGAGTTGCGACCCGGTCGAACCGACCAGCATCAGCGTCGTGTCGGTGGCATTCAGGCTGACATGCTCCAGCGCGCCGCCGGCTTCGTTCAGCGCGATCGGTGCCTCACCATATGGATACTCGATGGCCGGGCTGATGGTTTTCTTGCCATCGGGGTAGCTGACTTTATAGGTGTGGCGGAACACCAGCGCCTGACCGTTGGACAGGCCCACGGCTACCAGCGGATGGCCCGGCTGGTCTTCACCAATGGAGGTCACGGTGGCACCGGCAGGCACCGGCAGATCGACGCGCTTCAGCTCAGCGCCACTGTCGATATCAAAGAACAATGCCTGGCCCTTGTCGGAAACGCGCATGGCCACCTGATTCTGCTCTTCGAGCGAAATCATCAGCGGCTTGCCGGCATCCTGCATCCAGGCTGGGGTGATCGAGTCTTTCGCGGTCAGGTCGGCACCCTGGAACAGCGGCGCAACCACGTAGGCGAGGAAGAAGAAGATCAGGGTGATGGCTGCCAGCACCGCGAGACCGCCAACGAGGACGTACCAGCGGGTGAAGCGATCCTTGAGCGCGCGAATGCGGCGCTTGCGTTGCAGCTCAGGCGTATTGAAATCAATGCGCTTGGGAGGATTAGTAGTCATGTGGGAATTGGCCAGATCATTCATGCGCTCACCCTAGCGATCCTGTATGACAGAAAGATGACAATGCAGTGACGCAGCAAATCCACCGCCAGCGGGACTGGCAGAGGATCAAAAATTTGAGGTGTGTAAAAGGCCGGTCTGCGCGCAGATCCGGCCTTTTACCTGAGTCCGGTGGGGTTCACCCCGGACTCAATTTGTTACTTTTTTGCGACTTCAGCGCCGCCTTCCTGCAGACCCAGGTCAGCCAGTGCTTTTGCAGCAACCTTGGCTGGCAGTGGGATGTAGCCGTCTTTCACTACCACTTCCTGGCCCTGCTTCGACAGCACCAGTTTCACGAACTCAGCTTCCAGCGGAGCCAGAGGCTTGTTCGGGGCTTTGTTGACGTACACGTAGAGGAAACGCGACAGCGGGTATTTGCCGTTCAGGGCGTTTTCTTCGGTGTCTTCGATGAAGTCAGTGCTGCCCTTCTTCGACAGCGCAACGGTTTTCACGCTAGCGGTTTTGTAGCCGATGCCCGAGTAACCGATGCCGTTCAGCGAGGAGCTGATCGACTGCACAACCGACGCCGAACCTGGTTGTTCGTTGACGTTCGGTTTGTAGTCGCCTTTGCACAGGGCTTCTTCTTTGAAGTAGCCGTAGGTGCCGGATACCGAGTTACGACCGAACAGTTGTACTGGCTTGTTGGCCAGGTCGCCGGTCACGCCCAGGTCGCCCCAGGTTTTCACGTCGGCTTTGGCGCCGCACAGACGGGTCGACGAGAAGATCGCATCAACCTGTTCCATGGTCAGATGCTGGATCGGGTTGTCCTTGTGTACGAAAACGGCCAGGGCATCCACGGCAACCGGGATAGCGGTTGGCTTGTAGCCGTACTTCTGCTCGAAGGCCGCCAGTTCGGTGTCCTTCATCTTGCGGCTCATCGGGCCCAGGTTGGAGGTGCCTTCAGTCAGCGCAGGTGGCGCAGTGGCGGAGCCAGCGGCCTGAATCTGGATGTTGACGTTCGGGTATTCTTTTTTGTAGTTCTCAGCCCAGAGGGTCATGAGGTTGGCCAGGGTATCGGAGCCGACGCTGGACAGGTTGCCCGACACACCAGTGGTCTTGGTGTAGCTCGGGATAGCAGGGTCAACAGCGGCGAACGCGTTGGCAGTCGCAACGCCAGCAGCGACAAAAGTCATTGCCGCCATCAAACGCTTCAGTTTCATGCCTTACTCCTAGCAGATAGGGTGTGTTAAGTCGGGGCCAAGTATCAGCAGGCCGTGTGAACACTCTATGGCTGAAATATGACAATTGGATGAAAGGCCAGCATCCGGGTTTTTTACTGGATGATTCGTGGTGCCCCCATTCGCGAGCAGGCTCGCTCCCACAGTTGAAATGCATTCCAAATGTGGGAGCGAGCCTGCTCGCGAAGGCGCCGGGACTATTGAGGGAGATTTCGGATCAGCGCCCCTTCTTCCAGAGCCATGCTCCCACCAGAATCCCCATCGCGCACAGCACCGCCACATAGTAGGCAGGCCCCATCGCGCTTTCTTTCAGCAGCAGGCTCACCACCATCGGCGTCAAACCACCAAAGATCGCGTAAGCGACGTTGTACGAGAACGACAACCCGCTGAAGCGCACCACCGGCGGAAATGCTTTAACCATCACATACGGCACCGCACCAATCGTGCCGACCAGAAAACCGGTCAGCGCGTACAGCGGAAACAACCAGTTCGGGTGATCGGCGAGGCTGTGATAGAAGGTCCAGGAGCTGATCAGCAAGCCCAGGCAACCAAATACGAACACACGACCGGCACCGAAGCGATCCGCCAGCGCGCCGGAAATGATGCAGCCGACGCTCAGGAACACGATCGCCAGGCTGTTCGATTGCAACGACTCGGTCGGCGTGAAGTGATAGACCGTTTGCAGCACGGTCGGGGTCATCAGGATCACCACAACGATCCCGGCCGACAGCAACCAGGTCAGCAGCATCGAGATCGCAATCGCGCCGCGATGGTCACGCAGCACTGCGCGCAACGGCACTTCTTCAGCCAAGGCTTTACGCAGTTGCAGTTCGGCAAATACCGGGGTTTCGTGCAGCCAACGGCGCAGGTAGACCGAGAACAGGCCGAACACGCCGCCCAGCAGGAACGGGATCCGCCAGGCGTAATCGGATACTTCCGCCGGCGTATAGATGCTGTTGATCGCCGTGGCCACCAGCGAGCCGAGCAAAATACCGGCGGTCAGGCCGCTGGTGAGGGTGCCACAGGCATAACCCATGTGCTTTTGCGGTACGTGTTCGGAAACGAAGACCCAGGCGCCCGGTACTTCGCCGCCAATCGCCGCGCCCTGAATCACCCGCATCAATAGAAGCAGGATCGGCGCCCACATGCCGATCTGTGCATACGTTGGCAGCAGGCCCATGATCAGGGTCGGCACGGCCATCATGAAAATGCTCAGGGTGAACATCTTCTTGCGCCCCAGCAGATCGCCGAAGTGCGCCATGACGATGCCGCCCAACGGGCGCGCGAGGTAGCCGGCGGCGAAGATGCCGAAGGTCTGCATCAGGCGCAGCCACTCGGGCATGTCGGCCGGGAAGAACAACTTGCCGACCACGGTGGCGAAGAAAACGAAGATGATGAAATCGTAGAATTCCAGCGCACCGCCAAGGGCGGACAGCGACAGAGTCTTGTAGTCATTGCGGGTCAACGGTCGTGCGGGTTGCTCGGGCTGCGCGAGGCTCGAAGGCGCTGTGGTCATGGCAAGGGCTTCTCTTATAGTCGGATCTGCCGCCACAACAACGCTGGCGGTGGCTTGGGCAGGTTCGGCACCATAGCAAATTGTTCGAAAAAGCACATAGAGGCGCGTATTTGACGGTCGAAATGAGAACCGGATGGTCGTCGTGGAGTCTACCGACCGATATACTCGCAACCTGCTCCGGTTTGTAGGGGTTGCTGTGCGAAAACGTCGTTGGCCCGACCTTTGCTCGGGATTAGCCGGTTTCGCAGAGTTTCTCCTTAGGCGCCTGATGGAAAACGTGACGAACGTAGTAGGTTCGGTGCTGAATCGTTTTTCCCGAAGACGGCTACCACCAGCAGTACCAACGAAGAGTCACGGGTCAGAGGCACCCCCGGCATGATAGAGCTCGAACAAGAAGATCCGATCCCGCAAGGCGACCTGGCCTTGCAAATCACCGCACTTCCACGCGAAACCAATGGCTTTGGCGATATTTTCGGCGGCTGGCTGGTGGCACAGATGGATTTGGCCGGCACCGCAATGGCCAGCCGCGTCGCTGGTGGCCGCGTTGCCACGGTTGCCATCGATCGCATGGCGTTTCTCGTGCCGGTCGCTGTCGGCGCGCAATTGTCCTTTTATACCCAGACCCTGGAAATCGGCCGCAGCTCGATCCAGATGATGGTTGAAGTGTGGAGCGACGACCCGCTGTCCAGCGAGTGGCGTAAAGTGACCGAAGCGGTATTCGTCTTCGTCGCCATCGACGGCAGCGGTCGCACCCGCTCGGTTCCGCCACGCGCGCGCTAAACCTCGTGGCCGTTTGACGGTCGATAGTGGTCCTTGTTACTGATCGAGAGCTGTCCCATGAACACGCCCAACGTTGAAGCGGTGAAACTGGATGAACTGAACTGCTGGCGCATCCGCCATGGTCAGGCCGAAGTGCTGGTGGCCCAGCAAGGCGCGCACATCCTCAGTTACCAGATCGATGGCCAGCCGCCGATCATCTGGCTCAACGACAAGGCCGTGTTCAAGACAGGCCAGAGCATCCGTGCCGGTGTGCCGGTGTGCTGGCCGTGGTTCGGCAAGTTCGAACGCAACCCGCAGAACGTGCAGGCCATGTACACCGGTGAGCAACCGGCACCCGCGCACGGTCTGGTGCGGGCGATGGATTGGGAGCTGGGCGGCATCGAATCAGAGGCTGAAGGTGTCAAGGTCGAATTCAAGCTGCCCTACCCCGAAGGTGGCCTGCCGGGCTGGCCGCATCAGGTCGATCTGACCCTGACCCTGCATTTGTCCGAGCAACTGAGTTTCAGCCTGACCAGCCATAACCATGGCAGTGACACCGTCAGCCTGAGTCAGGCACTGCACACGTATTTCGCGGTCAGTGATGTGCGCAATGTGCAGGTCGATGGCGTGGATGGTTTGAACTACATCGAGACGCTGGATGACTGGAAGACCAACAGCCAGCAAGGCGATCTGCATTTTGCCGGTGAGACCGACCGTATCTATCTCGACGCTCCACCACAACTGAGCATTGTCGATCCGGCCTGGGAACGGCGCATTGTGCTGACGGCTACGGGCTCACGCACGGCGGTGATCTGGAACCCGTGGATCGACCGCGCGGCAGCGCTGGCGGATATGGATAACGATGGCTGGCAGCGCATGTTGTGCATCGAGACGGCGAATGTGATGGATGACATCGTGAGCCTGGCGCCGGGCGCGAGCCACACCATGGGCGTCAGTGTCGCCCGCGAACCGCACTAACCAGCACTGCAATACAAAATGTGGGAGCGAGCCTGCTCGCGAAGGCGTTGTATCAGTCAACATTCAAATGACTGATACACCGCTTTCGCGAGCAGGCTCGCTCCCTAAGTTGTTTGGTGGTGATTGTTAGAGATCGGACTCCTGCACCACCCGCACTTTGTCCGCCTCCAGCGCATACGCCGCGTCAGCCAGATCATTGCTGACCTTCTCGACCTTCAGCGTGCCGGTCACCCACAGCGGCGTGTAGATATCGTCCAGCTTCAAACCCTTCGGATAGCGCACCAGCACCAGTTGATTCGGTGGCGGTGGCGGCACGTGGATGCAGGCGCCCGGGTAAGGCACGAGGAAGAACAGCGTGCTGCGGCCCTTGGCGTCGGACTCCAGCGGCACCGGATAACCACCGATGCGGATGTGCTTGTCGTTCATCGACGCCACGGTTTTGGTCGAATACATCACCGCCGGCAGACCTTTGGCCTGCTTCATCCCGCCCTTCTCGGTAAAGGTGCCGGTGGCTTCCGGGGAGTTGTGATCGATTTCAGGCATGGCCTCAAGGGCCTTTTGGTCCGACTTGGGCATCAGTTCGAGCCAGTCGGTTTCCGGCAGTTCGCCGGCGTGGGCCAAACCGCTGCCCAGGAAAAGGAGAGTCAACAGAAGACGGCGCATGAAAGTGCTCGGTATAGAAAGGAAGGAACGCTGAATCGCCGAGCATTCTAGCCCTCCCGGCCACATTGGCAGAGAGGGCTTTGTCGCTTTGGATCAGTTCTTTTTGATCAGGCCGTAGATAACCAGCAACACGATCGCGCCGACCAGTGCGCCGATGAAGCCTGCGCCCTGACCTGCCTGATAGATGCCCAAGGCCTGGCCGCCGTAAGTGGCCGCCAGCGAACCGCCGATACCGAGCAGGATGGTCATGATCCAGCCCATGCTGTCATCGCCCGGTTTCAGGAACCGCGCCAGCAGGCCGACGATCAAGCCGATAAAGATGGTTCCGATAATTCCCATGGCAATTCCCTCTCAGTAGTAGATATGCGAAGCCTAGTCAGACTTTGGCATCCTGCCATGAGAGAACGGCGGCCCCTGAATGGTTCCGCCGCTGCCACATGAAACTGTCGTTACTCGGCGATCAGCGCTTCGACCTTGACGATCTGCGCCTGCAGCGTGGCCATGTCTGCGCAGCGCAGGTTGGCGTGACCGACCTTGCGTCCGGCCTTGAAGGCCTTACCGTAGTGATGCAGATGGCAGTCTTCGATGGCGATGACCTTCTCAACCGGCGGCACAACGCCGATGAAGTTGAGCATCGCGCTCTCGCCAACCTTGGCGGTCGAACCCAGCGGCAGGCCAGCCACGGCGCGCAGGTGGTTTTCGAACTGGCTGCATTCAGCGCCTTCAGTGGTCCAGTGCCCGGAGTTGTGCACGCGCGGGGCGATTTCGTTGGCCTTGAGGCCACCGTCGACCTCAAAGAACTCGAACGCCATCACACCCACATAGTCGAGCTGCTTGAGCACACGGCTCGAGTAGTCTTCAGCCAAGGATTGCAATGGGTGATCGGTGCTGGCAACGGACAGCTTGAGGATGCCGCTGTCGTGGGTGTTGTGTACCAGCGGATAGAACTTGGTTTCGCCATCGCGGGCACGCACGGCGATCAGCGAGACTTCGCCGGTGAACGGCACGAAGCCTTCCAGCAGGCAGGCAACGCTGCCCAGCTCGGCGAAAGTGCCGACCACGTCTTCCGGCTTGCGCAGGACTTTCTGGCCCTTGCCGTCGTAACCCAGGGTGCGGGTTTTCAGCACGGCCGGCAGACCGATCGAGGCAACGGCGGCATCCAGATCGGCTTGCGACTGAATGTCGGCGAAGGCCGGGGTCGGAATGCCCAGATCCTTGAACATGCTCTTTTCAAACCAGCGATCGCGAGCGATGCGCAGGGCTTCGGCGCTCGGATAAACCGGTACGAATTGCGAGAGGAATGCCACGGTTTCGGCCGGGACGCTTTCGAACTCGAAGGTCACCAGATCGACTTCATCGGCCAATTGACGGAGATGATCCTGATCGCCGTAATCGGCCCGCAGGTGTTCGCCCAGCGCGGCCGCACAGGCATCCGGCGCAGGGTCGAGGAAAGCGAAGTTCATGCCCAGCGGGGTGCCCGCCAGGGCCAACATGCGACCCAACTGGCCGCCACCGATTACACCGATCTTCATCTCAACAACCTCAGGCAATACGTGGGTCTGGATTGTCCAGGACGCTGTCTGTCTGCTCGGCACGGAAGGTTTTCAGTACCGCGTGGAACTGTGGATGTTTGGCGCCAAGGATGCTCGCCGACAGCAGTGCGGCGTTGATCGCGCCGGCTTTACCGATAGCGAGAGTGGCGACCGGAATGCCGGCCGGCATCTGCACGATCGACAGCAGCGAGTCGACGCCCGAGAGCATGGCCGACTGCACGGGCACACCCAGTACCGGCAGGTGGGTCTTGGCCGCACACATGCCTGGCAAGTGGGCTGCGCCACCGGCGCCGGCGATAATCACCTCGATGCCGCGGCTTTCAGCCTCTTCGGCGTACTGGAACAGCAGATCCGGGGTACGGTGGGCAGAGACCACTTTGACCTCGTACGGGATGCCGAGCTTTTCCAGCATATCGGCGGTGTGGCTAAGGGTGGACCAATCGGACTTGGAGCCCATGATCACGCCAACCAGTGCACTCATCGTCGCGCCTCTTCTCTCTGGAGCGCCCGCAGGCGCGTCATAAAACAACAAGCCACGCAGGTTGCGTGGCTTGATTGTACGAAAAATGGCCGGACGTGCCGGCCGAAGGCCGCGCAGTATACCGCAAAGAAAGCAATAAACAGCCCCCCGCGCGACCATCTGTCATCTGCTGCAAATGCCCGGTTTTATTGACCTGAAGGTCAGTCATAAACAATCATCCGGCACCAGGTGCAAAGCCATGTGTGAATGGATCAGCAAACAGGAAATTTAAAGAGCCGAATTATCTGCCGCTCAATTTACCGCAAACTTAAGTACAACCGTCCGGCCAAACTCTTACTCCCGCGAAATGTGACGCAATGCTGTGCAATACATATCAAGTTGTCAGAGCTGGCCACGTTGCAATAGGTTGAATCGCGCAATTCTTAACCCATCTGAAAACCACCAACATCAAGGAAATCAAGGATGACTTCCCTTCAGGAAACCCAAAAAAAAGACATTAGAATTGTCGCGATTCTTCATAACGACATTCCGCAGTCAAAACGCAAGACTCTTTATGCCGATTATTTCCAGCCCCTCGTGAAGGAACTGGAAAGCTTCACCGGGCGAAAAGTCGACGTGATTTTCAAAACCGGTGAGCCCCACAGCAGTTTCTACTACAAACGCGACCCCGTGGAGGCCATGGAGCTTTGGATCCCTTTCTGCAACAGACTCATGGAGATAATGGAGGAAGAGGAGGGTTATGATTTTGATGATGAGTTGACCAAGTTTATCCTGGTCACCAACAACGCTCTTGATGGAGGGACCTATGGCGTGGCCAGCATGGATCTCTCACCGACAACCGGCACTGCTGCAATTGCATCCCTGGAAACTTATTCGTGCATAGGTCACGAAATAGGTCACCTGTTGGGCGCCACACATGACGATTCAGAAATTCTGTTCAACGGTTGGTTCGCTGAAACTTACGTAGTACCACAGCGCAACAACCTGAGATCCAATTCTTATACTTTCAGCTCTGCCAATCGACAAAACATCCTGAATTATCTGGCCGATAAAGATTGACCGTTAACCTGCCCGCCGGCAGAGACGATCGATTATCGCCTCTGCCTTCAGAATTCAAAGATTGGCGTTCGCCGCACCACCTTCAAGTTTTCGCCACAGCAGGCGGACGTTGGCCTTGCGCACCAAGGCGCAGCGATACAGGCGAATCTCCAGCGGCACATGCCACTGCGGGCCGCCACACACCACCAGTTCGCCACGGGCCAACTCCGCCCGCACGCTCAGTTGCGGAACCCAGGCAATGCCCAAGCCTTCCAGCGCCATGCTTTTCAGGCTGTCGGCCATGGCGGTTTCGTAGATCGTCGTGAAGCGCAGCTGACGCTGACGCAGCAAGCCATTCACCGAACGACCGAGAAACGCCCCGGCGCTATACGCCAGCAACGGCACACTCGCCTCGCCTTCCAGATCGAACAGCGGCTTGCCCTCCGCATCCGCCGCGCACACAGGCAACATCTCGGTCTGGCCCAAATGCAGTGACGGGAAGATCTCCGGGTCCATCTGCATCGCCGCGTCCGGGTCATAGAACGCCAGCATCAAGTCGCAACCGCCCTCACGCAACGCATGCACCGCGTCACCCACGTTGGTTGCCACCAGCCGCGTGGCGATGTTCAGCCCTTCATTACGCAACTGCGCGATCCAGCGCGGGAAAAAACCCAGCGCCAGCGAGTGCGCCGCAGCGACTTGCATCACTTCGCCCTGCCCGCCTTCCAGATGATGAAGATGGCGCAGCACTTCACCGAGCTGTTCGACCACCGTGCGTGCGGTCACCAGAAACAGCTGCCCCGCCGCCGTCAGCTCGATCGGCGTGCGCGAGCGGTTGACCAAAGTCAGCCCCAGCGCAGCCTCCAGACTGCGGATCCGCCGGCTGAACGCCGGCTGGGTCACGAAGCGCCGTTCGGCCGCCTGCGAAAAGCTGCGGGTGGCGGCCAGAGCACTGAAGTCCTCGAGCCATTTGCTTTCCAGATTCATCACGTCCTCCCGGACACGCACCAAAACAGGTCACACGTCTGCCGCGCACGCGGCGTCACACGGGCATTATGCCGAATGTGCATAGGGCAGTGCTGAACAGCATTGGCCCAAAATTTCCCACAAGCCTAGCATTCGCAGCGTTCCGGCACAGACCGGGTCCATATCGAGATGATTTCTATCATGTCCTCCGCTGCATCTTTCCGCACAGAAAATGACCTGCTTGGCGCCCTCGAAGTACCGGCTCAAGCGTATTACGGCATCCAGACCCTGCGAGCGGTGAACAACTTCCGTCTCTCCGGCGTTCCGATTTCGCATTACCCGAAACTGGTTGTCGGTCTGGCAATGGTCAAACAGGCCGCTGCTGACGCCAACCGCGAGTTGGGTCATCTGAGCGAAGCCAAGCACGCTGCCATCAGCGAAGCCTGTGCCCGATTGATCCGCGGTGATTTCCACGAAGAGTTCGTGGTCGACATGATTCAAGGTGGCGCCGGTACTTCCACTAACATGAACGCCAACGAAGTGATCGCCAACGTTGCTCTGGAAGCAATGGGTCACCAGAAAGGCGAGTACCAGTACCTGCACCCGAACGACGACGTCAACATGGCGCAGTCGACCAACGACGCTTACCCGACGGCAATCCGCCTGGGTCTGCTGCTCGGTCACGACACCCTGCTGGCCAGCCTCGACAGCCTGATTCAGGCGTTCGCAGCCAAGGGCAAAGAATTCGATCACGTCCTGAAAATGGGCCGTACCCAGCTGCAAGACGCCGTGCCGATGACCCTCGGCCAGGAATTCCGTGCCTTCGCCACCACCATGGGCGAAGACCTGGCCCGTCTGAAGACGCTGGCCCCGGAACTGCTGACTGAAGTGAACCTGGGCGGCACCGCGATCGGCACCGGCATCAACGCTGACCCGCGTTATCAAGCGCTGGCGGTACAGCGTCTGGCCCTGATCAGCGGTCAACCGCTGGTTCCGGCGGCCGACCTGATCGAAGCGACTTCCGACATGGGCGCCTTCGTGCTGTTCTCCGGCATGCTCAAGCGCACCGCGGTCAAGCTGTCGAAGATCTGCAATGACCTGCGCCTGCTGTCCAGCGGTCCGCGCACCGGCATCAACGAAATCAATCTGCCGGCGCGTCAGCCAGGCAGCTCGATCATGCCCGGCAAGGTCAACCCGGTGATCCCGGAAGCCGTTAACCAGGTGGCGTTCCAGGTCATCGGTAACGATCTGGCACTGACCATGGCAGCCGAAGGCGGCCAACTGCAGCTGAACGTGATGGAGCCACTGATCGCCTTCAAGATCTTCGACTCGATCCGCCTGCTGCAACGCGCCATGGACATGCTGCGCGAGCACTGCATCGTCGGCATCACTGCCAACGAAGCACGCTGCCGTGAACTGGTCGAGCACTCGATCGGTCTGGTCACCGCACTGAACCCGTACATCGGCTACAAAAACGCCACCCGTATCGCCGGTCTCGCTCTGGAAAGCGGCCGCGGCGTACTGGAACTGGTGCGCGAAGAAGGTCTGCTCGACGAAGCCATGCTCGCCGACATCCTGCGCCCGGAAAACATGATTGCTCCGCGTCTGGTTCCGCTGAAAGCCTGAACCGACACGTAATTTGTAGCACCGCTCACCAGGTCGAGGGACTAGACACCTCTCACCTTTTGAGGGCTTGGGGATGATTCTCCAGGCCCTTTTTTTTAACTTTCTGACCCTGAGACCCGTATGTCTGGGGACTGCTCGCTCTCACAGAAGAGCAGTCCCTGCACAAGCCCGGCGCCGGTAACGCCGGGTGTTTCAAAGCCTCGTTTCGTCGCTTGCACCACGACTGTGCAGACGGGCGCGCCACTGATCGGTATAGTGCCGCCCCTCTTCGCATGAGCGGTCGTCGGTAACGAGGCCATAACCCATGTGAAACCCGAACTAATAACAAACCCGCGATATGGACCGGGACGAAATCTTCGCCTCACCCGTCGTGCCGCGCGCACACCGGTGTAACACGATATTTCTTCCATCCAGCATTTGCTCACACAATAAACAGCGAGGAAAAATCCATGCTCGAAGTCATTAACGACTTCCTCTCAGGGAAAGTACTGATCGTGCTCATTGTCGGGCTCGGTAGCTACTTCACGATTCGCTCGCGTTTCGTTCAATTGCGTCACTTCTTCCACATGTTCGCGGTGTTCCGCGACAGCCTCAAGGGCAGCGCCGGGCAACTCAGCTCGTTCCAGGCCCTGATGCTCAGCCTTGCCGGCCGCGTCGGCGCAGGCAACATCGCCGGTGTCGGCATCGCCGTGACCCTCGGTGGTCCGGGTGCAGTGTTCTGGATGTGGGTGACCGCACTGGTCGGCATGTCCAGCAGCTTCTTTGAATGTACGCTGGCCCAAGTCTACAAGCGCGCCGATGGCGACGGCCTGTACCGTGGCGGCCCGGCCTATTACATCCAGCACGGCCTTAAGTTGAAAGGCATGGCGGTGGTGTTTTCCGTCCTGCTGTTGGTTACCTACGGCTTCGCCTTCATTGGCCTGCAGTCCTACACCGTGACCCACTCGCTGCAGAACGCCTTTGAATTCAACCCACAACACACCGGTATCGTCCTGGCAGTGCTGCTGGCGATCACCTTCATCGGCGGCATCAAGCGCATCGCCTCGGTGTCCGACCTGCTGGTACCGATCAAGACCCTGGCCTACATCGGCGTGACCCTGTACGTGATCGGCACCCAGATCGAACACGTGCCAGCCATGCTGGAAACCATCTTCAAGAGCGCCTTCGGCCTCGACCCGGCCTTTGGCGGCCTGCTCGGCAGCGCCATCGTCATGGGCGTGAAGCGTGGCGTGTTCGCCAACGAAGCGGGCCTCGGCAGTGCGCCGAACGTCGCCGCCGTGGCTGCTGTGAAGCACCCGGGCGCTCAGGGCGTGGTTCAGGCTTTCAGCGTGTTCCTCGACACCTTCGTGATCTGCACCTGCACCGCGCTGCTGATCCTGCTGTCGGGCTTCTACACCCCGGGCTTCGAAGGTGACGGCATCGTCCTGACCCAGAACTCGCTGGCCGCTGTGGTCGGTGACTGGGGTCGCATGTTCGTCAGCGTCGCGCTGTCGCTGTTCGTCTTCACCTGCATCCTCTACAACTACTACCTGGGCGAAAACAGCCTGCAGTTCCTCACCCGCAACCGCGCCGCGCTGATGATTTTCCGCGGCCTGGTGCTGGCGCTGGTGGTATGGGGTTCGATGCAGGACCTGTCGACCGTGTTCGCCTTCGCCGACATCACCATGACCTGCCTGGCCTTCGTCAACCTGGTGGCTCTGGCCATGCTGTTCAAGGTCGGCATGCGCGTAATGCGCGACTACGACGGGCAGCGCCGCGCCGGCGTCAAACAGCCCGTGTTCGACTCCAGCAAGTTTGCCGATCTGGACCTGGACCTGAAGGCCTGGCCGGCCAACCCGTCTGCCGCTGCCGGCAAGACCGAAGCCGAGCCGCAAGGCGTGCCTGCAGCGCAACGCTGACAGGTGAATGACGGGCGCATCCCCTGCGCCCGTCAGTTATTGTGGTGCAATAACTTGTGGGAGTGAGCCTGCTCGCGATAGCTGTTTTTCAGCCAACACCAATGTTGAACGATGAACCGCCATCGCGAGCAGGCTGGCTCCTACAAGGACCTCATCCTTTCGGAGAATCCCCATGAATTCGTCGACCTACCCCGCCGCCCAACACGTCATGGTGCTCTACACCGGTGGCACCATCGGCATGCAGGCCAGCGCCAATGGTCTGGCCCCGGCGTCCGGTTTCGAAGCGCGGATGCGCGATTACCTGCACAGCCAGCCTGAGTTGGTGGTGCCGCAGTGGCGCTTTCGCGAGATGTCGCCGCTGATCGACAGCGCCAACATGACCCCGGCCTATTGGCAGCAACTGCGTGAAGCGGTGGTCGAGGCCGTGGATGTGCAAGGTTGCGACAGCGTGCTGATCCTGCACGGCACCGACACGCTGGCTTACAGCGCGGCGGCGATGAGCTTCCAGTTGTTGGGGCTGAATGCCCGCGTGTGCTTCACCGGTTCCATGCTGCCGGCCGGTGTTACCGACAGCGATGCCTGGGAAAACCTCGGTGGTGCGCTGGTTGCCCTCGGCCAAGGCCTGACGCCGGGCGTGCACCTGTACTTCCACGGCGAACTGCTGGCGCCGACCCGTTGCGCGAAAGTGCGCAGTTTTGGCCGTCATCCGTTCAAACGACTTGAGCGTCAGGGCGGCGGCGTGAAAGCGCCTTCGATTCCAGCGTCGCTGAACTACAACCAGCCGAAGCAACTGGCCAAGGTGGCCGTGCTGCCACTGTTCCCCGGCATCAGTGCCGAAGTGCTCGACGGCCTGCTCGACAGCGGCATTCAGGGTCTGGTGCTGGAGTGCTACGGCAGCGGCACCGGGCCGAGCGACAATCCGCAGTTCCTCGCCAGCCTCGGCCGTGCTCGCGATAACGACGTGGTGGTGGTTGCCGTGACGCAATGCCATGAAGGCGGGGTCGAACTGGATGTGTATGAGGCTGGCAGTCGTTTGCGCGGTGTTGGCGTGCTGTCCGGTGGTGGCATGACCCGTGAAGCGGCGTTCGGAAAGTTGCACGGGCTGCTCGGTGCAGGCCTTGAAACAGCTGAAGTCCGCCGTCTGATTGAACTCGACCTCTGCGGCGAGCTGATCAACCCTGAGGATTAAACCATCATCGTTATGGATTGAAATGACGAGCCGCTCTCATTGAACCTCAAAGACAGCGGCTCGCAACAACTATCAGTCTTCCCATACGTCGAAGATACCGCTCACTGCTTTGGTGATACCGGGCGGAACACTCGCACTGAATTGCGCCGTAAAACTTCCATAATATCTACCGCTGACGGGATCTTTCTTAATCTCTAACAACCTGCCGTCAGTATTCCAAGGAATTGATGCGCCATCAACATTATAGGAAACAAGTAGATGTCCGCCGGTATTACTCACTGATACGTAAACTCCTTCCCGTTCGCCAAAGGCTGCACTAACACCATTATTTTCTTCGATAAAGTAGAAAGCGATAAACTCTTTAGCGTCCTCGTCAACCTCCGCCTTCATCGTGCCGCGAATGGCTTTAGAACTCATAATTGTATTCCCTCACTCAAAAATTTAGACAGTTTTACTACCAAGTAAAACTCTATTGAACGGCAAACACTAAAACGAGAAGAACTTACAACGAATAACAACCCTACGATATACCTACACCGCGCACACCTGACAACTGTCAACATTGACAGTTGTCGACAACTAATTATCTGGCTTATTCTCGCGAGGCAAATCCAGTTTATTTAATGATCCCGGCGCAACAGCAAGATCTTCCTGCTCCCTGATCAGACTGCTGTCCGGCATGCACCTTGCTAACCTTCAATCAGGCCCCTGACCTGGAAGCACACATGCTCCACTCCCACCTCACCACCCTCAACGCCGTCTCGCTGATTCTCAACACCTTCAAGGCCGAAGGCCTGTCGAGCGAAGCGTTGCTGGCCGGCAGCGGCATCAGTGCGGCGGATCTCAGTCGTGCCGACACGCGCATCACCACCAATCAGGAGATGCAAGTCTGCGCCAACGCCGTCGCGCTCAAGCACGACATCGGCCTCGAACTGGGCCGGCGCATGCACGTTTCCTGCTACGGCATCCTCGGTTACGCCCTGCTCACCTGTGCCACCTTCGGTGACGCTTTACGTCTGGCCATCCGCTATCCGGCGCTGTTGGGAACACTTTTCGAGCTGAGTCTGGAAGACGATGGCGAGCGTGTCTGGTTTGTCGCGGCGGATTATCGCGAGAGCCCGGCGATGGCGGTGTTCAATGCCGAATTCTGCATGGTCTCACTGAAAGTGATTTGCGATGACTTGCTTGGACATTCATTGCCACTGCGCGCGACGCGATTCGAACACGCGGCGCCGGACTACCGCGACAGCTATGCCGAACACTTCAGCTCAGCGTTGCACTTCGCCGCCAAGGACAATGCGTTCGCCTTCGACCGGCATTGGCTCGATCAACCGCTGCCGCTGGCCGATGCCATTACGCATCAAGCCATGGCCGAACGTTGCCGCAAGCAGAACCTCGAATTCACCGGACGTCAGGCGTGGCTGGGGCGGATTCGTCAGTTGCTCAGTGCCCAACTGAATGCCGCGCCGGGGCTGGAAGGTCTGGCGCAACAGATGAAGTGCTCGCCGCGCACCCTGCGCCGGCATCTCAAGGACATGGGCAGCAGCTATCAGGAACTGCTCGATGAACTGCGCTTCGAGCGCGCCAAGCAGATGTTGTGTGAGGATCAATTGCCGATCTATCGCATTGCCGAAACGCTCGGGTTCAGCGAGACAGCCAGTTTCCGCCATGCGTTTGTGCGCTGGAGCGGTGTGGCGCCGAGTCAGTTCCGCCCGCACTGATATCACTCCTGCAGGGATTTTTATTTCAGCCCGGATCCCCGACATCAAGGGGCGAATTGCGGTCAGCATTTTTGGCCGTATCCATCCCCTTTTGGCCTTTCCTGCCGTTCTCCGATTCATCTCGCGCCGCAACACTGTGAGCAACCGAATCAGCCCTGCGGAGAACAACAAATGCTGACGATCTACTCAGACGATCACCACCTGCACCATGGCCGCTGCGAACTCATCGATGGCCAGCTCAAACCGTGCTTCGAGATGCCGTCGCGCGCCGACCACGTGCTGCAGCGCGTTAAAAACCAGAACCTCGGCCCAGTCGAAGTGCCGAAGGATTTCGGTCTGGAGCCAATCGCCCGCATCCACAGCCGCGAGTACCTCGACTTCTTCAAAGGTGCGTGGGCGCGCTGGACTGAATTCAACACCGACGGCGATCTGCTGCCCTACACCTGGCCGGCGCGTACCTTGCGTGCAATCAAACCGACCAGCCTGCACGGCCAGCTCGGCTATTACAGCTTCGATGGCGGCGCACCGATCACTGCCGGCACCTGGCAAGCAGCGTATAGCGCAGCGCAAGTGGCCTTGACCGCGCAAGCCGAAATCCAGCGCGGCGCGCGCAGTGCCTTTGCGTTGTGCCGGCCACCGGGACACCATGCTGCCAGCGACTTGATGGGCGGCTATTGCTACCTCAACAACGCCGCCATCGCCGCGCAGGCCTTCCTTGATCAGGGCCACAAGAAGGTCGCGATCCTCGACGTCGACTATCACCACGGCAACGGCACGCAGTCGATTTTCTACGAGCGCAGCGACGTGCTGTTCACCTCGATCCACGGCCATCCGGAAGCGGAATTCCCGTTCTTCCTCGGCTACGACGATGAGCGTGGCGAAGGGGCCGGGGAAGGCTTCAACTTCAACTATCCACTGCCCGCCGGCTCCGGCTGGGACGTCTGGAGTGCAGCGCTGGATCAGGCCTGCGACGAGATCGATCACTACGGCGCCGACGTCATCGTCGTGTCGCTCGGCGTCGACACGTTCAAGGATGACCCGATCTCGCAGTTCAAACTCGACAGCCCGGATTATCTGGCGATGGGCAAACGCATTGCCGCCCTTGGCAAACCGACGCTGTTCGTCATGGAGGGCGGTTATGCGGTGGAAGAAATCGGCATCAATGCGGTGAATGTGCTGGAAGGATTCGAGCAATAAACAGACTCGAAACGCACCTATCAAACCCGGACCCGCCCATGCGGGTCTTTTCAGCCGCAATATCCATGTACCGCACGGCCCCCGCAACCTGCCTCTATCTTGCCCGGAACCGCCGACCTTTCGGCGTCCCCATCAGAGCAGGAGTTGCCCATGCCCGAAATCCCCTCGCCCAGTGCCATCGACGTCTTGACCCAACTGGTGACTGGCCCTTCGATACGAGAAGTTGCTTCGAATACCTTGCGCACGGCGCTCAAGACGCTGTATCCGGATACGCCTATCGACCCGCAGTTGGCCATGGTCGTCAGACCGACCTGGGTCATTGAAGATGATCGCGTCATACCTGGTCGCCCTCAGATCGAATCGTTGACCGACACACTGGTGCGCCTGGGTCTCTCCGGCACCATGGTGACGTACCTTGATGGTGAACATTATCTGACCCTGCAGCCCGATCGGCCGGCAGCCGTGCAGCTACCGGTAAAGATCAGCGCCATCGGCAAGCTGCTCAATGAACTGGCACCGGTGTTGTTCATCGCCTACAAGGAACAACACGTCAACTACTGGGACGATTTCACCTACCCGGGACAGCCACGCTGGCAGCAGTTGTCGCAAGCCTTGCGCAACCTGTGGAACCTCGACGCGAATACTCAGTGGGATGCCGACCAGCGCGCCATGGTCGCGGCGGTTTACAAGCATCCAGACAAACACGAGCGCCTGCCCGCCGACAAATACAAGACACGGGCCTGCCTGATTGACATCGACCGGGACGACGGTGACGCAGAGAGCCACGTGATCCTGCTCGACACTGCGGTGCTTATCGGCACCGACGACAAGCGCACGCTGATCATGACCCACTCGGTAATCTCGGGTTTCGAAAGCTTCGAATCGTTGGAAAAACTCGGAGAAGCCCTGCCGCGTCGTTACTGGAAAGGCGCCTCCAGTGCCGGGTTGAAATGGCGACTGGTCGAACCGCAGGGCAATTTCTTTGACTATCAGGCCTGCACACTGATCGCTCTGGAAGCCGACGCCCTCGGTGACATCAATTTTTTTCAAGGTTCCAGCTCTCGCGAACTTTACCCGCACACCGGGACTTTCGGCGATCCTCGCGAACCGACACCACGCCTCAAACCTCATATCGAGAATCTGCGTCCGATGCTGCCCCCCTGGCTCGATAGCGCGGCCCCTGCCGATCAAACCCGTTTCAGCCGGCACCTGCTGGATCTGGCAACCGTGCAGCATTCGAACAACGGAAAAACCTTCCAGAGCGAAGTTGTCGATCTGCAAACGTTCACCCGTGATGCCTTGCAAAAGGAAATGCTCAAGGATCATCCAACGGCCGGCGAGGTGAAGATCGATAACATCGAAATCAGCACCACCAGCTTGGTGGTGTGGGGCACGTTCGTATTGCCGGGCAATACCCAGACGCTGACACTCTCGCTGATCGAACTTGCCCTGCAGAACCTCGCGGGACAGCCAATAGGCAATAAAACCGTACGTTACAAGGATGGCAGCGAGTTGCCGGAATGGATGAGCGCAAGCTACCTGGAACAATTGGTGAGCCGCGTCAATATCGGCAAGACTTATCCGGCGCACCTGCAAAACCTGCTGGTCGACGACAGCGAGCAAGCAGCGCGGCTTCAAGAGCTCTACACCAGTCAGTTGCCCATCGAACTGCCGCTGCTGGCGCTGCAACACAAAATTCAAGGCAAGGCCGGCATCACTGAGCAGGGTTACCGATATGTCGTCGCCGCACTGGCCAACACCAGTGATGAACGTTATGTCGATCGCGAGGAAATCGTCATTCGCCCACTGGCATTCGTTGCCCATCGCACCCGTTCAACGGCGGACACCGTCAATAACATGTTTGTCATCGGTCCGCGCGAAGTGGATAAAGGACCGTGCCTCCTGTATCGGCCACTGTTCGAAATGGCGCTGATGCAGTTTCCCTCCCATGCCAACTTGCTGTACGAGATCCAGCATTCCCGGAGTTTGCGTGAATCGGTGCTGGCCTGGTTGCCAGACGATGTGCGCTTCAACTACAGCCAGTTCGTGTTCACCGCCAGACTGCCTTCGATATGGACGATCCCGCAATTGCTGGTCAACCCTGCGACTGCCCTCGACATGTCCGGCGTGGTCGCATTGGGTACTGCGACGATCGATCACTTTGTGCTTTCAACACTGCATGAGAGCAATGTCCAGGCTGTCCTCATGCAAGCCGATCGCCAGTCGGTCTCCGATGCAGAGGCTTGCTGGGCAACGCTTAAACACGGCGGCTGGCTGATCTTCAACGCGGCCCTGCCATTCCTGGGGCGCAGCGTCGGTACAGCGGCGTGGATCTGGCAGATCATGGACGATCTGCAGGAGGTCAGTGATGTGGCCAACGAGCAATCCGGCAAGACGGCCTGGGCAGCGATTGCCGACATCCTTCTGGCATTGGGCATGGTGCTCGCCCATCGGGCGGTACTGGGTGACAAGCCGCACCGCGAATCGATCAACATTCAAGAACTCCCGCAGATCAAAACCAGCGAACGCGTCGTCGGCAACCCGTTGCAGTTACCGGACGTCTCCAGCAGCGCACTGCCCGCTGCTCACGAGATGTCGGTCAATCCTTTTGCCGCACTGAAACGATCTCCAGTCGCGCTGGCAGCGTTGCTCGACAGCTTTCAGGTTGCCAAACCAACAGGAATAGGCGATGTCGCCAACGAGGGTTCACACCGGTATCTCTATCCTCGCCAGAAACAATGGTACGCCCCCGTGGGCAGCCGCTGGTTCGAAGTCACCCTCAACGAACACGAAGAAGTCCAGATCATCGACTCCCGCCAGCAGCCGCCGCTTAAAGGCCCGACGCTGGCGCGCACCGCTGGGGGGCAATGGGTGATCGACCTTCGCTTGCGCCTGCGCGGTGGCGGACCAGACAGCGCCCTCAAGAAGATTCAGGACTTCAACAAGATGAGCGTGAGAAAACTGACCGCCAAAATCAGTGCTTTTGACACGACGATGCAAGCCAAGCAGACCCAGCGCAACGCAGACCACGCAGCGTTTGAAGGCTCGCCTGCGCCAGACCGTGCAAAAGCACGCGAGAAGTATCTGGCGACGCTCGATTCACAGCACAAGGCGTATGGCACGAGCATCGAACAGATCAGGGCTTTGAATCACAAAGAGCCCATACCCAACTACCGGATCGTTATGACTGAGCGCCTGGAGATGCAGTTGTTTCTCGGCCAGGAGTGCCTTGCTGAACACTCCACGGAACTTCAAGACAACCTGAAGACGATACAGACAATGCTTGCCAATGAAGCCGGCTTCGCCGCCGAGACGTTTGTTCAGACGTTCGAAAAAATGACCGATCTGACCCAGGCCATCATTGAAAAAATGGAATCGGCCGAGAGTCGTTTTAAAGAACTGACCCGGTTGGGACAAGAGGCTGGCGGAGTTATTCACAAGTATCGCAAGATGTTGCCTGGCTATGATCTCAATGACCTCAAGCTACTGCAGATCAGTCTCGGCCAGGAGATCTGCCTCAAGACCGGTGAGACGACAACTGACGCTAGCGCCTATCAGAGACTTTCCACCCTCATCGAAGATGCTGCGTTGAATATCCAGAGCACGCTGAATCTGACCGCCGACGAAAGTTTGGCCAACCTGCGCGAACGCACGGATACATTGAACAGTGTGACCGAACAATTTACCGCAATCGACCAGCGCTTTGGCGATCTGCTCATCGACTATCCCGAGCAGATCGACAAGCCGCGATTCGAACTCGTGCGTAGTCGGGTGATTGCCTTCAAGGCCCCTGCGGACAAGGCTCTGGCCGATTTGCTGCGCTACAAGCACTTGCTGGCACCGGTGCCAGGACCTTCCCGGCCGGCATCCACATCAACGACACGCCGGATCATCAAGACCAAGTCCAGAGGCACGCTGGTCGGTGTGCGTAAAAAGAGCATCGAGGGCCTCGATACCGACCAGGTGGAAGTACGTACCAACCTGACAGGCGTGATTGCCACATTCCAGGAAGAATCACCCGGCGTGTGGGTCGAACAGCGCGCGCCAAAACCAAAACCAAAACCGCCCAAGACCAGTCCCAACCTGAAGAAAAGTATTCTTGAAGGTCAGGCGCTGATCGACGGTCTCGCCGCCTTCCACAGGCGTATCGAGGCCCAAATCAAACTAGGGCCGCGGATTCCTGTTGCGATCGAAGAGGATTATCACCGGCATGCAGCCATTTTGCGTAAAGCCAACGCCGCAATCGATGAAGCATTGACCGCCAGCAATCTGACCGCTGATCTCAAGAAACCGACCGAAGAGCTCGGCCATAAGCTTGATGAGACCGCAAAAGCGCTTGTCAAAAAAGGCACCAGTACGCGCATCAGACTGGTCAAGCAACAACCCCCGACGGCGGCAGGGGTTCAGTGGCTGAAGGACGAGGGTGAAGTGACGATTTCACAAACCGTGACCCGACACCCACTCAAAAGTCACGCCAATGATTTTCTCGACGAATACAAAATAAGCGACGCCCACACTGGCGAGCCGCTGTGTTACGCACATTTCCATTACAGCAGCGTGGAGGCACCCGTCGCTCCGTTCCCCCCCGGCCACATGAAAACCGTGGCGCAGCAGTATATGAGAGGCGCCTATGAGCCACGCCATCTCAGCGATCAGGCACTGATCGCGATCCACCGCAGCTACATTTCCGACAAGTCTGCACGGGCGTTGTTTGTCACAACTGCCACGCCTGTCGCAGCCGAATCAGCGCCGCTTTGATCGCCGGCTCAGGTACGGCAGCGAAGCCCAGCACCAAGCCGGCACGCCGGTCCAGCGGCACAGTGGAATCAGGCAGCCAGTAACTGCTCAAGCCGTTGATCTCCACGCCCACGCGGGTGGCCTGTTCGATCAGTTGCCGCTCGCGCTCGATGCTGTCGACGGTCACCGTCAAATGCAGTCCGGCGGAAACGGCGGGTAAATCGCCCACACCGGCAATAGCTGCCGGCCATCCGTCGAGCAAGGTATTGCGGCGACTCAGCGCGGCACGGCGCATGCGTCGGATATGCCGCTGGAAATGCCCGGCCGCCATGAACTCAGCCATCACCGCCTGGGTACTCACCTCGGAATGCCGGACATCCACCGCCCGGCGTTGCGAGAAGGCATCGACCAGCGCCGGGGGCAGCACCAGATAACCAAGGCGCAATGCCGGGAACGCAACCTTGCCGAAGGTGCCGACATACAGCACTCGCCCCTGTCGATCGAGTGCTGCCAACGGTGCCAGCGGCGCACCGGTGTAGCGGTATTCGCCATCGTAGTCATCCTCGACGATCCAGCCTTGGTTGCGCTCGGCCCAGGCGAGCAGTTCGAGGCGTCGGGCAAGGCTCATCACCACGCCGGTCGGGTATTGATGAGACGGCGTCACATAGGCCACCCGACAATCGCCGGTGGCTGACAACGCCGAGCAATCCATGCCCTCTTCGTCCACGGCAATGCCGTGCAAACGAGCGCCCGCCACCGCGAACGCATGACCGGCCGCGCGGTAGCCCGGATTCTCGATCGCCACGCCATCGCCCGGCTCTACCAGCAACTGTGCACAAAGGCTGATTCCTTGCTGCGCGCCGCTGGTGATCACTATTTGTTCAGGCGAGCACTGCATGCCGCGCGAACTGCGCAGATAGGCGGCGATCATTGCACGCAGACGCGCATCGCCGGACGGATCGCCATAGCACAGTTGCTCCAGATCCGGTTTGCGCCAGAAAGCCGCATTCAGCTTGGCCCACACCTCAAACGGGAACAGATCAAACGCCGGAACCCCGACCCGAAAGGCACGCGGCGGGCCACTCGGTGGCTTGGACAAATGGTTGTTTTCAATGCGCGAAAAACCACCGCTGTGGATAACTTTACTGGATGGAATCACAGGCAAATCCAGCCAATTTGTGGATAAGGCTGTGGGTAAGCCTGTTGAAAACCCTGTGGATACTTTTGTGGATAATTTTTTCGCAGAGCTCGCTACCGGCATCAATTGTGCGACGTAGGTGCCATCCCCTACCCGCCCTTCGATAAAGCCTTCGGCATACAGTTGATCGTAGGCGCGCACCACGCTGTTGCGGGAAATGCCCAACGCCGTTGCCAGATCGCGACTGGCCGGTAACCGCGTACCACTCGCCAGCCTTCCATCCAGTACCCGCAGGCGCAACGCCTGATAGAGCTGACTACTCAAACCCTGACGGCGATCAAGCTCGATACCCGCAGGGTTGAAGGGCATGGATAACGTCGGCGAATCGGGCATGGCAATGGACCTATGAAATTGGTCATCAATGGCTCTTACAACAGACCAATAGCCTGCCTACGATGCAGGCATTCGCCAAGGAAAATCTGTCCATGTACACGCCACGCGCCTTTGCCATCGAAGAGTTGTCCCAACTGCACGAACTGATTCTCGCCACCCGCCTCGCCATTCTGGTGACCCACGGCGAAAACGGTCTGCAAGCCAGTCATGTGCCAGTGCTGCTGCATTGTGAACAAGGCGAGTACGGCACGCTGTACGGGCACTTGGCGCGCGCCAATCCACAATGGAAAGACCTGCGCGACGGCGCCGAAGCCATGCTGATTTTTGCCGGTGCCGACGCCTACGTCAGCCCGGGCTTTTACCCGAGCAAGGCCGAACACGGCAAAGTCGTGCCGACCTGGAACTACATCGCCGTGCATGCCTATGGCCACGCCGAAACCTTCAGCGATGGCGGGCGCCTGCTCGACATCGTCAGCACCCTCACTGACCGTCATGAATCCGGCCGCGCCCAGCCGTGGTCAGTCGAGGACGCGCCCGCCGATTACATCGACGGCATGCTCAAAGCGATTGTCGGTTTCGCCATTCCCATCGACCGCCTCGAAGGCAAGCGCAAACTCAGCCAGAACCGCAGCGCCGAAGACATTGCCGGCGTGCGCGAAGGCCTGGCGGCCAGCCCCGAGATCAACGATCAAACCCTCGCCCGATTGATGCGCTAAGGAAATCACCATGAGTCAGATCGACATTCGCCCGGTCAGCGCGGACGACCACGCCGCGTGGCTGCCGCTGTGGCAGGCTTACCTGCAGTTCTACAACACCGAACTGCCAGACGCTGTAACCGACAGCACCTGGCAGCGCTTTCTGGACCCGGGCGAGCCAACCCACGCAGCATTGGCGTGGGCCGACGGTAAAGCCGTGGGCATGGTGCATTACATCTACCATCGCTCGAACTGGAGCATCGAAAACTCCTGCTACCTTCAAGACCTGCTGGTGATACCCGAAACCCGCGGCACCGGCGTCGGCCGCCTGTTGATCGAACACGTTTACGCCACGGCCAAGGCTGACGGCTGCTGCAAAGTGCACTGGCTGACCCACGAAACCAACGCCACCGCGATCCAGCTCTACGAGCGCATCGCCGAACGCCCCGGCTTCATCCAGTTTCGCAAAGCCCTTTAAGGAGACGCACGCATGACCGCTTCACTCGCTGACTGGAAAGGCGTCGCCGCCCCCACCGCCACGTTGCTTGAAGGGCGTTTTATTCGCTTGGAAAGACTCGACCCGGCGCGCCACGGTGACCAGCTGTTCGCCGCACTCGAAGGCCCCGGTGCCGACCCGAAACTCTGGGATTACTTGCCCTACGGCCCGTTCCCGGAACGCAGCGTTTTCGACGCTTGGCTGAACAACCACGCGGCCGCCAGCGACCCGTATTTCTTCAGCGTCGTTGATCGCGCCAGCGGTCAGGTACAAGGCCTCCTCAGCCTGATGTCGATTGTCCCGGCCCAGGGCCGTATCGAAATCGGCCACGTCACCTTCGGCGCGCCAATGCAGCGTTCGCCGAGAAGCACCGAAGCGGTGTACCTGCTGGCCAAACACTCCTTCGACCTCGGCTACCGCCGCCTCGAATGGAAATGCAACAACGGCAACGCCCGCTCCAAATACGCCGCCGAGCGTCTGGGTTTCAGTTTTGAGGGTGTGTTTCGCCAGCACATGGTGGTCAAGGGGCAGAACCGCGACACCGCGTGGTACTCGATTCTGGATGGCGAGTGGCCGGCGATTGCGGCAGGTTTCGAGCGGTGGCTGTCCGATGAAAATCAGACGCCCGACGGGCAGGTGAAAGGGTTGGTCGAGTGCCGTTCCTGATTATGTAAAAAGCAAAAGATCGCAGCCTTCGGCAGCTACAAGGTGAACATCAATCCCATGTAGGAGCTGCCGCAGGCTGCGATCTTCTGATCTGTTGTTCACCCCAGCTTTTGCGCAAGCACCGCAATGTGCTCCGGCCCGATCCCGCAGCAACCGCCCAAATGGCTGGCACCGCGCTGCTGCCAATCAATCGCCCAGTGCAAGTAACCCGGCGGATCCAGATCCTCGCGTAGCGGATCGAGTCCATCATTGGCCGTGGCTTCTTTTGGCTGCGGCGGAAACGCGTTGGCGTAAGCACCAATGTTTATCGTCACCCCCAGACGCTCGAAGGTTTCACGCGCGGCATCAATCGCGGCACCGATCACTTCTGGCTGACTGCAATTGAACAACAACGTCTCGACGCCCAATTCAGCCGCCACCGCCGCGGCTTCGGCGACTGGCTCACCAGAGCGCAGGCGCGGCACTTCATCGGTGTCTTCGTCCTTCAAGGTGAACGACAACCAGAACGGTTTGCCATCCTTCGGCAATCCGGCGTGAATGGCTCGCGCCTCGACGATCGAACTCTGGGTTTCCGCCAGCCACAGATCAACGTGCGGTGCCAGGCCATTGACCAAGGGCGCCAGCAACTCGGTCACTCGGTCGGCGTTGAACAGATCCGGACGATAGGAGCCAAACAGCGGCGGCAATGAACCGGCCACCCGCACGGATTTCCCCGAGGCCTGCACCGCACGCCGCGCCAGCTCACCGGCCAACGCGGCCAGCGCCTGCCCTTCGGCGGCGAAACGTTCTTCGCCAATATGGAACGGCACCACGGCGTAACTGTTGGTGGTAATCACGTTGGCGCCACTGGCGATATAAGCGGCATGTACCCCCTCAACCGCTTGCGGCGCCTCGCTTAGCGCCAGTGCCGACCACTCCGGCTGACGAAATGGCGCCCCGGCGCGCTGCAACTCACGGCCCATGCCGCCATCGAGAATAATCGTGCTGCCTGCGCCCATATGCTTTTCACTCATATGCTTATGAAAATAACTCACTATCAGAGTCGTTCTTATAACTATTTAATACGCACCATTCCGTTAAAAACAACCTCTTTTTTACCCAGGGATCGACTGTGAAATTTAAACCGCTACTGGCCCTGGGCCTGACGATTCTGGCCGCTTCCACTCAAGCCTTTGCTGGCGCCACGCTGGATCGTATCGAGCAGAAGAAAGAGCTGGTCGGCGTGCTGATGGAAAGCTATCCACCGTTCTCGTTTCTCAATGATCAGAACCAACTCGATGGCTTCGACGTGGACGTCGCCAAAGCCGTAGCTGACAAGTTGGGCGTCAAGCTACGCCTGGAAACGCCGTCCTGGGACGTCATTGCCGCCGGCCGCTGGAGCGGGCGTTACGATATCTGCATCTGCTCAATGACGCCGAGCAAGGCCCGCGCCGAAGTATTCGACTTTCCGGTCGAGTACTACGCCTCACCCGCCGTGATCGTGGTCAACGCCAAGGATGAGCGGATTCACGCTGCCAAGGATCTGAGTGGCAAAAAAGTCGGCCTCACCAGCGCGTCCAGTTACGAAAGTTATCTGAACAAAAACCTGGTCATTGAAGGCGCCGAAGACACGCAGTTGCAGTACCCGTTCGACGACGTGCAGATCGCGCCGTACGATACCGACAACGTCGCCTTCCAGGACTTGGGGCTAGGCGCTGGCGTGCGCCTGGATGCGATCCTCACCAACCTCGTTACCGCGCAGCCACGCCTGAACCAAGACAAACGCTTCAAACTGGCCGGCGCGCCGCTGTACTCGGAGCCGAACTCGGTGGCCATCGAAAAGGGTGATGCGCAATGGGACGCCAAGGTGCGTGAAGTTTTTGCGCAACTGAAACAGGACGGCACCCTGAGCAAGCTGTCGCAAAAATGGATCGGCGCTGATATCAGCCAATGACTTCTTTCCCGACACCGCCACAGCCACCAAAACCGGTGGCTGAATCACGCCTGCAACGCCTGTTCGGTTTTCGAACGCGGCTGTACCTGACATGGGCAGCGCTGTTCTGCCTGTTCGCCGGGTTCTTCCTGAGCTTCGACCTGAAGTTCTCGATCATCCTCGACAAACTGCCCAATCTGGTCGGCCTGCACCTGGCGCCCAACGGCTTTTTGCAGGGCGCGGCGCTGACGCTTTTCCTCTGTGTATGCTCAATTGTCGCCTCGTCCCTGCTGGGCTTCATCACGGCATTGGCACGCCTGTCGAAAAGCGCCGTGGCGTTCGGCATCGCCAGTTTTTACACCTCGTTCTTTCGCGGCACGCCACTGCTCATTCAGATCCTGTTGATCTACCTGGGCTTGCCGCAACTGGGCATCGTGCCTGGCGCGATCGTCGCGGGCATCATTGCCTTGTCGCTGAACTACGGCGCCTATCTCAGCGAAATCTTTCGCGCCGGCATCCTCGGTGTCGACCACGGCCAACGCGAAGCTTCGCTGGCACTGGGTATGCGCGAGACCGTGATTTTCTGGCGCATTACCCTGCCGCAGGCCATGCGCACGATCATCCCGCCCACGACCAACCAGTTCATTTCGATGCTCAAGGACTCGTCGCTGATTTCGGTGATGGGCGTCTGGGAAGTGATGTTTCTCGCCCAGTCCTATGGGCGCTCAAGCTACCGTTACATCGAAATGCTGACGACGGCGGCGATCATTTACTGGTTGATGTCGATTGGCCTGGAGTTGATTCAGGCGCGCATGGAGCGGCATTACGGTAAGGCTTACGTGCGGCGGAGCTAGGACGACCGGCACATTGCGGGCTGCGTCAGGTTTTAATGGGGCTCTCGGCGTACCCGCACAACGCCCATTTTCAGGCCAAACAATCGGAATATTGAGTCCAACGACCTCAACGTCTGATTACCCTCAGCGTGCTCTATGTGTATCAACGTGCGGACCGAAATTTTGCACATCTTAGCGAATTGGATTTGATGCAGCCCTGTCACCTCAACTCGTAAACGGCGGACGGCTTCGCTGATTTCCAATGTCCCGTCGGCCAACGCCTCTTGAATGCTTTCGATGAGCGCCATGCGTTCGAGAACTGTCATTACCATTTTCCTCTCCAATCTTCGAGCGCCGCATAAGGCTCAATAAACATTAATGGCGCGGGGATTCATTGATGTGAGTGCTTCGGCGTTTGAATCAAAACTTACTGCACCTAATGAGAGGAGCAGGCAAAAAAACTGCAACAAAATGCAGAAATTAATATATTTCAGCGCTGAAGATGCAAAACAATGCAGATCAGCCACCGACATCATTCTGTAAAAACCCTTCGCTATACAGGACGGCCCGCTTATAACAAAAAGGCCGTCCGACCATGCCGTTCCCGCCCCAACGTCTGTCTCTCGCCATCGCCCTGTTGATCGCCGCCACGGCAGCCCACGGCAAAACCGTGCAGATCGACACCGCCACCACTGCAGCACAAACGCTGGGTGGCAGCGACACGTTGACGATTTCCGCGCCGGGCAGCATCACCAATAGCGACAAGGCCGTGAGCCTGAAAGACAAGACCAGTGGTGCGGGTGTGGTGATCGATAACGCCGGCAAAATCGTTTCCAGCGGTGGCCGGGCCATCGACAGCAGCGGCGACCTGAGCCAGGCACGCAACTACACAATCTATAACCGCAGCGGTGGGCAGATTCTCGGCGCCAACGACGCCTTGCGCATCGACAGCAATTTCGTCAGCGGCAGTTTGGTGATCGATAACAGCGGCGTGATTCGCTCCACCACCGGCCAGGGTCTGGACCTCGATGCGCTGCGCAGTGATGGTGTGAAGACCACCATTATCAACCGCGCCGGCGGGCTGATTCGCGGCGACGCCAGCGACGGCATGAAGACCGGCGCCAACGCGAGCATTACCAACTACGGCGAGATTTCCACCGGCGATTCGCACAATGCCGACGAGAAATTCGACGGCATCGATATCGACTCGGCGAGTGGCGTCAGCGTGACCAACTACGGGGTGATTTCCGGCGGCCGCCATGGCATCACCACCGATCTTGGCGCGACGCTGATCAACTACGGGCAGATCACCGGCCGCAATGGTTCCGGCTTCGGTTCCGACGGCGATGGCACGGTGATCAACCACGGCACCATCACCGGCGCTTACTCAGGCTTGCAAGCGAACGGTGACGGCGACGGCGTGGACATCGACAAGATCGCCCATATCGAAAACTACGGGATCATTCAGGGCGTCGGTGCCGGCGGTGTGGACAAGGGCGGTTTCGCCAATGGCAGCGAGGGTATCGCGTTGGGTGGCGGTTACATCCTCAACGCCAGCAACGCTTTGATCAGCGGTGCCGACAGCGCCATTCTGGTCGACGATGGCAGCGGCGGCTCGGGACTGGCGGCGACCACACTGGAAAACTTCGGCACCATCCAAGGCCTCAACGGTTTCGGCGTGAAGTTCGTCGGTGAATTCACCGACAACGTCATCAACGGCGGCACGATCAGCGGCAGCAATGGCCTGGCGCTGGATCTGGGCGGTGGCAACGACAGCCTGACCTTGCGCAACGGCAGTCGCTTTGTCGGCGTGGTGGATGGCGGCAGTGGTTACGACCGGGTGATGATGGATGACACGGCCGGTGGCAGCTTCGGCGCCAGTCGCAACTTCGAATGGCTGGAGGTCAAGCAAGGTGCGTGGACACTCACAGGCAGCGGCGACTTCAGCGACGGCGGTGCCGTGCGCAACGGCGCAACACTGGTCAACCAGGGCGGTATTGCTGGCAACCTGACCATCGACGCCGGCGGTGTGTATGCCGGTGGCGGTTCGGTGGGTAGCCTCAACGTCAACGGCACCTTGCGCACCGACACCCGCCTCGGTCGCGCAACCATCGTTCGTGATTTGAACATGGGCAGCGCAGCCACCCTCGCCTACGGCGTCAATGCCGATGGCAGCAGCGCGCCCGTACAAGTCGGCGGCATCGCCAATCTCAACGGCGCAACGCTCGCAATCAACCCCGGCAGCGGCACCTATCCCTGGCAGAGCCACTACACCGTTCTGCAAGCGGCACAGGTCAACGGCACTTTCGGCACAGTCAGCAGCGACTATGCGTTTCTGACGCCGACCCTCGCCTACACACCCACCCAAGTCGACCTGACCTACACCCGCAATGACGTGGCGTTCAATGAGTTCGCCGCGACCGGTAACGCCAGCAACGCCGCCAACAGCCTGGCCTCGATGAGCAAGAACAATGCGCTGTACAACGCCTTGCTCAATACCAGCCAAAGCACGGCTGGCGCGGCGATCGAGCAACTGGCCGGCGCCAGCAACGCCAACCTCAGCAGCGCCACCCTCGGCGCCAGCAGTCAGGTCGGCAGCAGCATGCTCTCGGCGATGCAGCAAATGGGCGGCAGCCCGGGACTGATGGTTGGCCTCGATCAGCGCGACACACCGGTACTGGCGGCCAATGGCGTGCCGTCCGAGGCGCGCAATCTGAATGATCCGAACGCTCGCGGCCGGCTCTGGCTGCAAGGCATCGGCGGCTACGGCAAACTCGATGGCGAACACGGCAGCAGTGGTCTCGAACAACGCACCAAGGGCAGCGTGCTGGGCGCCGACTGGTCACTGAATCCGGCATGGCGCCTGGGTGTACTGGGCGGCTATTCAAAAACCGATCTGGATGCGACCGGCGTCGACGGCAACGTCGAGAGCTGGCATGCCGGCGTCTACGCGTTGCACCAGAACGGCCCGATCGCTTTGCGCCTCGGCGCGGCGTACAGCGGTCATCAGGGCGAGAGCAAACGCACCATCGCCTTCAATGGTTTCAGCGACCGCCCGAAAGGCGATTACGACGCCGACAGCCAGCAAGCCTTCGCCGAACTCGGCTACGCCATGGGCAGTGGCCGGCTCAGCGCCGAGCCGTTTGCCAGCCTCGGCTATCAGCGCTACCACCGCGATAGCTATCAGGAAAAAGGTGGCGCTGCCGCGCTGCAAGTCGACAGCCAGACCCAAGACAATTTCAGCAGCACCTTCGGCCTGCGCCTGGCGCACTTGAGCAGTCTCGACAACGGCATGAGCGTGACACCGCGCGTGGCCGCTGGCTGGAAACACACCTATGGCGATGTCGGCAGCTCGACGCGTCAGGCGTTTGTGACTGGTGGCACGGCGTTCAGTGTCGATGGCAGCTCGCTGGATCGTGACAGCCTGGTGCTGGAGGCCGGGCTGGATGTGGGAATCTCGGCGCGGCATACCTTGGGTGTGGGATACAGCGGCGAGATCGGCAGCAACAGTCGTAATCACGGGCTGATCGGTCAGTGGCAGATGAGTTTTTGAGGTTGAACAGACGGCGGGGTCTTGTTTGGTTGTAGGAAAAGGGGCCGCTGCAGCCGAGTAAAAGGCTTGGTTGCGGATCTGAGGGTCATTTTCTACAAAACGATGCGATGTCGCCTGCAAGCCTGCGGGAAGCAGCCGACATCGGATTTTTTGGGGCATCAATAGAGTTGGGTCTCCTTTCAGAAAAGGCCTTACCTGATGCCCCTTCAACACACTTTCAAACCAAAACACTTGGCTTTGGCCATTTCGCTGGCGCTGGCTTGTGTAGAGCTTGCCAATGCTCAGCAACCCTCTGAAGTCGCTGATTCAACCGCAATAGCGAATGCTACGAAACAGTCCGAAACCAGCCCTAACGAAATGGCGCTTGAACGACTCAGGGCATTTCTCACTGCCCCAAGTACGGTGCCCATCGCTTTTGAAACCCCTGAAAAAACTTTTAAAGGTACCGCTGTAAACGATTTGATCACGCTCACGGACGGCGCAAGCTTTACGGGCCTGCTGGATGGTGGCGAGGGGGATAACGTGCTGTTCCTGAATGCAGCGGGAGGCGGCGACCTGAAAGACACACGTAATTTCAACGGCCTGTTCGTCAGCCGGGGCGATTGGGCGCTGAGTTCCAAGGGAGACTTCAAGGAGGGCGTGCTGGTCAGCAGCGGTACCGCGTTGACCAACCTGGGGAGCATTAAGGGCGACGTGTATGTCGAGAGCGGTGGCAGCTTTGCCGGTAAAGGTGTGGTGGGAAGCCTGCAGGTCGCCGGCCTGCTCACCGTCAATGAGGTGCTAGGCAGCCCGCGCGTGAAAGGCGACTTGCGCTTGTCCCCGACCGCCGAACTGGCTTATGAGGTCAGCCCCGGTGGCAGTCAAACGATCAAGGTTGATGGCACTGCCAGACTGGATGGTGCAACCCTGAATGTCGTTGCCGTTCCAGGGGAGTATCCGCAAAGTCGCCAGTACAAAATCATAGAAGCCGGCAAGGTAGAAGGTGAATTCGCTAAGGTCCTTAACAACCTCGCCTTCATGACCGCCACTCCGCAATACAACAAAAAGTCCGTCGGGCTGACTTACGCCCGTAACGGTGAGTCGCTTTCGAGCGCTGCCACGACAGACAACGGTCGTGTTGTTGCCGAAAGCATTATCGATCCAACAGTACCTACGCCATCCGCGACGCCAACGCCATTGACGGCGTCTGCACCAGCTCCAGCTCCAATTTCTGTTCCTGTTCCTGTTCCTGTTCCTGTTCCGACTTCAGCGCCGACTCCCATTGCAGAGTCTGTCCCATCGCCAATGCCGGACGAACCCCTTACCGCGCAAGTTAACGAGTCCGCCGAACAGCCCGCACCTGCGCCAATAAAACCCGCAAACGCAGCAGTCGCCGCGCTTCTGACCAGCGACAAAACCACCGCACCGGTCGCCCTCGAACAACTCGCCGCCGGCAGCAATGCCAATCTCGCCAAAGCCACCCTGAGCAGCGTCACTCCGGTGAGCGCGAGCATGCTTTCGGCCATGCAGCAGCTGAATAGCCGTTACGGCTCTGCCTATAGCTCTGGGAACTCGCCACGTCAGGCCGCTGGTGCTGCCGATTCCGGGCGGGTGTGGATTCAGGCGCTCGGCCATGGCGGCAAGGTTGACCGCGAGTTCGACAGCACCCTGAAACACGCGACCCAAGGTCTGGTCATGGGCGCCGACTGGCGGCTCGATGAGCAATGGCATGTCGGCCTGGTTGGCGGAAAATCGCAGACCAGACTCGATGCCCGGCAATATGATGGCGACCTCGACAGCTGGCACCTCGGCGCCTACGCCGTGCGTCAGGACGGACCGTTCTCACTGCGGCTCGGGGCAACCTATGCCAGTCATGACGGCGACAGCAAACGTCGCGTGGCCTTCAACGGCTTCAGCGATCGCCTCAAGGGCAATTACGACGCCAACACCCAGCAAGCCTTTGCCGAACTGGCGGTCAATGTTGGCCGGCACAACGCGACGCTCGAACCGTTCGCCAGCCTCGGCTATCAGCGCTACCAGCGCGACAGCTATAGCGAAAAAGGTGGGGATGCGGCGCTGAAAGTCTTCGGGCAAACCCGCGATAACCTCAGCAGCACCTTCGGCCTGCGCACGGCAAAAATCAATCGACTGGATAACGGCATGACGTTGACGCCGCGCTTCAGTGCCGGCTGGAAACACACCTTTGGCGAGATTGAAAACGACACCCGCCAACAACTGGTCAAGGGTGGCAAACGCTTTGAAATTGCCGGTGCAGCGCTGGATCGCAACAGCCTGGCCTTGGATGCAGGCATTGATCTCGGGCTGTCTGCCAATCACACCGTCGGCGTTGGTCTCACCGGTGAAATGGCCACTGACAGCCGCACCCACGGCGTAATGGGCCAATGGCGCATGGCGTTCTGACTGACACAACACTTTCTGTAGGAGCTGCCGAAGGCTGCGATCTTTTGATCTTTGTTTTTATTAACCCAAAACAACATCAAAAGATCGCAGCCTTCGGCAGCTCCTACAGATGAAAAATTCAGGAAAAAAAAAGGGGAGCACATGCCCCCCCGAGGTTTAAAGCATTGGATCGCGGCGGTTATCTCAGCCTTCGATCTCGATCAGAATTTCACCCGGATTGACCCGATCGCCCTTGGCCACATGAATCGCGGTGACCTTGCCGGCAATCGCTGCCTGGACTTCGGTTTCCATCTTCATCGCTTCGGTGATCAACACAGCCTGGCCGGCCTTGACGGTGTCGCCCTCCTTGACCAGCACATCGACGATGTTGCCGGGCATGGTGGTGCTGACGTGGCCCGGTGCCGAGGCTTGCTTGCGTTTGCTGCTGCCACCGCCGACGAATTCGTTGAGCGGTTCGAACACCACTTCTTCCGGCATGCCGTCGATGGACAGGTAGAAGTGACGCTTGCCTTCAGACTTGACGCCGACACCAGTGATGTCGACGCGGTAGGTTTCGCCGTGCACGTCGATGACGAACTCGGTCGGCACGCCTTCGCCACCCGCTTTTGTCACACCGCCCGCTTCAGGAATCGGCAGCAGCACTTCCGGCGTCAGGGTGCCGGCGGCGCGCTCTTCGAGAAACTTGCGGCCGATGTCCGGGAACATGGCGAAGGTCAGCACGTCTTCTTCCGACTTGGCCAGTGCACCGATGTCAGCGCGCAGCTTGGTCATTTCCGGCTTGAGCAAATCGGCCGGACGTACGTCGATGACTTCTTCGCTGCCGATCGCCTGACGACGCAGTTTTTCGTTGACCACGCCAGGCGCCTTGCCGTAGCCGCCCTGCAGGTAGAGCTTCACTTCGTTGGTGATGGTTTTGTAGCGCTCGCCGGCCAGCACGTTGAAGAACGCCTGGGTGCCGACGATTTGCGAAGTCGGGGTCACCAGCGGCGGGAAGCCGAGGTCTTCACGTACACGCGGGATTTCCGCGAGCACTTCGGCCATACGGTTGAGGGCGCCCTGCTCTTTCAACTGGTTGGCGAGGTTGGAGATCATCCCGCCCGGCACCTGGTTGACTTGCACACGGGTGTCGACCGCAGTGAATTCGCTTTCGAACTGGTGGTACTTCTTGCGCACGGCGTAGAAGTACAGACCAATCTCTTGCAGCAGTTCGAGGTTCAGACCGGTGTCGAACTCAGTGCCCTTGAGCGCCGCGACCATCGACTCGGTGCCCGGGTGGCTGGTGCCCGACGCGAAGCTGGAGATCGCAGTGTCGATGTGATCGGCACCGTTTTCGATTGCCTTGAGCTGGCACATGGTCGCCAGACCGGCGGTGTCGTGGGAATGAATGAACACCGGCAGCGACTGTTCGGCTTTCAACGCGCGAACCAGTTCACCGGTAGCGTACGGGGTCAGCAGACCGGCCATGTCCTTGATCGCCACCGAGTCGCAACCCATGGCTTCCATCTGCTTGGCTTGTGCCACAAACGCGTCGATGGTGTGCACCGGGCTGGTGGTGTAAGCGATGGTGCCTTGCGCGTGTTTGCCGGCCGCTTTCACCGCCTCGATGGCCACGCGCAGGTTACGCACGTCGTTCATTGCGTCGAAGATGCGGAACACGTCGATTCCATTCACCGCAGCCTTGGCGACGAAGGCTTTGACCACGTCGTCGCTGTAGTGGCGGTAGCCGAGCAGGTTCTGCCCGCGCAGGAGCATTTGCAGGCGGGTGTTAGGCAGCGCCGCGCGCAGTTGGCGCAGACGCTCCCATGGATCTTCCTTCAGGAAGCGGACGCAGGCATCGAAGGTCGCGCCGCCCCAGCATTCCAGCGACCAGTAGCCGACTTTGTCGAGCTTGTCGCAGATCGGCAGCATGTCTTCGGTGCGCATGCGGGTGGCGAGCAGCGATTGGTGAGCGTCGCGCAGGATGGTATCGGTAACGAAGATCTTCTTAGTCATTGGTATCTCCTCATAGCGGCAAGCTTCAAGCTACGAGCTGCAAGAAAAAGCCCAGTCGCTCTTGCTTGAAGCTTGTAGCTGACAGCTCGCAGCTGCATTTAAAGGCCTGCGTGGGCGGCGATGGCGGCGGCGATGGCCAGGGCCAGCTCTTCGGGTTTGCGCTTGATCGAGTAGTTGGTCAGTTCAGGGTGGCTTTCAACGAAGCTGGTATTGAATTGGCCGCTACGGAATTCCGGGTTGCGCAGGATTTCCTGGTAGTACGCGGCGGTGGTCTTCACGCCTTGCAGGCGCATGTCGTCCAGCGCACGCAGGCCACGGTCCATCGCCTCTTCCCAGGTCAGTGCCCAGACCACCAGTTTCAGGCACATCGAGTCGTAGAACGGCGGAATGGTGTAGCCGGTGTAGATCGCTGTATCGGTGCGCACACCCGGGCCGCCGGGGGCGTAGTAACGGGTGATCTTGCCAAAGCTCGGCAGGAAGTTGTTTTTCGGGTCTTCGGCGTTGATGCGGAACTGCAACGCGAAACCACGGTGCTGAATGTCTTCCTGTTTCACCGAAAGCGGCAGGCCGGAAGCAATGCGAATCTGTTCGCGGACGATGTCGATCCCGGTGATCTCTTCGGTGATGGTGTGTTCCACCTGCACCCGGGTGTTCATCTCCATGAAGTACACCTCGCCCTCGGCGAGCAGGAACTCCACAGTACCGGCGTTCTCGTAACCGACAGCCTTGGCCGCACGCACCGACAGATCGCCGATGTAGGCACGCTGTTCCGGGGTCAGTTGCGGGCTCGGGGCGATTTCGATGAGCTTCTGGTTGCGACGCTGGATCGAGCAGTCACGCTCGAACAGGTGCACGACGTTGCCGAAGCTGTCGCCGAGGATCTGCGCTTCGATGTGTTTCGGGTTGACGATGCATTTTTCCAGGAACACTTCGGCCGAACCGAAAGCCTTGGTTGCCTCGGAAATCACCCGGGGGAAATTCTGTTCCAGCTCTTCGCGGCTGTTGCAGCGACGGATGCCGCGACCGCCACCACCGGAAGTGGCTTTGAGCATCACCGGGTAGCCGATGCGGTCGCCCTCGGCCAAGGCCTCTTCGATGTCAGCAACGTTGCCTTCGGTGCCCGGCGTCACCGGTACGCCGGCCTTGATCATGCTGCGGCGCGCTTCGGTCTTGTCGCCCATACGGCGAATGACTTCCGCCGACGGGCCGATGAACTTGATCCCGCGCTCGGCGCAGATATCAGCCAGCTCGGCGTTTTCCGAGAGGAAACCGTAACCGGGGTGCAGTGCATCGCAGCCGGTTTCAACCGCCAGGTTCACCAGCTTGCGCGGGTTCAGGTAACCGGCCAGTGGCTCGGCACCGATGCTGTGGGCCTCGTCCGCACGCTTCACATGCAGCGCATGGCGGTCGGCGTCGGAAAAAATCGCAACCGAGCGGATGCCCATTTCGGCGCAGGCTCGCACGATTCGTACGGCAATCTCACCACGGTTGGCGATCAGGATCTTTGTTATCACTTGGAGGTTCCCTTGAGCCGGTGGCACCACGACCTGCTAGACCCAGGTCGACGCGTGACCAAATGTTTCAATTTAGTCGCAGGTCCACACTAGCGCTCATGAGGGATTAACAAAAATGAATAAAAATTGGGTCAGGCATAAGTAAAGACTTATAGTTGAAGCATCCGCCAGCCGTCAGAGCCTGTAAAAAATGCGTAAGTCCTTGATGCGTATGACATTGCGTCAATTGCAGATCTTCAACGAAGTGTGTGATTTACGCTCGTACAGCCGCGCAGCCGAGGAAATGTCCCTCACACAACCGGCCGTCAGCCTGCAGATTCGTCAGCTCGAAGAGCTGATCGGCCAGCCATTATTCGATTATGTCGGCAAAAAACTCTACATGACCGAAGCCGCCGAAGCACTTCAGCGCGCCAGTCGAGACATCTTCGGACGCCTGGAAAACCTCGATATGCAGCTGTCGGACATGCAGGGCTCGCTGCAAGGTCAGCTGAAACTGGCGGTGGAATCCAGCGCCAAATACTTCGTCCCGCACCTGTTCGCCGCGTTCAAGCGCCAGCACCCGGAAGTGAATCTGCAACTGACCGTGGTCAACCGTGGCCAGGTGATTCGCAGGCTGTCCGACAACCGCGACGATCTGGTGATCATGTCGATGGTGCCGCAGGACATGGGCCTGGAATTTTTGCCGTTTCTCAACAACCCGATTGTTGCCGTGGCGCGTCCGGATCACCCGCTGGCACACATGGGCCCGCTGCGCTTGCAGGATCTGGAACCCTACACGCTGCTGATCCGCGAACCCGGCTCGGGTACACGACTGGCCTGCGAAGAATATTTCAAGGAGAAGCGCGTGCACTTCACCCAGACCCAGGAAGTGGCCTCAGCCGAAGCTCAGCGTGAATGTGTGCAGGCGGGTCTGGGCCTGGCGCTGTTGACGCGCCACGCCCTGAACCTGGAGCTTGCGACCGGTGGGCTCGTCGAGTTGCCGGTCGAGGAATTGCCGCTTTTCCGAAGCTGGTGCCTGGTGCAAGCCAAGGCCAAACGGCTGTCACCAGTGGCGCACGCCTTCCTGGCGTTTATCCGCAGCGAGCGCGTGCAGATCAGCGCGCTGGTTGAGCGTTTCGACGGGAAGCTGCGGGCGCTGCCTGCCAGTGAGTGATGTCGGGAAAGTCGCCGATTTCGGCTTGAAGCTGACGAAGTTCGAAACGATCTTCGATAGCGCGGCGAAACTCCATGCGGCGCTGGTCTTCCTGCTGACGACGGGTTTTCGCGGCGCTGTTGCGTTCTTCGTAGGGCTGAGCCATTTCGAGTCTCCCAAGGCGATGACGGGAGTTTCACGATAGGCGGGAGGGATGACGGTTTGATGAAAGTAACCGTCGTAAAGCAAAAGATCGCAGCCTTCGGCAGCTCCTACAGGGATCGCATTCCACATGTAGGAGCTGCCGAAGGCTGCGATCTTTTGATCTTAATCATCCAGCGCTTTGGCGGCTTTTGGCGACAAGCGCAGGCTGCGCAGACTGCGCTTCACGCTCTTGAGGTGATTGACCAGGCTCGGCCCGCGCGCCATGGCCACGCCCATCGCCAACACGTCGATCACCACCAGGTGAGCGATACGCGAAGTCAGCGGCGTATAAATTTCCGTGTCTTCATGTACATCGATCGCCAGATTGACGGTCGACAACTCAGCCAGCGGCGTCTGGCTCGGGCACAGGGTAATCAGCGAAGCGCCACTCTCACGCACCAGATTGGCAGTGATCAGCAGATCCTTGGAACGCCCGGACTGAGAAATGCAGATCGCCACATCAGTCGGCTTCAACGTCACCGCCGACATCGCCTGCATGTGCGGATCGGAATACGCCGCTGCAGTCAGCAGCAAACGGAAGAACTTGTGCTGGGCATCCGCCGCCACTGCACCTGAAGCGCCGAAGCCGTAGAACTCGACGCGCTGCGCCTGCGACATCAGCGTCACCGCGCGCTGCAACTCAACCGGATCGAGCTTCTCGCGAACCTCCATCAAGGTGTGCAACGTGGTGTCGAAAATCTTCAGGCTGTAATCGGCAACCGAGTCGTCTTCGTGGATCGCGAACTGGCCGAAGCTGGCACCGGCGGCCAGACTTTGCGCCAGTTTGAGCTTGAGATCCTGAAAACCGGAACAACCGATGGCGCGACAGAAGCGCACGATGGTCGGCTCGCTGATGCCGACGCTGTGGGCCAGGTCGGCCATGGAACTGTGCATCACCGCCGCAGGGTCAAGCAGCACGTGGTCGGCGACCTTGAGCTCCGACTTGCGTAACAGGTGACGTGACTGGGCGATGTGTTGCAGCAGATTCAAGGGGCTGGACTCTTCTTATGGGCAAGGATGTAGCACGCTTGTAGTTATACTACATGAATTGGCTTTTTGCCTGCTCAATGCGTAACTCCATGTCCCTGTATCAGGCACGATGCCGTGCATGTAGCCCTTAAAACGGTTTGTCCTGTTCGCGCAAAAGCCCGGCCAGACTGGCAGCCTCCACAGGCCGGCTGATCAGATAACCCTGCACTTCATCGCAACGCTCGGCGCGTAAAAATTCCAGCTGCTCCTGGCGCTCGACACCTTCGGCGACCACTTTCAGTGACAGCCCATGGGCCATGGCAATGATCGCGCGAGTGATCGCCGCATCCTCGCTCCCTTCGCCCAACCCGCGAATGAATGCCTGATCGATCTTCACGTAGTCGACCGGAATGCGCTTGAGGTAACTCAACGACGAATAGCCGGTGCCAAAATCATCGATCGCCAGTTTCACCCCCAGATCACGCAATTGCTGGAAGGTCGCGATGATGTGTTCGACGCTGTCGAGCAACTGGCTTTCGGTCAGTTCCAGCTCGAGGTAGTGCGGCGCCAGACCGGTTTCCTCCAGCACCTGGCGCACCAGACTGACCAGCTTGCCCTGGCGCAATTGATGTACCGACAGGTTTACCGAAACACGGATCGGCTCCAGCCCCTGACGTTGCCATTCGCAGGCCTGCCAGCAAGCCTGACGCAGGACGAATTCGCCAATCGGCCCGATCAGGCCGGTTTCCTCGGCAAGCCCAATGAAATCCCCCGGCGGCACCCGGCCCATGGTCGGGTGATCCCAGCGCACCAGCGCTTCCGCCGCATTCAGCCGTCCGGTTTGCAGGCACAGCTTCGGCTGATAAAACACCTTCAGCTGCTTTTCCTCGATGGCTTTGCGCAACTGATTTTCCAGCTGCAAGCGCTCAAGGGTGCTGGCCTGGAGGCTGTCGGTGTAAAACTGGAAATTGTTACCGCCCAAGTGCTTGGCGTGCTGCATGGCCATGTTCGACTGGCTGACCAGCGCAGAAATCTCTCGGGCATTGTCCGGCAGCATGCTGATGCCCATCGAGGCGCTGACCACCAACTCGTGCCCCTCGACCGTCAGTGGCAGGCGCAATTTGCTCGACAGGCGCGTGGCGACCCGAGCCAGACTCGACAGGTTGCCATAGGCGTCGAACAGTACGGCGAACTCGTCGCCGGACAATCGGGCGATGGTGTCGGCTTCCGGCAAAGCGTTGACCAAGCGGCGCGCCATTTTCTGCAGTAATTGGTCGGCAATCTCATGGCCGAGGCTGTCGTTGAGCAATTTGAAGCGATCCAGATTGATGTGCAGCAGCGCCAGACTGCGTCGACCCTGACGCGAACGCTGATGCGCTTCGTGCAAGCGCTCGCGGAACAGTGAGCGGTTGGCCAAACCGGTCAGTTCATCGTAATGAGTCAGATAACGCATGCGCTCTTCGGATTCGCGTCGCGCCGACAGATCGGCGAAGAAGCCGACGATATGGCTGACATTTCCCCGACCATCACGCACTGCATTCAGTTGCAGCCATTGCGGGTAAAGCTCGCCGTTCTTGCGCGTCTCCACCAGTTCGCCCTGCCAACTGCCGTGCTGCTCCAGTGCATGACGGATCGCCACGTAATGGCGGCGGGCATCGCGGCTGCATGGCAGCTCGACGACGTTGCGCCCGAGCATGTCCTCGATGTCGTAACCAGTGACCCGGCTGAACGCTTGATTGATTGCGATCAGCGCGTAGTTCGGATCGAGAATCACGATGCCTTCACTGGCCGCTTCAAACACCGTCGCCGCCAGACGCTGCTGCTCCTCGAGGCTTTTGCTGGCGCTGATGTCGCGGCGGGTGCCGACCATGCGGATGACTCGCCCGCTGTCGCTGCGTTCTACTGCGCGGCCACGGTCTTCAATCCAGACCCAATGGCCATCGCTGTGACGCACGCGGTATTCGATCTGGTAGTCCTCGGTGCGCCCCTTCAAGTGCTCGATCAACGCGTATTTCAGCGTCGGCACATCGTCTGGATGCAGACGTGGCTTGAGGTCGCGCAACAGCGCCGTGACGTATTCCGGAGCGAGGCCGAACAGCTCCTGAATCTGCGTGTGGTGGACTTCGTCGGTTTGCAGGTTCCAGTCCCACAGCCCCAACTCGCTGGCCTTCAGCGCCAGCGCCAGCCGCGCTTCGCTTTTGCGAAGGGCCTGATTGGCCGCGTCCAGTTCAAGGCTGCGCTGTGCCACGCGGTCTTCGAGTTCGACCTGGGCTTCACGCAACTTGCCCTCGGCACAGCGACGCTGGTCGATTTCCCTGGCCAGCTCCTGATTGAGCTGCTCGCTGCGCATTTGCGTCTGTTGCAGGTGTTCGATCAAGTGCTGATTCTGGAAGCGCCGCAGTAAACCGCGATCAATCAGCCGATTGACCTGCCACGCCACCACGCTCAGCGAACCAAGCAGGATCAGGCCGAGCCAGCCCCAACCGCGCGCCTGCTCGTCGCCGCCCCAGAACAGATAACCGATCGCCGGCAACAGGCAGGGCAAGGTAAACGACAGAAACGCCGGCAGGCTCACTGCGTAGGCGACGCTCGCCGACAGAGTCGCGGCGCCAATCAGGCCGAACACCCAAGCCTGTTGCATGAAGTTGTCCGCGGGCACCAGGGCAATGCCGGCACCGGCCAGGGTCAGACCGGTCATGGTCGAGCCAAGCAGAAACATCCGCCGCCAAATCGGCTGCGCCTGACGATCAGGGATTGCCGAGTCGAACGCTGCGACCTGAATCACCCGCAACGCCACCAGCGACAGCAGCCACACCAACCAGACGCTGACCACGAAGTAGCGCTGCGGGCTCCAGAGCAAAGCGGCGCAGACCAGACCATTGATCAACATGAACAGCGTGGGCAGCAACGAGCCCTGATACAGCAGACGCGTGCGCTCGACCGCCATCTCGACGGCATAGTGCTTGCGGATAACCCGGGGTTCCACAGAGGGGCCCGACAGTTCGGAGCTGAGGGTCATGGGCAACGTTCTTGTTCTTATAAGGAGGGCTTGCGCCCGAAACGTGGACGGAGCATACACAAGCCGATCCCGTTGCCAAACTGCTCCAGATCATAATTTCAGCGAAACTTTTCCGTCCTTTGCCACCGGCCAAACCCTTGGAGCGCGGCGGGCCGATGCCTGTAGGCAATGACCGACCGGTCGTCATTCACAGCACTTTCATCGGCTAATGCAAAGCTCGGTTTGCCCGGGCCTGCGGCGCACCCTAGAATGCCCCGATGCGCGATGATCTCTCCCTTCTGCTGAACTCCCTCAACGATGCCCAACGCCAGGCCGTAGCAGCCCCCGTTGGCCGTCAGTTGGTCCTGGCCGGTGCTGGCTCCGGTAAAACCCGAGTGCTGGTGCACCGTATCGCCTGGTTGATCCAGGTCGAAAACACCTCGCCCCACTCCATCCTGTCGGTGACCTTCACCAACAAAGCCGCTGCGGAGATGCGTCATCGCATCGAGCAGTTGCTGGGTATCAACCCGGCCGGCATGTGGGTCGGCACCTTCCACGGCCTGGCGCACCGCTTGCTGCGGGCGCACTGGCAGGAAGCCGGACTGAGCCAGACTTTCCAGATTCTCGACAGCGACGACCAGCAACGGCTGGTCAAGCGGGTGATCCGCGAGCTGGGCCTCGACGAGCAACGCTGGCCGGCCCGTCAGGCACAGTGGTTCATCAACGGCCAGAAAGACGAAGGCCTGCGTCCGCAACATATTCAAGCCAGCGGCGATCTGTATCTGGCGACCATGCGCGGCATCTACGAAGCATACGAGGCGGCGTGCCAGCGTGCCGGCGTCATCGATTTCTCCGAATTGCTCTTGCGTGCCCTCGACTTGTGGCGCGATCACCCGGGCCTGTTGGCGCATTACCAGAAGCGCTTCCGCCATATTCTGGTGGACGAGTTCCAGGATACCAACGCCGTGCAGTACGCTTGGTTGCGCCTGCTCGGCAAGGGTGGCGATAGCCTGATGGTGGTCGGCGACGACGACCAGTCGATTTACGGCTGGCGCGGCGCGAAAATCGAAAACATTCATCAGTACTCGTCCGACTTCGCCGATTCGGTGACCATTCGTCTGGAGCAGAATTACCGCTCCACCGCCGGCATCCTCAAGGCGGCCAACGCCCTGATTGCCAACAATACCGGGCGCCTCGGCAAAGAACTGTGGACCGATGGCGGCGATGGCGAAGCGATCAATCTGTACGCCGCGTTCAACGAACACGACGAAGCACGCTACGTTGTCGAAACCATCGAAAGTGCGCTGAAAACCGGCTTGGCTCGCAGCGATATCGCGATTCTGTACCGCTCCAACGCCCAATCGCGCGTTCTGGAAGAAGCCTTGCTGCGCGAGCGCATTCCGTATCGCATCTACGGCGGCCAGCGCTTCTTCGAGCGTGCGGAAATCAAGAACGCCATGGCGTATCTGCGTTTGCTCGAAGGTCGCGGCAACGATGCGGCGCTGGAACGGGTGATCAACGTGCCGGCCCGTGGCATCGGCGAAAAAACAGTCGAAGCGATCCGCGATCACGCGCGCCACAGCGATGTGTCGATGTGGGAAGCGATGCGCCAACTGGTCGCCAACAAAGGCCTGACCGGTCGCGCTGCCGGTGCGCTGGGTGCGTTTATCGAGCTGATCGAGAATCTCGCCGCCAAGTGCATGGAAATGCCGCTGCACTTGATGACGCAAACCGTCATCGAGCAGTCCGGACTGATCGCTTATCACGAAGCGGAAAAAGGCGAGAAAGGCCAGGCCCGGGTAGAAAACCTTGAGGAACTGGTCAGCGCCGCGCGCAACTTCGAGAACACCGAAGAAGACGAAGAGCTGACGCCACTGGCGGCATTCCTCGGCCATGCTTCGCTGGAAGCCGGGGACACTCAGGCTGACGAGCACGAAGACAGCATTCAGTTGATGACCCTGCACAGCGCCAAAGGTCTGGAATTCCCTTACGTGTTCCTGGTGGGCATGGAAGAAGGCCTGTTCCCGCACAAGATGAGTCTGGAAGAGCCGGGTCGTCTTGAAGAAGAACGGCGTCTGGCCTATGTCGGCATCACCCGGGCGATGCAGAATCTGGTGATGACCTATGCTGAAACCCGACGCCTGTACGGCAGCGAGACCTACAACAAGGTCTCGCGCTTCGTACGCGAAGTGCCGAAGGGTCTGATTCAGGAAGTGCGCTTGTCGAACAGCGTCAGCCGACCGTTCGGCGGCAATCAGTCGATGAGCGGCAGCAACCTGTTCAGCGGCAGCGAAATTCCGGAAACGGGTTTCAGCCTCGGTCAGGCGGTACGCCATTCGATCTTTGGTGACGGCGTGATCCTCAACTTCGAAGGTGCCGGTGCGCAGGCGCGGGTGCAGGTGAACTTCAGCGAAGGCAGCAAGTGGCTGATGCTCGGTTACGCCAAGCTGGAAGCTATCTAAAAGCGAAAAGATCGCAGCCTTCGGCAGCGCCTACAGGGGATTGTGTATCTGTAGGAGCTGCCGCAGGCTGCGATCTTTTGATCTAAACCCACCCGGAACAGGGCAGTGCAAATGGGCTCAGGTTTCTTTTCTTCCTGGACATTCTGGGCCCTGCTCTCGGCCACTTTCGCCGCATTGACGGCGATCTTCGCCAAAGTCGGTATCGAAAACGTCAATTCCGACTTCGCCACCCTACTGCGCACCATCGTGGTACTCGTCAGCCTGGCCTTGATTTTGTACGCGACGGGCCAATATCAGTCTTTGGGATCGATCTCTGCCAAGAGCTATCTGTTCCTGCTGTTGTCCGGACTGGGTACCGGTGCGTCGTGGCTGTGCTACTTCCGTGCACTGAAAGTCGGTCCGGCTTCACTGGTTGCGCCAGTGGACAAACTCAGCGTGGTACTGGTGGCGGTGCTTGGCGTGATCCTGCTGGGCGAGAAACTCGACCTGCGCCAATGGGGCGGCATCGGCTTGATTACAGCCGGTGTGGTAATGCTGGCGTTTCGTCGCTAAGGCGATTTCACACTGAACCTGTCTCGATTTCCTACAGCCAAAAGTACATGGCCTTATTGCCCCGACCGAGCTGAACGTAACCTGTCAGGCAAAAGCCCGAAACACTCTCTCGCTAGCCAGTAACACTTCAGCTGTGCAACATGGCGCGCGTGTCTCCACAAACGGGAATTCCTTTTATGAAACGTTTTCTTAGCATCGCCATGGCGTTGTGCATCGGCCTGACGATGAGCCTCGACGCCAACGCCAAGCGCTTTGGTGGTGGCAAAAGCGCCGGCGCTGCGCCGACGCACCAGACCAGCCAGATGGCTCCTTCTTCTCCAGGTGTCGGCGGCGCGGCTGCGACCGCAGGTGCTGCCGGTGCCGCAGGCGCTGCCGCCAAGGCCGGCGGTGCTTCGAAATGGCTCGGCCCTCTGGCCGGTATCGCCGCCGGTGGCCTGCTGGCGTCCATGTTCATGGGCGGCGGCTTCCAGGGCATGCAGATCTTCGACATCCTGATCATGGCCGTGATCGCGTTCGTGATCTTCCGCTTCATCGCCGCGCGTCGCCGCAAGCAGCAAGAGCAGTTCGCTCCGGCCGGCGCGCCGATGCAGCGTGAAGTGTTCGAGCAAAAGCCTGCCGCCATGGGCTCGATCTTCGGTGGTTCGGCTGCACCTGCTGCCGCCCGTCCGGTGATCAACGCACCGGCCTGGTTCAACGAGCAGAACTTCCTTGAAGCTGCACGCAGCCACTTCCAGTCGCTGCAGCAGCACTGGGATGCCAACGAAATGGACAAGATCGCCGAGTTCGTGACCCCGCAAATGCTCGAGTTCCTCAAGCGTGAGCGTGCGGATCTGGGCGACGCGTTCCAGTCGACCTACATCGACAACCTCCAGGTGCAACTGGATGGCGTGGATGATCGTGCCGACAAGACCATCGCCACCCTGACCTTCAGCGGTGTGTCGAAGTCCTCGCGCTTCGATCAGGGCGAAGTGTTCAGCGAAAGCTGGAACATGGAACGTCCGCAGGGCGAGAACCAGCCTTGGCTGGTTGCCGGTATCCGCCAGAACGGCTGATACCTTCCGGGCGTCACCTGCCGTGATAAAAAACCCCAGCCTCGGCTGGGGTTTTCTATTTCGCGGTTGCATCTATAGCGAGCTACTGTATAAACCGGCCCATATAAACCGCGCCATTCAAGCAAGAGGATCCCGGACGTGGAAGAAATCATCGAACAACTGCGTGAAGCCAACGAACCCGTGCCGGTTCCTTTGGAATTGCCTGACGAAGATCTGCTGGTCGAAATCGAAGAACAGCTGTTCATCGACATCCCGTTTGTCTTCAGAGAATTTTTGCTGACCGTCAGCGATGTGGTGTACGGCAGCCTCGAACCGGTGACTGTTACCGACCCACAATCCCACACCTACTTGCCGGATGTTGCCGCCAACGCCTGGGATGCCGGTGTTGATCGCAGCCTGATTCCAATCTGTCAGGACGGCGACGACTACTACTGTGTCGAAGAGGATGGCACGGTGGTGCTGTGGCAGGCCGAAGAAGAGTTGATTGCCGAGGAAACCTGGGAATCGGTGTGGCACTGGGCACGGGACGTCTGGCTGGAAAGCTGATCGGCCAGCCGCCCCGGCAGGTCAATGTCCCGACGACTCCTTGTGGTTGTCGAGGGTTTCCAGCAGCGCCACCTGCATCCGCGTGTGCACGCGGATGAACCAGCGCCAGAGCAGCGCCGCCACGGCGGCTGCAACCACGGCGATCAGCACCAGCAACTTGTTGGTCGGCAGAATACTGGCCGACAAGGCTGCCAACAGCAGGAAAATCACCAGCAGCGAGAGAATCGGGATCACTTCGGAGATCACTCGACGCACTCGCTGCGTGTGACGCCCGGCCATCTCCGGCTTCACGCCCATCTCCGCCAGCAGCATCGACAACGCCTTGAGCTTGCGATAAGCGGCGATCAAAAACGGCAACGACACCAGCAGCGCCCCGCCCCAGATCAACGCCTTCTGCCAGCTCGGATCGCTGATCCAGTCCTGTAGCCAAGCCGAGAGGCGCGCAGCGAAAAATGCCCCGCTAAAGAAGATCGCAATCACCAACGCCAGATTGACCCCGACCTGTAGCAGGATCTTGCGGATGATCGACGCCAGCATCGCGCCCTCGCCTTGCGGCTGGATACTGCGCAGCCATTCACCATACATGCCCAACACACGCCCCAGAGGCTTGGGCACAGCGCCAGACAGCTTGATCGACAGCGGATCGGCCGCGCGAATCAGATAAGGCGTCAGCAGCGTCGTAATCACCGACACGGCCACAGCGACCGGATAAAGGAAGTTGCTGGTGACCTGCAAGGTCATGCCGAGCGCGGCGATAATGAAGGAAAATTCGCCAATCTGTGACAGCCCCATCCCCACGCGCAGTGAGGTGCGTCCGTCATTGCCGGCGATAAACGCCCCAAGGCCGCAGGACAACATCTTGCCGAGCACAACGGCTACGGTGATCACCGCAATCGGCCACGCATATTCGAGCAGAATCATCGGGTCGAGCATCAGGCCAATAGCGACAAAGAAGATCGCACTGAACAGGTCGCGGACCGGCTCGATCAACCGCTCGATTTTCAGCAACTGGCGCGACTCGGCCATGATCGCGCCGATCAGGAAGGCGCCGAGCACCATGCTGTATTCGAGTTTGACCACCAGCAGGCAGAAGCCGAAACACAGGCCGAGCACGGTGATCAGCAGCATCTCGTTGCTTTCGAATTTGGCCACATAGGCCAGCAGACGCGGCACCAGCAAAATACCGATGACCAGCGCGACGATCATGAACAGCGACAGCTTGCCGACCGTGGAAAACACTTCACCGGAGCTGACGGTGCCGCTCACTGCGATGCTCGACAGTAGCGCGATGATGCCAATGCCGAGAATGTCTTCAACGATCAACACGCCGAAGATCAACTGCGCAAAGCGCTCGTTTTTCATCTTCAGATCGTTGAGCGCCTTGACGATGATGGTGGTCGAGGAGATCGCCAGAATCGCGCCGAGGAACAGCGAGTCCATGGTGTTCCAGTCGAACCAGCGGCCGATTTCGTAGCCGATCCAGATCATCAGGACGATCTCGAGGAACGCCGCAATAAACGCCGTGGCACCGACCTTGAACAACTTGCGCAGGCTGAACTCCAGCCCGAGACAGAACATCAGGAAAATCACCCCAAGCTCGGCGAGGGTCTTGATGGTTTCTTCGTCGTGGATCAGGCCGAACGGCGGGGTGTGCGGGCCGATGATGAAGCCGGCGACGATGTAGCCGAGCACCACCGGTTGTTTGAGGCGATGAAACAACACGGTCACCACACCTGCGACCAACATGATCACTGCCAGATCCTGAATAAAACTGATGGCATGCATGGCGTGGGCTCCTTGAATGACGAGGCTCGCCGGCAGACGTCAGAAAGGTCTGGGAGAGCGAAGTAAAAATCCGCTTTTCGTGTGGGAATTGCCCTTGGAAGAGGCTTTTGCAGGTTAACACCGCGACTTGCGGCTGGAAGGCGGTGCAATATATGGAAACAGATCGATCCCGGCGTGACGGCGGCCCCTCGCCCGGCGTCCCGATAACGGTGCTTTAGAAAAGCGACCAGGCACCCGCAGAGGTGCCTCCAGAAACCAGCCTTGATCCGTGAGAACGTTATGGAACCCGGAAACGCCCAGCTGTCGATGACGGTACTGATGACCCCCGACATGGCCAACTTCTCTGGCAATGTCCACGGCGGCACCCTGCTCAAATACCTCGACGAAGTGGCCTACGCCTGCGCGAGCCGTTATGCCGGCCGCTACGTGGTGACCCTGTCGGTGGATCAGGTGATTTTCCGCGAGCCGATTCATGTCGGCGAACTGGTGACCTTCCTCGCCTCGGTCAACTACACCGGCAATACCTCGATGGAAGTCGGCATCAAAGTGGTGACCGAGAACATCCGCGAGCGCTCGGTGCGCCACACCAACAGCTGCTTCTTCACCATGGTCGCGGTGGATGACCAGCGCAAGCCGGCCGCCGTGCCGCCACTGCAACCGCAGAACAGTGAAGACAAGCGTCGTTATATGCAGGCGCAGCAGCGTCGGCAGATTCGTCAGGAGCTGGAGAAGCGCTATCAGGAGATCAAGGGCGACGCCTGAGATCAAAAGCAAAAGATCGCAGCCTTCGGCAGCTCCTACAGGGTTTTGCATTCCCCTGTCGGAGCTGCCGCAGGCTGCGATCTTTTTTGAACGATAACGCGATTACAAACTGATCGCCGTCGCCTCAAACTTCACCCGCGGATGTGCAATCCGATCCTGCGCCCGCACCAGCTGCAACTCATAACTGGCGCACGCCTGAGTCTCCAGCAGCACTTCATGCACCGCCGCCGCCGTGAATTCGAACGCCGCCACCAGACTGTCGCCCAACAGTACCCGCGCCAGGAACAGGCCGGACGTCAGATCGCCAACGCCCACCGGCTGACGCGGAAACGCCAGCAGCGGGCGGCGCAGATGCCAGCTGCCTTCGGCCGTTACCAGTAGCATTTCAAAGCCATCGGCCGGTTTGCCCGGATAATCCAGATGCTTGACCAGCACCGCTTTCGGCCCACGCGCCAGCAGCGCCCGCGCCATCGCCAGGCAATCGAACAGCGACTGCGGCTTGCGCCCGGAGAAGCTGTCCAGCTCCAACTGGTTCGGACACATGATGTCCGCCACGGCCGCCGCCTCTTCCAGCAGGAAGTCGCTGACCTCGGTCGGCACACTGCAGCCCTTCTCTGGATGGCCCATCACCGGATCACACAGATACAGCGCCTTCGGATTGACCGATTTGATGCGCTCGACACCGCTAAGAATCGCCCGGCCCTGCGCCGCGCTGCCGAGGTAACCGGACAGTACTGCGTCGCAGTTGCCCAGCTCGCCAATGGCCGCGATGCCTTCGACCAGCTCGGGAATCTGCTGCGGCGCCAGCACTTCGCCGGCCCACTGGCCGTACTGGGTGTGGTTGGAAAACTGCACCGTATTGAGCGGCCAGACATTGACCCCGACCCGCTGCATCGGAAAAACCGCGGCGCTGTTGCCGGCGTGGCCGAACACCACGTGGGACTGAATGGCGAGCAGATGAGGCGTACGTTTCATTCGGGTCATTCCGTAAAACGATTGAAATTCAAGCCGCGCAGTATGCGACGAAACGCAGCCTGTACGACAGACCGGCGACGCAGTTAAGCTGACGCTATCTTTTGGAGTTCGATGTTGATGCTGACCCTGGAAAACATCTTCGTGCTGATACTGTTTGCCGCTGCTGGCGCCTGGCTGTGGCACAACCACGGCTTGCGCGAACGCGCGCTGGAGCGGGTCAAGCAGCATTGCCTGAACGTGCGGGTCGAGCTACTCGACGGCAACGTTGCATTAAAGAAGATCGGTTTCATCAAGGACGCCAACGGTCGCCGACGACTGGCGCGGGTGTACAACTTCGAATTCACCGTGACCGGCGAAACCCGGCATAACGGCACCATTACCCAGTTTGGCGCACACAGCGCGCAAATCGAACTGGCGCCCTACCCGGCACCGTACGACGACACGCCACCGGTGGTTGAAGTGCACAAGCCCCGGGCGGAAGTGATCGAGTTGAGCCAGTGGCGGCAGGAACATACGAAGTGGAAGCCTTAAAGATCAAAAGATCGCAGCCTTCGGCAGCTCCTACAGGGAACCGCATGTAGGAGCTGCCGAAGGCTGCGATCTTTTGATCTAACTGTCCCGACACCCCGACAAACCCTGCTGCAGCTTTTCAATGTTTTGCGGATCGACGAAGATCAGCTCGATTCGCGAATCTTTTCGCCATTCGCTGGCTTGCCAGATCAGTTCGGCATTATTCAAAGCGTTCGCGGACACCCAGCCCTCCGAGCTATGGATAACCAGTTTCGCCCGCTGCCAATTGAGGCTGGCTAGCCAGTCAGCCATGCGCCGCTTGTCGAACGTCTGCCCCGGATGCCAGCGCCAACCAATACTCCAGCCCCCCTCCTGCGCCTGACTCAGGCAAATCGGCAGCGTCGGATCAGTCCAGACGGCCGGCATTTGTCCTGATCCCTTGGGTACGGCCAGGTTATCCACACCGTTGACTGCTTTTGCGGTCAGACCCGGCAGTTCGCTCAGGCTCAATCGCGCCTCTCGAGTCCAGACCAACGGCACTGCCGGCAACTGGCTGGCAATTTTTTCCCTGGCCCTGTCATCAAGGTTTTCAGCCTTGTTCAACAACAGCAGACCAGCGGTTTCCAAGGCTTCCTGTTGCGCTGCCGGCAAGGTTTTCCCCGCTTCAAGCGCCTGAGCATCCAGCACCAGCACACACGGTTGCACCGCCAGCACACCCCGCCACGGCGCCTCATGTAACTGTTCAATCAGCTGCGCCGGATGCCCCAGCCCGGAGGGTTCGATGAACAATCGATCCGGCTTCGCCTTGCGCAACAACCGCCCAAGACCAATCTGAAAAGGCGCGCCATTGACGCAACACAGGCAGCCGCCGGCCACTTCGCCCAGTGCGATACCATCGGCGTCACTCGTCAGCAGTGCGGCATCGAGACCGACCTGACCGAACTCGTTGATCAGCACCGCCCAACGCTCACCTTCCGGCCGCTGGGCCATGAGCTGGCGGATCAGGCTGGTCTTGCCGGCGCCCAAAGGGCCAGCAATGACATGGGTAGGAATGTTCTGCAACATGGCCGGAAGCTTTCTTGGGAGATTCAAAGATGCGTTGGATGGGATGGTCGTTGCTGTTGACGCTGCTGTCGAGCGAAGCGTGGGCTCAGGCCTGCGTGGTGCACAGTCAAGGTGAGCGGCTCGACGTCAAAGTCTGTCAGCAGAACCGCAATATTCCTGAAAAACTGTTCAACGACGGCTTCTGTCAGCCAACGCTGGCCGGGCAAAAAGTCGAGGTGCAATACGTCGATCAATGCCCGAGCGGTGCGTTTGGCGTGTGCAGCAACGCGCAAGTCGCCAATATGCCTTATCGCCAGGATATCCACTATTACGGCGTCGCCACGGATGCCGCGTATCTGAAGCCGTACTGCGAAGGCCAGAGTCAGGGTTCGTGGCTCCAGCGTTGAGGCATTAGCCAAGCCAGTCGAGAGTCAGGATCAAACGGCGCTGGTCGGCGGCAGGTTGCGGCGAGCGGTGAATCAGGCCGAAGCCTTCATTGCCATGCCATTTCTCGCCTTTCAACAGCGCCACGTCGCCGCTGTCGAGTTGCTGGATTTGCACGTGGGGCTCGGCGTTGGCCTGCCCCAGTTGACTGCGATCCATCGCACCTTCCTTGAGCCATTGGCTGCCAACGCCCGCATAAGTCGTGATCAGGCGCACCGGGACGTGATCGACATGGAAGCGTGGACACATGGCTTTATCGAGCACCCGCAGGCGCACACCTACCCGCTTTGCTCCCAGTAAGCAGACGAACGCGCTGACCAGCCATTTCAGGTCGGCGATAAAGCCCTCGTAGCCTTCCAGATCACGGAAGCCTGAAGCCACACCGGTGAGATCTGGCTCGGCGTCCTCATCCGGCAACTCGAGGCACAACGAGTCCGCCAAGGGTTCATTGAGCGACAGCAGCAGGTGGGCGAAATCGCTGATGTGCAACGGCAGTTGGCGTTGCCAGACGGCGAGGTTGGTGTCGTCTTCGAGGATTCGCGTCAACGCCTTCGGTGTCGGACCTTGATGCTGATGGCGCGTACGGTTCTGCAGCAGCTTTAGCGCGAGCATCAGGCAGCCTCCTCGTGCCAAGGGCCGAACGGGTCTGGCAACAATCGCCAGCCTTTGACACCGAGCGCCATTTCTTCATCGGTGAGCAGGCAGGCATCCAACTCGGCTGAGAGCTGCAGGAAATCGATGTTCTGACCAATAAACACCAGTTCCTGGCGGCAGTCTCCTACGCTCGGCGTCCAGTTTTCCATGATGGCGGCGGTGCTTTCCTGATCTTGTGGCCACTGCTCCTTTGGCACGAAACGCCACCAGCGCCCGGCAAAACCGTGGCGCATCAAACCACCGGCCTGCGACCAACTACCAGCGTCAGTGGGTTTGCTCGCGAGCCAGAAGAAGCCTTTGGAGCGCAGCAACTTACCGTTCAGCCAAGGACGGTCGATAAAGCTGAAGAAGCGTTGCGGGTGAAAGGGCCGACGGGCGCGATAGGCTGTGGAGGCGATACCGTACTCGTCGGTTTCCGGCACGTGCTCACCGCGTAACTCCTGAAGCCAACCGGGCGCCTGCGCGGCTTTTTCGAAATCGAAACGCCCGGTATTGAGGATTTTTTCCAACGGCACCTCACCCATCACCATCGGGATGATTTCCGCTTGGGCATTGAGACGCTGGAGGATGGCGATCAATTCCTCACGCTCGTGCTGGCTGATCAAGTCGATCTTGCTGATCAATAACACGTCGGCGAACTCGATTTGTTCGATCAACAGATCGGTGATGGAGCGTTCGTCTTCTTCGCCAAGGATCTCGCCACGGGAGGCGAGGCTTTCCGCCGCTTGGTAGTCCAGCAGGAAATTTACCCCGTCGACTACAGTGACCATGGTGTCGAGCCGGGCGATGTCGGAGAGGCTTTGGCCGTGTTCATCGCGGAAGGTAAACGTCTCTGCCACGGGCAATGGCTCGGAAATCCCGGTGGATTCGATCAGCAGATAATCGAAGCGATCTTCACGGGCCAGCTTGCTCACCTCTTCCAGCAGGTCTTCGCGTAACGTACAACAGATACAGCCGTTACTCATTTCGACTATTTTTTCTTCTGCACGATTCAGGCTGACATCACGCTGGACTTCGCTGCCATCAATATTGATCTCGCTCATATCATTGACGATAACAGCTACGCGCAAACCCTCTCGATTACGTAGTACGTAATTCAAAAGTGTACTTTTTCCAGCGCCAAGAAATCCTGAAAGTACGGTGACGGGCAACTCCGCTGACATTGGATAATCCTCTTCAGAAGGCAGGCAATTGGCGCTTTTTGCTGCGCGTGGCGTGTTCGCGCTTCCCATGGTGAATCACGTAGAAAACAAACACTTTGAAATTGGCCTGCCCAAGTCTAATTCGAATTAATGTTATAGTATAACAACGAGAAGACACCAGCCTTCTCTTGTCCTGATCGACAAAGAGCAGGAAGCTGTGCCAATCCCGAGCCCGGAAATCACCATGAAAAATGCGCTGAAATGCTCAATGTTGAGCTTTGGGTTATTGCTGGCCGGCAACGCGAGCGCTCAATTGCCAGCGCTCGCCAGCTGTACACGGAGCGCCAATCTGCTGGCGTGCGTGGACGCCGACGGCAACGCTTATAGCGTCAGCACCGTAGGCAATACCCTTTATCTGCGGGGTTTTGAAAAGAACGGCCGGCGTTATTGGGCGCAGACCAACAGTCGTTTCGGTCAATTGACGTTCTTCACCGGGATCGCCTCTGATGGCGAAGCTTGGGTTGGCTACACTCGACGTGTCGGCTGGACGACCATCAATCGTTTCTCCAGCTCGGGCGGCAGCAGTGCAAAATTCACCTGCAGCCGCATTATTGGCTGCTAAACCGGCGTGTTTTGTTGGGCTTTCTGCCAGGCAAGATAGCTGTCGACAGGCGGGTTCTTTTCAAAGTAACGCTGTAAGCCGTCAAACAAGCCGTTGGCCACAGCCTGCTGATGTCGCGCCGTGACCAGTCGCTGACTGTCGCGTGCGTTGGAAATGAAGCCGGTCTCCACCAGAATCGAAGGTACATCTGGCGATTTCAGGACCGCGAATCCTGCCTGTTCCACCCGTTTCTGATGGAGTGTGGTGATGCCGGCCAGACTCCCCAGAACCGCGCCTCCCAATTGCAGACTGGCGGCGATCGTAGCGTTCATCGACATGTCGAGAATCACCCCGGCCAGCATCGGATCTTTGTCTTTCAGATTGAGCAGGCTGGTGGCGCCGAGCAGATCTGCGCCGTTCTCCCGCTGCGCCATGAAACGTGCCGTTGCCGATGTTGCACCGCCCTCCGAAAGACAATAGACCGATGCCCCGGAAGCGGTCAGACGTGGAGCCGCGTCGGCATGTACTGAGATGAACATGTCAGCCTTATGCTGACGCGCGATCTCCACGCGCTTGCGCAATGGAACAAAAAAATCGTCATTGCGCACCAGTTTCACATCGAAGCCTTTCTCTTTTTTCAGGCGTTTGGCGAGCAACTGAGCAATGGAAAGCACCACATCCTTTTCTCTTTCCCCTTTGGCGCCGACTGCGCCGGGATCCTTTCCGCCATGACCTGGGTCGACGACAACAATGATGTCTCGTCTTGGATGTGCCTTCAGCGCAGGTGTTTCACGTGGAACCATTGGCTTATTTGGTGCGGACTTGGTGCTGACCAAATCGAGAACCAAGCGATGCCCCTGGCCGTCCTGCGGTGCCAAAAGGAAGCTGTTCAACAGCGTTGGGCTGCTCAGATCCAGAACAATCCGCGTATCACCGTGGCCAAAAGGCCCGGAGCGAATCGAACGAATCACTGTACCGTTCAGCGCCAGTTGACTGAAATCTGCGCCAACGCTCGCACCGGACACATCAATGATCAGCCGCTCCGGAGCGCTGAGGGTGAAGGTTTTGTAGCGCACCGGCCCACTCAAATCAAAGACCAATCGCAGTTTCTCATCAGAACGCCATAGCCGCGCGTTGCGAATCTGCGTGGCCGAAGCACTGAAAGGAAGGGCGAAGGCCGCGCTGGCCAGAATCAGATTAAGTAGATGACGTCTGTGCATATGAAAGCTCGTTCATGAAAAAGGCATCGTGATTTGAGTTGTTATAATGTAACATTCAATTCAATCAACACGATGGTTCCGAACATGAATTCGATGACACTCCCGGATATCGCCGCGCAAGTCGCTCGCCAAGCTTTGCCACTCGAATGGGTGGGCATGCGTGGCATCGCGTTACCTGTCTTGATAGAAGGGCAGCGCCTGAGCGCCAAGGCTGATGCCGGGGTCAGTCTTGATGACGGCGAGGCTCGTGGGATTCATATGTCTCGGCTTTATCTGACTCTGGAAGCACTCGAACAAGAGAGCCTTTCTCCAGCCTTGCTGCACCATGTTCTCAAGCGCTTTCTGCAAAGCCACGAGGGTTTATCCAACCGGGCCTACCTGAATATCCATACTGATTTGCTGTTGAAGCGCCCCGCCCTGGTCAGTCCACTGGCCGGTTGGAAATCCTATCCAGCGACCATTTCAGCGAGCCTGAAAAACCAAATGTTCCACGTGGAACTCAAAATCGAGGTGGCCTACTCCTCAACCTGCCCCTGCTCTGCTGCCTTGGCGCGACAGTTGATCCAGCAACAATTCATCGACGATTTCGCCAACAAGACCCTTCAACACGCAGACGTTTTGGCATGGCTTGGCTCGACTCAAGGCATCGTCGCCACGCCTCACAGCCAACGCAGCACAGCACAACTGCATCTTCATCTCGACGAATTCATTGATGAGTTACCTCTGAGCGTGATCATCAATGACGCTGAAGCGGCACTCGGGACCGCCGTACAAACCGCCGTAAAACGCGCAGATGAACAAGCCTTCGCCCTCGCCAACGGACAGAACCTGATGTTCTGCGAAGACGCTGCGCGCCGACTGAATCTCGCCCTTCGCCGCACACCCGGCGTTAACCAGTTCCACCTGCGAGTGATCCACGCCGAGAGCCTTCACGCCCACGACGCCGTTGCCGAAAGCCACTGGCAGCGTGAGCAAGCATGATCCGCTGCCAATCACTGAGCTGGGGCGCGCCCGGCCAACCACTGACTGCGCCCCTAAGTCTAGAACTCGACAGCGGCAGTCTGACGGCGATCATCGGTGCCAACGGCTGTGGCAAAAGCAGCCTTCTTAAGGTTATCGCCGGATTGCAGAAGCCGTTGGCAGGCAGCGTTGCTCTGAGTGTTCCACGTCAGAGCGGATTGTCCTTCCTGCCGCAGCAACAGCACCTGGATCGCCAATTCCCAATCAGCCTCGAAGAATTGGTCGCTGCGGGTTTCTGGGGACGCCGACTCTCAACGCAACTGCGCGCACAACGCCTGAAAGACGCACTGGAAAACTGGCACCTGAGCGGACTCGAACACCGTCCACTCATGGCCCTGTCCGGCGGCGAATTACAGAGCGCCCTGCTCGCTCGATTGAGTCTGACCGACGCCCCGGTTCTGCTCCTCGACGAACCCCATGCCGCCCTCGATGAACTCGGTCAACAATTGCTCTGGCAGCACGTCCATACCTGGCATAACCAAGGCCGAACAATCGTCGTGGTCTGCCACGACCTCGCAGCCGTCCGCCAACACATCCCCCACACCTTGCTGATCAAAAACCGAGAGTGCATGTTTGGCACGAGCGCAGAGCTCATTCAGCAAACACCTCATACGCAGGTGGCCTGATGCTCACCGTCGCCCACCTCTGGCAACCATTCAATGAGTTCGTGTTCATGCGCCGCGCCCTGCTCGGCGGACTGGTCTTGGCGTGCAGTACAGCGCCACTCGGCGTGTTTTTGATCCTGCGACGGATGAGCCTGATCGGTGACGCCGTCGCCCACGGCATCCTTCCCGGCGCTGCATTGGGTTTCTGGTTTGCCGGACTGAGCCTGCCCGCGCTAACGCTGGGAGGCTTGGGCGCCGGTCTGAGCATGGCCGGCCTCGCCGCCTGGATCACCCGCCGCACCGGTTTGCGCGAAGACGCCAGTCTCGCTGCGATCTATCCGATCTCACTGGCCTGTGGCGTACTCATCCTTGGCATCGCCGGCAAACGCCTCGACCTGTTGCACCTGCTGTTCGGCTCAGCACTGGCCGTCGACGGTCCGACCCTCACCGGCATGTTATGGGTCTCGGGATTCAGCCTCCTCGCCATGGCACTGATCTACAAACCTCTGCTGCTCGACACCCTCGACCCCCTGTTCCTGAAAACGGTCAGCCGCCTCGGCCCACTCGCCCATGGCGTGTTCCTGACCCTCGTGGTGCTGAATCTGGTCATCGGTTTCCAGGCCATTGGCGCGCTGATGGTGGTCGGACTGATGATGCTTCCCGCCGCCGCTTCGCGATTCTGGAGCCGCCGTCTGCCGATCCTGATTGCCATCACGTCTGTCATCGGATGCCTCTCGGTGTGGTTCGGCTTGCTGCTGTCGTTCTACTACTCGTTGCCCAGCGGCCCGGCCATCGTGTTGGTCGCAGGCCTTGGCTATCTGTTGTCCGTGGTGTTCGGGCCGGTACACGGTCTGTTGCGCCGCCCACCGTTGCTCACATCCCAATGAGGTGTTTCCCGATGCGCGCTCTACTCGTGCTGTTCAGCCTGATGTTGTCGATGTCATTGTCGGCAGCGGAAAAACTGCCCGTGGTCACCAGCTTCAGCATTCTCGCCGACATGGTCCATCAGGTCGGCGGCGAGCATATCCAGATCACCAACATGGTCAGCCCCGACGCCGACGCACACACTTACGAGCCGACGCCGGACGATGCCAAAGCATTGCTTGGCGCGAAATTGATCATCAAGAACGGCCTCCGTTTCGAGCCATGGCTGGATCGTCTGGTCACCAGTACCGAGACCAAAGCCACGGTCATCAGTGCCAGTCACGGCGTGATTCCACGCTCGCTGGATGAAGACGGCGAAACCGTTCCCGACCCGCATGCCTGGCACAATCTGGCGAACGCCGAGTTGTATATCGCCAATATCACCAAGGCACTGGTCGCTGCGGATCCTGCGAACAAAGCTGACTACGAACGCAACAGCAAAACTTATCTGAAGCAGATCTACGCCCTGCTCGCCGAAGCCAAAACCAAACTCGGTTCGCTACCACCGGGCACCCGCAAGATCGTCACCAGCCACGATGCTTTTGGATATCTCGGCCAGGCGTACGGTATCGACTTCATGGCACCGCAGGGCTTGTCCACCGAACGTGAACCCTCCGCCGCCGAAGTCGCAGCACTGATCACCCAGATTCGTCAGGCCCACGTCAAAGCGGTATTCATGGAAAACATCAAAGACGCACGCCTGCTCAAACAGATCGCCGATGAAAGCGGCGCGCACATCGGCGGCACGCTCTACTCGGATGCCCTCGCTGCGAGTGGCCCGGCCAGCACCTTCACCGGCCTGTTCGAATACAACCTCAATACCCTTTACGACGCGCTGAGCCAACCATGATCCGCAAGAACCCTTCAGGTGATTTGCCACACATTGCCGAGTCGGCCTACGTCGATAAAACCGCAATCATCTGCGGCAAAGTGGTGATCGGCGAGAATGTTTTCGTCGGCCCGTACGCGGTGATCCGCGCCGACGAAGTGGACGCCTCAGGCGAGATGGAGCCGATCACCATCGGTGCCAATTCGAACATTCAGGACGGTGTGGTGATCCACTCCAAATCAGGCGCGGCGGTGACCATCGGCGAATTCAGCTCCATCGCCCACCGCTCGATCTTGCATGGCCCCTGCGTCGTCGGCGATCGCGTGTTCATCGGTTTCAACAGCGTCCTGTTCAACTGCGTCGTCGGCAACGGTTGCGTGGTGCGGCACAACTCGGTGGTCGACGGTCGGGATTTGCCGGATGCCTTCTATGTGCCCTCCACGACTCGTATTGGTCCGAACACCGACCTCTCGCAGTTTCCACCGGTGAGCGTCAGCGCTTCGGAGTTTTCCGAAGACGTGGCGCGCACCAACGTCGATCTGGTGCGTGGCTACAAAGCCTTGCAGAACGAGTTCTGAACCATGAGCAGCGTGCTGATTCGCAACGCAAGGCTGATCAATGAAGGACGCGAGTTCGACGGCGATCTATTGGTCAGCAACGGGCGCATCGTCAAGATTGCTCGCAGCATCGAAGGCGAAAACGCCAAGGTGGAAATCGACGCGAATGGCCAGTGGTTGCTGCCGGGGATGATCGACGACCAAGTGCATTTTCGTGAACCCGGTGCGCCAGCCAAGGGCAGTATTCACAGCGAATCTCGGGCGGCGGTTGCCGGGGGCATCACCAGTTTCATGGACATGCCGAATACAAACCCGGCCACCCTCACCCTTGAAGCGCTGGGTGACAAAAAGCGCCGGGCTGCGATCGGTTCGGTGGCCAACTACGGTTTTCACTTTGGTGTGAGTCAGGACAATCTGGATACAGTGACGGCGCTCAATGCGTGTGAAGTCGCCGGGGTGAAAGTGTTCATGGGCGCATCGACCGGCAACATGCTGGTGGACGATCCCAAGATTCTCGAGCGACTGTTCGCCGAGGTGCCAACGATCCTGTTGGCTCACTGCGAACACACCCCGAGTATCGACGCGAATGCGGCCAATCTGCGTGACCTGTTCGGAGAACGAATCCCGCCCGGTGCTCACCCGCTCATCCGCAATGCCGAGGCGTGTTATCGCTCCTCTTCACTGGCGGTCGAGTTAGCCAAACGTCACGGCACGCGGCTCCATGTTTTGCACCTGACCACGGCGCGTGAACTGGCGTTGTTCGAGGACAAACCGCTTGCGCAAAAACGCATTACGGCGGAAGTCTGCCTGCACCATTTGTTGTTCGACGACCGCGATTACCCATGCCTTGGGAACTTGATCAAGTGCAATCCGGCGATCAAGACTCAGGCCGATCGCGATGCGCTGCGCGCGGCCCTGAACAGCAATCTACTGGACGTGATCGGCAGTGACCATGCGCCACATACCTGGGAAGAAAAGCAGCGAGCGTATGTGCAGGCGCCTTCTGGATTACCGCTGGTACAGCATGCGTTGCCAGCGTTAATGGAGCTGGTGGCGGATGGGGTTTTGCCAATCACCACACTGGTGGCGAAGACCAGCCATCGCGTGGCGGATCTGTTTGCCATTCCGGATCGGGGTTATCTCCGGGAAGGGTATTGGGCGGATCTGGTGTTGGTTGAACGGCAAACGCTGGAAGTCGATCGGCAACCGATTCTGTCGCAGTGCGGATGGACGCCGTTCGCCGGACGCAGCTTTCGCCATCGGGTGAATATGACAATTGTCTCGGGGCAGATTGCTTGGCGGGACGGTCGGGTGAATGAAGGATGTCGCGGGTTGGCGCTGAGGTTTATGCGTTGATTTAAACTCCTGTAGGAGCTGACGAGTGAAACGAGGCTGCGATCTTTTGATCCTTTTGTAAAATCAAGATCAAAAGATCGCAGCGTGCCGCAGCTCCTACATGGAATGTTTTACGCGCGAGGTTTAACGGCGCCGCAGTCCTGGCCCAACCAAACCGCGCGAGTCTCCAGACTGCCCTTCTGATTGATCCCGATCGCGTTGAACGTGCCGTTGGCCACGGTGGTGAATTCACGATCACTGAGGAACGTCGCCACCCCGGTGCCCTGCGCTTTCGGGCAACTGAAACGGAATTTCCACTGGTTGCCGGTGCGATCGGTAATCTGCTGTTTGCAGCCCGATTGCGGGTCGGCCAACGGAATATCGTTGGTCGCCACTTGCTCCGGCGTCAGACACGCGCGGATGCCTTTGCCGCCGATATTGATCCCGTTCTTTTCCAGCGCCGCGCGTTGTTGCGGGGTCATCTGACCTTGCAGCTGGCCGAGGATCGATTGCACATCCATCGGCTGGTCATCAACCTTGACGTTGCTCGATGTCATTTCCCACAGCCCCGGCTGCAGCATCTGCGCCTGTGCAACCACCGGCAATGCCAAACCCAGGCCCAGCGCCAAACCCAGCAGACGAACGTTCATCGAAAAACTCCTGATCAGTAGTGGCCGTTAGACGTCGGCCGATTGCTTCGGTTCATGCACCAATTAAATAGCGACATTCGCGACAGAACATGGTCTGTTAAGCATTGAATCTTCCGGAGCAAGGCTGCCCCATGGATTATTTTGGACCGCACATTTTCGGTTACCTGATCGCCCTGATACACACCCTCGGCTTGATCGCCGCCATTCACGCGGTGCTCACCGTACGCACGGCTCAAGGCTCGATCGCCTGGGCATTGTCGCTGATCTTCATTCCCTACCTCACGCTTATTCCGTATCTGGTATTCGGGCGCAGCACCTTTGATGGTTACATCAAGGCACGACGCCAAGCCAACGAACAGATGCGTCAGGCCATCTCCGAACTGAACTGGCGCCCGTGGGTGGAAGAAGCCCTGACCGCGCGCGCCTCGAATGCCTACGCCTCGTTACGCGCGATGCCCAAACTGGGACGTATGCCATGCCTGGCGAACAATGAAGTGCAATTGCTGGTAAACGGTACGGCTACGTTCGAGGCGATTTTCCAGGCCATCGATCAGGCAAAAGAAGCGGTGCTGATCCAGTTTTTCATCATTCACGATGATCGACTCGGACAACGTCTGCGCGACCTGCTGCTGAAGAAAGCCGCTGAAGGCGTGGCGATTCATCTGCTCTACGACCGCATCGGCAGCCACGCCCTGCCCCACAGTTATGTACAGACGCTGCGCGATGCTCGCGTCGAAGTGAAAGCCTTCGCCACGCGCAGCGGCTGGCTCAATCGCTTTCAAGTCAACTTCCGTAACCACCGCAAGATCGTCGTGGTCGACGGCGTCGTCGGCTTTGTCGGCGGGCATAACGTCGGCGATGAGTACATGGGCGAAAAACCACCGCTTGCGCCGTGGCGCGATACCCATGTGAAAGTACGTGGCCCGGTGGTCGCGTGCATGCAGGAGTCGTTTGCCGAAGACTGGTTCTGGGCTGCGCGTACCCTGCCGCCGCTGATTCTGCCAGACGAGTACCCGGATGACGGCGTGCTCTGCCAATTGCTCGCCACCGGTCCGGCGGATGCCTACGAAACCTGCTCGCTGTTCTTTGTCGAAGCGATCCATGCGGCGACCGAACGGGTGTGGATCACCAGCCCGTATTTCATCCCCGATGAAGCGGTATTTGCAGCGTTAAGATTGGCGGTCTTACGCGGTGTCGATGTGCGATTGCTGCTGCCGTCGCGTCCCGATCACCGCATCGTCTACGCCGCTTCCAGCCTCTACGCCTTTGAAGCCGTGCGCGCCGGCGTGCGGGTATTCCGCTACGAACCCGGTTTCCTGCATCAGAAAGTGGTGTTGATCGACAGCGAGATCAGCGCAATTGGCAGCGCCAATCTGGACAACCGTTCGTTCCGGCTGAACTTCGAAGTGATGCTGCTGACCGTCGACAGCGACTTCGCCGCCAGCGTGGAAAACATGCTTATCGCAGATTTCGAGCAAGCCTACGAAATCGCCAAAGAAGAAAGCCGGGAGATCCACCGCCTGCAACAGGTCGGCATGCGGATCGCCCGGCTGATTTCACCGATTCTCTAAAAACCCCTCACCCTGACCCTCTCCCAGAGGGAGAGGGGATTATTCAGTGTTAAGGGTTATAGATATCGTCGCGCGTCCACGGCAGTTCATGGCTGCCATCCGCATGCGCCTTCACCGCGAGGATCTGGTGCAGGTTGATCCAGCCGCGCGCAAACGCGTAAGCGCAGCCGGCCAGATACAGGCGCCAGATGCGCAGCGCCTGATCCGGCACCAGTTTGCCAGCCGCTTCAAGGTTGTCCTCCAGCCGCTCACTCCAGTGGTCCAGCGTGCGTGCGTAATGCAGGCGCAGACTTTCGACGTCGACAATCTCCAGACCCGCCTCGCTGATTTCCGCCGAGATCATCGCCAGGTGCGGTAATTCACCGTTGGGAAAAACATACTTCTCAATGAAATCCCCGGCACCGCGTCCCACCGGACGGCCATCGGTGTGCTTGGCGGTGATGCCGTGATTCATCACCAGACCGCCCTCCTTCACCGCACCGAACAGGGTTTTGCAATACTCGGCCAGATTGGCGTGACCAACGTGTTCGAACATGCCGACGCTGACCACCTTGTCGAAACGCCCGTCCTGCGGCAGATCGCGATAGTCGAGCAATTGTAGTTCGATCTGGTCTTCCAGGCCTTCGGCCTTGACCCGTTCGCGCGCCAGCTCCAGCTGCTCCTTGCTCAGGGTGATGCCGAAGACCTTGGCACCGAATTCCCGCGCGGCATAACGCGCCAATCCACCCCAGCCGCAACCGACATCCAGCAGATAGTCACCCGGCTGCAAACGCAGCTTGCGACACAGATGGCGGAATTTGGCTTGTTGCGCCTGCTCGAGGGATTCGCTGCCCGTTTCGAAGTACGCGCAGGAATAGGCCATGTCGCTGTCCAGCCAGAGCTGGTAGAACGCATTGGACAGGTCGTAGTGGTAGGAAATGGCTTTGGCGTCGGTTTCCTTGTCGTGCACCGAACGCACTGGCTGATTATCGTCATCTTCGCCGAGCAACGCGTTGCTCAATTCGTCGCAGACCCGAATGACTTCGCTGATCGAGCCCTCCAGTTCCAGCTTGCCTTCAACGAAGGCCGCTCCGAGCGCATCGAGGCTTGGATGGGTGAACTGGCTGACCATCTGCGGGTCCTTGACCACAATGGTGACGCTGGGTGCCGGCCCCAGATTGAACTCATGGCCATCCCAGAGTCGCAAGCGCAGCGGAAGCTGCAGATTCTGTAAGGCCGGTGGAAGTTGCGCGAGCATGGAAAATCCCCCCTTGTTTCAGACGTCAGATCTGAGGGTAGACCATCCCGGAAAAATAGCAGGCTATCGATTTGATTAGCCCTGGCTATCGTTGCAGGCGCTCCAGCAAACCGTCCTGTATCCACTGTTTCAACCAGGTAACAGCTTGAAGTGGTGCGCCCTCACCATAAGTGACTGCTAACTCGACGCACAGTTCGGAGAAACTCCAGCCATCTTTGAGCAAGCCGTTCAGAGCCGTGGCTTGCGCCGGATCAAGGCTGCGGTAACTGCAGATCAACTGGCTGCGCCAGATCAGACAGATTTGTGGGATTTCGAGCGCCATGCTGTCAGGGAATTCCGACTCTTCTTTCACTGCGCGCCACAATGAAAGGCTGTTGAAACGGCACTCCAGCCATTGCGAGGACGGCACCGCTCTGACCCGCAATTCGGGCCATTCCTCCGCGGCCAGGGCCGCCATCGCATCAATCGTCACTGGCTCAGCGGCAGGTGCATCGAAGGCCAATGTGAAGGCCCACTCAAGCGCAATCAACTCAGCCAGTGGCGCACTCTGCTCTGGCACCAAATGCTCGCGGACAAAGCCTTCAAAGCCTTTGCCCAACCAGCGAAGGCTGAAATGTGCTGACGGAGACTGTCGGATGTAAGCCATGGCGAGTCGGTCAAATTCATCGTCGCCCAGCCAGTTCAGGGTCGTCGGAAAGTCATTGCGCAAGACTTCCAGCAAACGCGCCTTGTAAGCATGCTGATAAATCGACAGTCCCGTGCCGACATCCAGTGTCGGGCCACCGGTCAGGCTCTCGCGCAACCTCGGACTCGCGCTGGGGTGTTCTTCGAGCAGAAACGCTTCAAACGCCAGTTGCCACTCTTTCAGGCGCATTGCTGCCTCCCGGCCAGAACCTTGTTGCCGAGCCGACGGGCCGTTTGCAGTTCATCGAGCAGTGCTTCAAAGGGCGGAAAATGGTCATCGCGTTCCAGCAACGTGGCCACCGGGCCGAAATGTTCGAGTGTGCGTTGATAGAGCGCCCAGACCGGATCACTCACCGGATGGTCGTGGGTGTCGATCACGTAATCGCCGTAATCGCTGTGCCCCGCCAGATGCAGTTGACGGACTTTATCGATGGGCAGGGTGCTGATGAAGGCCCACGGATCGAAACCATGGTTGCGTGAACTGACGTAGACATTGTTCACATCGAGCAATAATTCGCAGCCGCTCACACGGCTGAGCAAAGCGAGAAACTCCCACTCGGTGAAATCATCCGAGGCGCCGCGCACGTAACTGGAGACGTTCTCCAGCACCAACGGACGCTGCAGAATGTCCTGAACCTGCATCACGCGAGCAGCGATGTAATCCAGGCTTTCTTCGGTGTAAGGCAGCGGCAGCAGATCATGCAACTGATGGGCATTGCCACGGCTCCAGCACAAATGGTCAGAGATCCATGCCGGTTTGACCCGTTCGGCCAATTGCTTGAGTTGGTTGAGATAGTCAGGGTCGAGGGCATGCGGCCCGCCGATGGACAGGGATACGCCGTGCATCACCAGCGGGTAGCGTTCGGCAATGGCGTCGAGGTAATACAGGGCCTTGCCGCCCTGCACCATGAAATTTTCCGAAACCACTTCGAACCAGTCGACGTCCGGCGACTGCTCAAGGATCTGCTGGTAATAAGCGCTGCGTAAACCCAGGCCATAACCCAGAAAAGGAAGAGAAACAGACATGTGCGGACTCCTGATAAAAAGTGGCCGCAGTGGCGCAAACCACTGCGGCTACACTTGCCGGTCAGTTATTCGCCGACCTTGCCACCGGCTTTTTCGCACGCCGCCTGAGTCATCGCCTTGAAGCCCTGGCCTTTGCAGGAACCCATGCCTTTGCAGGCGTGGTCTTTGGTTTTGCAGTCGTTCTGGCCTTTGCAGCCGTTCACGCCGTAGCAGTGAACGTTGGCATCGGCGGCCATCGCGTTGGAGGCAACACCGGCGAACATTGTCGCGGCGGCCAAAGCGAGAGCGGCACCAGCAGCAGCGGTCTTGATGGTCATTTTTCTTATCCTCGGTAATCGTCAGGGGTGTCGGCTGGAAGGTTGTTCAGTCCCGACATAGCACTAGAGAGAGCGGCCCCGACGGCGTTACAGAGGATCGAAAAATAATTTCAAAGGTCTTTCCGGAGCTTGAGCAACGGCTCTTGAAAGCGCAGCAAGCGCCCGGCATTACCGAGCACCAGCAACGTGCTGAGGTTATGCAGCAGCGCGGCAATCATCGCCCCGGCGGCACCCAGCCAGCCGAATGCAGCGAACACGACGATGGCCAGCGTCCAGCTCAGGCCGATGATCACGTTGACCTGCAACGTCCTTCGGCACTGACGGCTGAGCCGCACACAAGTACCGAGTCGGCGCAGGTCGCTGCCGATCAAGACGATGTCGGCCGAGGCCAGCGCGATATCCGCACCACCGGCCCCCATCGCCACACCGACCACGCCCGCCTTCAGCGCGAGCGAATCATTGATGCCGTCACCGACCACCATCGGCCGGAAACCATTGTCGATTTCCTTGAGCACACGATTGAGTTTGTCTTCGGGCAGGGCCTGGGCTTCAACCTCATGCAAACCGACCTCTTTGGCCAGCGACTGAGCCACGCTTTGGCGGTCGCCGGTCAGCAGCAATTGCCGGCCGAGACCCAGCTCGCGCAATTCGTCGAGGGCGAAACGGGCTTCCGGTTTAACCGTATCGGCGAGCAACAACCAGGCGAGGAACTCACCGTTCAATGCCAACCCGGCGATAGGCCCATCGTGATCGGGAACCGTTGTCGTGGTGATGCCCAGTTGCGCGAACAACTCCGGGCGGCCCAGCGCGGCTTCGCCCTGTGCGGTCATGGCTACCACGCCGAGGCCTTGGCGCTCGTGGATATCACTCAGGGGTAATGACTCTTCCTGACTGACCAACCCGGCGAGCGCACGACTGACCGGATGGCTGCTCGCCGCGCCAAGGCTGGCAGCGAGCGCAATGATCAAGGATGACTCTGCGCGCGGGTTATTGATCGACCGCAGGCGCAGGGTGCCGAAAGTCAGGGTGCCGGTCTTGTCGACCACCAGCGAGGTCAAATCGGCCAGCTCCTCAAGGAACGCCGAGCTGCGGATCAGAATGCCGTGGCGTGCGGCCACTGCCACACCGGCAATCGCCGTGGCCGGAGCCGACAGCACCAAGGCACACGGACAGGCGGCAACCAATACCGCGAGCATCGCTTGCGCATCGTGAGTGATAAACCAGGTCACCGCCGCCAACAGCAACACCAGCACCATGTAGCTGCCGGCATAGCGTTCGAGCAATCGCGTGATCGGTGGCTTCGAGCGCTCGGCGTTCTGCATCAACGCGATGACCTTGCCCAGCGTCGACTCGCCACCGGTGCGCGTCACCTCAATACGCAGCAGGCCGTCGAGGTTGATCGCCCCGCCGAACACCGACATGCCGACGCCCGCCTCGACCGGCACCGATTCACCAGTAATCGAAGCGGTGTCGAGACTGGCTTGGCCGGATAGCACTCGACCATCGGCGGGAATACGATCACCGGCGCGCACTTCAACGGTGTCGCCTGCTTTCAGCGTGCCGTTGTCCACTTCGATGATCGAGCCGTCAGCCTGAACCTTACGTGCATGGCTGCGCGTCAGTTGGCCAAGGGCATGGATCGCCTCCTGCGAACCGATGACGCTACGCTCTTCCAGGACATGACCGAAGATCATGATGATCGGCAGCAGCGCGGCCGTCAGCAGGTCACCCGTCGCCCAGGCGCCAAGCATGGCCAGGGCAATCAGTTGATCGGTAATGCCGTGCAGACTTGGATAGCGAAGGCTGTACCACGCCGAGCGCATCACCGGCACGGCGACCAACAAAGAAGCAACACCCAACAGCAACTGGCTGACCCCGGTTTGCTCCGGCACCAGCCAACGCCAGATCAGACCGAGACCAAGAAGGCCCAGCGCGAGCATGGCTAACGTCAATTGACGTGCAGCGCGGCGTTGTTCGGCCGAGGACAACAAGCTCGGTGCGGCGGTCGTCGCAGTCATTTACTGGCTCCCTGAATGATCAGGCGGGAATCGTCTTTCGGGTCGACCGTGGTGACCGATCCGGCCTGACCGAGAATCTTCGGCATGCGCTCGCGGTAAAGGCGCAGGAGCAATTGCGGATCGGTAGTTTTGGCCAGGCTCGACACTGTGGCCGTGTCGGCCGAGGCTTTGGCCAAGCGCTCACCAGCCTGCGCGTGAGCTACCTGCAACGTGCGGTCGGCTTGTTCGTTGGCAGTCTGGGTAAGTTTCTCGGCGTCGGTGCGTGCATTGGCCACCGCTTTGTCGGCCTGCTGACTGGCGGTCAGCACCGCATTAAAAGCGCTGACCGCCGGATCCGGCAGACTCGATTGCACATCGACTCGCGCCACTTCGATGCCGATGCCCTGCCCGCTTGCCTTCAGCGCGGCCAAGCGTTTGTTGATGCCCTGGACCAGATCACCACGAAGTTTTTCACGACGTTCAGCGGCCTGGTTGTCAGCGCCGATCAACTCCGGGCGAGCAACCAGAATGGTGTCCAGATCACGTGAGGCCGTCAGTGCCACCGCACTGCGGGTGACCAATCGGTCCAATGCCGGCAACACATGATCGCCTTGCAACACGAAATCGTAAGGGTCGGTGACTTTGTAGAACACCCGTACATCCAGTTGTACGACGCCGGCATCACCGGTCAATAAATAACCAGATCCGGCCAAGGCATCGCTCAGCGGTGTGGCGAAGGAAGCGACCCGATCCGCCTTCAGCGCCTCATCGCTGCGCAACAGATTATCGACGCGACGCTCGATCACCCGATCAGCTGCGGGCAGCAAAATCACCTGCTCGAATGGCTGCGGCCAGGCCAACAGCAGACCGGCATTCTGGATGCGATCCAGCGCGCCGAAATGCAACACCACCGCGCGATTCTGCGGATCAATTTGCCGAACATTGGAAAACACCCAAGCCAATGCGGCGAGGATCGTCACCGCGTACAAGGCAAAGAATGCCAACCGCCCAGCCTGAATCCACGGACTGTTCAGCGCATGTGTTCCACGTGGAACTTCTTCACTCATGGTTGCGATCCGGTTTTGCTGTCGAGTGTCGGCGGGCCATCGACCAATACGCGGAATGGCGCGGCGTCGGTACGCAGAATCAGTTTGGTGTCAGGCGTGACGATGGTGCCGAGGGTGTCCAGCGAACGCAGCAAGTTGTAGAGCTGCGGTGAACTGGCGTATGCACGACCATAAATCTGCGCCGCTTCGACGCGCGATTGCGCTTCGATTTCTGCCGCTTTTACCGTCGCGTCAGCCTGCACGATTCGCGCATCGCGCTCGGCTGCGGAACGGATTTGCGCGGCCTCACGTTTGCCGATGGCCGTGCGTTCAGTGGCGATTGTTTCACGCTCGGCGCGCATGCGATCGACCGTGGCAGTGAGCGTCACCGACGGCAAGGTCAAACGCTCTATGCCGACTTGCACAACCCGCACGCCATATGTCGCGAGCAATTGCTGATCGATCTGTTGACGTAGCTGCGCTTCAAAATCGGCGATACGCACCTGACGGGCATCAGTGTTCACCAGATTCGCCAGATCAAAACTGCTCGCGGTGGTTTCCAGCGCCGAACCGACAAAAGTACGAATCTGCCGCGCCGCTTCGTCCGGTTGATTCTGCACGGCGCGCATAAAACGCTGCACATTGTCCGCGTCGCCCTGCACCTGCCACGCCACGTAGGCCTGCACAATGATGCGCAATCCATCACGGGTGCCGACATCCTGCAAGCCACTGGACGTCGTGCGCAGACGCAGGTCCACCGGAATCGCCGCCTCGAACGGCGCCGGCCAGCGCCAGCTCAAACCCGGATCAAGCAACACCCGCGCTGGGTTACCAAACCGCGTAATAACTGTGGCTTCACCGGAGCGAACCTGCACCAGGCTCGCCGCCGCAATGGCAAACACCACCAACAAGACTGCCCAGCCCATCCGCCGCCAAGGAAAAGGCCCGGCCTCTTCCGGCGCACCGTGATGATGTCCGTGGTGATGGTGATGCCCGCCGTGACCGTGATCGTGGCCGCTGTGGTCATGATGATCGTGTGTGTGCGACTGGCTCAATGGGCGACTCCTGGTTGAGCGTTGGTGCGCGCGGGCGTCGGGTCAGCCGGCAGCGTGAACGTACGCAGGTCAATGGTCGGTGCATTGCTGCTGCCGCCCAGACGGTGGTCGAGGATCAACAATTTGGCTTTGCTCAGGCCTTGGCTGAGCTCGCCGAGGTATTGCTCCAGCACAAAGGCCTGGCCGGCGCTGGCGTAGGCTTTTTGCTCGGCGCCGAATCGCAGATCCGCTGCTTGCGCCGTGGCACGGGTTTCCCGCGCATTGGCGCTGGCCTGATCGCGAGCCAGGCTGGCCTGCAATTGCGCCTGATTACTCGCTTCAGCTGCCGCACCACGCTCGCGGGAAATCAATGCCTGCGCGCCGATCTGCGCGGCTTGCACACCGTGATAGGCATTGGCGGCACCGGCCGGGGGATGAATGGCCTCGACGACCGTGGCAAGGATCTCCACGCCGCTGTTAAGTTTTTCCAGATCACTCTGCACCGCGCGACCAATCTCCTCGCCCAGCCCTACCCGGTCTTGGCCGAGTAAACCGTCCAGCGTGCGCGAGGCGAAGTCATGTACCAGAATTCGGCTGGCGGTGCTGCGGATCAGCGTCGGCACATCCGCACTGTTGTACGTCGCGGCCAGTGCGGCCAGATCGCTCAGGCCGATGCGATAGACGAAACGCACGTCCATGTTGACGATCTGGAAGCTCTGCTGGTCGCCACGGCTGCTGGCAATAACTTGCGATTTGTCGTTGACGTGACTGGCGTCCCACAGACGGTTGGCGGTCACTGGTGCCGGGCCTTCAGCAGGGTCGGCTTGCAGCGGTATCGCATTCTCGCCGACGCTGGTGGCCAGTTCATGCACCACGCCATTTTCAACGATCAACACCCGCCCCAGCGGCCAAGGCAAACCGCTGTGCAACCCCGGACCGAATACCTGAACCGGTTTTCCAAAGCGCTCATAAATTCCTCGGCCCTGCAGCGGAATTTCATGAATACCGGTGAGCAACCAGCCCACTGCCGCGACCAGCGCCAACACCGGTAAAAAGGCGCGGCGCATGTAACTGAACGCCCAGATCTGGCGCAGATCGATGCCAAAACGGTTGCGCAATTCATGCTGCAGCGCGAGTAAAGGTTGTGGTGGCCAACGCAGCATATCGGCGACAAAACTGCGCGCCAGCAGTGTCGGCTCAAGCAGTTCACGGCGAGGACTGAAAATGGAAAGAACGGCGCGCAATAGCAACTCGATCGCAACCAATCCCGGCAAGATACCGATCAACACAGCAACGCGAACTGGCCATATGGCGTTGTCGCCAGCGAACAGCAAACACAGCGCGCCCAGCACCAGACTGATGATCGCCACACGCGTCAGTTGCGCGAGTGAACCCGCTTCGGGCCATTGCGCCGGGTTTTCCTGGGCCAGTTGCCGCTCCAACACCAGCAAGCCGAACGCCAGCAACAACGCTAACGCTGCACCCACCGTAGCGGATAAACCCATGGCGGCGGCCGGCAACGCCAGATTCCACGCCTGGTCGATACTCAGCACCACCAAAAGCGCCCAGCCACCCAACCACAGCGTCGCCGCACCGATCTGGCCGAGCAGGTGCAGGCTGCGTTGGCTCAAACGGTCCAGCAGCCGCTCATACCAACCCTGCGGCGCAGAATGTTCTTCCACGGCAAGCGGTGCCGGCGCAACAGGATTGATCACCTGCACCCGCCAACGCGTCACCCACCGCGCCGATTGCAGCCCGGCCACCAGCACCAGCAATGCCGCACTCTGATTGACCAACAGCGGCAGCCACAATGACTGCGGGGCAAACAGCCCGACAAAAAATGCCAGCACCCAGCCTGCCCCGGCCAATCCGCCGAAGCCGATTGCCCATCGTCGCAGACGACGGCTCTGCGCGGCCGCCTGCTGAAAGCGCGGCAGTGCGGTCACTTGCGTGCCATCCACTTCCAGATCGACTTGCATATCACCCCAAATTCATCAGCCCACACTGCATAGCGTTACGATATAACGAAAAGCGTGAAATATTCGTACACAATTGCGCTTATTCAAAGACGCCGATCCTGTCGCTTGCCTGAAGCCTTGACCGAAAAGCCGTGAAACGCACATATTACGTTCGTAATTTTCATCCGGAACTACTTTTAGCGATCCGCACTCTTCAATCAGGAGCAAGCGCATGAGCAACTATGACGTGATCATTCTGGGCGGTGGCCCCGGTGGTTATAACGCGGCGATCCGCGCCGGCCAGTTGGGCCTCAAGGCCGCTTGCGTCGAAGGCCGGGCGACCCTCGGCGGCACCTGCCTGAACGTCGGCTGCATGCCGTCAAAAGCGTTGTTGCATGCTTCAGAGCTTTACGATGCGGCGATGGGGGCGGAGTTCGCCAACCTCGGCATCGAGGTCAAACCGACGCTCAACCTCGCGCAAATGATGAAACAGAAAGACGAGAGCGTGGCCGGCCTGACCAAAGGCATCGAGTTTCTGTTTCGCAAGAACAAGGTCGACTGGATCAAGGGCTGGGGCCATATCGACGGCCCCGGCAAGGTCACGGTGACCGACGATCAGGGTGGCAAAGTCAAGCTGACCGCCAAGGACATCATCATCGCCACCGGCTCTGAACCCACTCCCCTGCCCGGCGTCGAGATCGACAACAAACGTATCCTCGATTCGACCGGCGCGCTTTCCCTGAGCGAGGTGCCAAAGCATCTGGTGGTGATCGGCGCGGGCGTGATCGGTCTGGAATTGGGCTCGGTATGGCGGCGGCTCGGCGCGCAGGTCACCGTGGTCGAATACCTCGACCGCATCTGCCCGGGCGTCGATGGCGAGGCCGGCAAAACCCTGCAACGCGCGCTGAGCAAACAGGGCATCGCCTTCAAGCTGAGTTCGAAAGTCACCAGCGCCACTTCTTCCGTCAACGGTGTACAGCTCAGCGTCGAGCCGGCCGCTGGCGGCACTGCCGAGTTGCTGGAAGCCGATTACGTGCTGGTAGCCATCGGCCGCCGCCCGTACACCCAGGGCCTCGGTCTGGAGAACGTCGGCCTGAGCACCGACAAACGCGGCATGCTCGCCAACAAACAGCACCGTACCGAAGCCGCTGGGGTCTGGGTAATCGGCGACGTGACCTCCGGGCCGATGCTCGCGCACAAGGCCGAAGACGAAGCGATGGCCTGCGTCGAGCAAATCCACGGCAAGGCCGGCGAGGTCAATTACGAGCTGATCCCCAACGTGATCTACACCCGACCGGAGCTGGCCAGCGTCGGCAAGACTGAAGAACAACTCAAGGCTGAAGGACGCGCCTACAAGGTCGGCAAATTCCCCTTCACCGCCAACAGCCGGGCGAAGATCAACCACGAGACCGAGGGGTTCGCCAAAGTCCTCGCTGATGAGCGCACCGATGAAGTCCTCGGCGTGCATCTTGTGGGGCCGAGCGTGAGTGAAATGATTGGCGAGTTTTGTGTGGCGATGGAATTCAGTGCGTCGGCGGAGGACATCGCGCTGACTTGCCATCCACATCCAACGCGGTCAGAGGCGTTGCGCCAGGCGGCGATGAATGTCGAGGGGATGGCGACGCAGATGTAGGGTTCGGAATTTTTATTGGCTGCCCCAGCGCTTTCGCGAGCAGGCTCGCTCCCACAGTTGACCGTGTTCCTTCTGAAGGACTGCGGTCGAATGTGGGAGCGAGCCTGCTCGCGAATGCGGACTACCCGATTTCAAGCGGGGAGATGCCCCAGCGGCAAGGCCCCCGGCGTCTTCACCGTGTGAATCGCAAAGTTGCTGCGAATATCGCTCACCCCCGGCAGCTTCAACAGGCAACCGCTAAGAAAGCGGTCATACGCGCGTAAATCCGGCACCACCACCTGCAGTAAAAAGTCGGATTCCCCCGACACCAGAAACGCAGAAATCACTTCCGGCAACGCCGTCACCGCAGCATAAAACGCCTCGGCCTGTTCATCGTTGTGGCGCTCGACCTTGACCCCGACAAACACCGTCAGCCCCAGCCCGACTTCATCGCGATCGAGATTGGCCTGATAACCGCGAATGACCCCGGCATCCTCGAGCATCCGCACCCGGCGCAGGCACGGTGAGGCCGACAAGCCGATTTCATCCGCCAGCTCGACATTGCTCAGGCGTCCGTTGCGTTGCAGCGCCGCGAGAATCTTGCGGTCGAAGGCGTCGAGTTTCATGGTTGGCAGATCCCGATAGTCATGGCACTGAGAACCAGCAGATTATGCCAATCCGGCGTGTTTTTGAAGCTGACTACACAAGCACCTGCCCTACCCTTCGGCTCTAGACTTGGCGCACCGAATCGACAACGAAAGGGCTGCAACATGGCGAGTCTCTGGCTGTTTTTCCTGGCATTGGCAGTGGTCTATCTGTTGCCTGGCCCGGACATGATCCTGCTGCTGCAAACCGGTGCCCGGCAGGGACGCGGCGCGGCGCTGGCCACCGCTGTTGGCTTGGGCATTGCCCGCGGTTGTCACGTGGCCTTGGCGGCATTGGGGCTGGCGGCGCTGTTCAAAGCGGCGCCGTGGACATTCGAGGTGGTGCGATTGGCGGGGGCGACGTATCTGCTGTGGATTGGCATTCAATGCCTGCGCAGCACGCTGCTGCCGAACCTGAATACGGGTGAGGCTGGTGAGGCGCACGGGCAATGGCGCGAAGCCGTCCGACGCGGTTTGCTGACCAACCTGCTCAACCCCAAAGCGTTGCTGTTCTGCTCGGTGCTGCTGCCGCAATTCATCGTCAATGACGGCGCACCGGTGCTGAGCCAGTTCGCCGTGCTCGGCATGTTGCTGGTCGGCGTCGGCCTGCTGTTTGACAGCGCCTACGCCCTCACCGGCGCCGCGCTGGGTCGTTGGCTGCAACACAGTCCAACGGCCCAGCGCGTACAACAATGGCTGTTCGGCAGCCTGTTGATCGGTTTCGCCGTGCGCCTGACGTTCGTCCAGCAGGCTTAGCCCTTGCGGGTCTTGCGCCGGCGACGGCTGATGAGCAGCAACGCGCCGGCCGTGAGCAGCACAATCGCGCCGATCTGCACCGGCGATTTGTACGGCCGCAACGACGAGCGCACAGCATCGGTGACCTGGGTGACGTAACGTTTGTCGGCGTTTTCGAAATCCGGGTACGGGCACTGATTGCCGAAATCCACCGCCCACGGTACGAATGGTCCTTCCTTGATGTAACGCTGATACAGCACGCTCTGATCTTCCAGGCTGCTGTTCCAGCCGGCGGCGTTGCACAACACAGCGGCAAACGCCTGGCTGGTGTGCGGCAGATTGTCTGCGGCGCGCCCGGCCAACTCGGTGGCGACAAAACGGTAGTGATAGCGCTGATCCGGTTTCGCTTCACTGGCGACCTGCCGTTGCACTTCGGCCTCACTCACCAGCGGGCCGACTTTCAGCTCCATGCTTTCCAGACTGTAATTGCCACCGAACGTGGCGTAGTCCGGCGACATCTCGTAACCGAGAATATCCATGCCCCACTCGCGGGCCGTCCACGCAGCGTTGTACAAGGCACTCGCGCGCTTGGTCGGCCACCACGCGGCATCGGCTTTCAGCCGTTGTTCGCCGTAGAGTCGAGCTTTGTTTTGCAGGTCGGGATTATCGAAATAAGCGACCGCATCGGCGTAATGCCCCTCACGCAGCAAGCGCCGACCAAGCAGATTGCGCAGGCTGGCGGCGACCGGCAGCGGCACGTAGTTATCGCGCTGCTGCTGGGTCAACACTGGCGGTGCCGGCACGTTTTCATCGACGTAGCGTTTTAGTTCCTCAACCGTCAGCACACGCTCGGCCACGGTTGCGGCGTCGAACCAATAGGTGCTGTTGCTGCGATACAACTGCACGAAAGCTTGCAGATATTCCCCTCGCTGCAACGCGAGAATCGCACTTTCACCTTCAACCCGGCATTTCGGCTGAACGCTTTCAAACGCCCAGTCTGGCGTACGGCGGTAACCCCAGTCTTCGCTCTGCGGGAAGGCCTGCGCGGCCTTGGAATAGGCCGCTGCGGCAGCGCTCTTATCGCCGTCACGCACCGCCAGCTTCGCCCGCAGCCACCACGCCAGCCCGCCATCACCGGCGTTTTCCAGGAAGGCTTTGGCACCGGCGTAGTCACCTTGTTGATAACTCATCGCCGCCAGACGATCGGCATTTTCGAGGCTGCCACGGGTGCTGTTTTGCAACAACTTGACGAGCTTTTTCTCGCTCGGTGGTTCATCGCCATACGACCAGCCTTGACGGCTGACCAGCGATGCCGTTACCAGTTGCTGCACCGCTTTGTGTTGCAGCAACTCGGCCAGTTCGGCCTCGGGCAACTCCGCCAGCTCATTCATCACTTGCTTGAGCGAGGTGTAACCCACCGCCGAGCCATGCAGGTTCTGCGCTTCATACAATTCGATGGCGCCGCTCCAGTCGCCCGCCGCGCGCAACGCCCGCGCCTCTTCACCGAGGCTGGCAACGCCCAATTCCAGCGGATCGCTGAAACCGTCGATGCTCATCTGCCGGGCCTGACGGAACGCAGCCAGCGATTGCTCCAGCGCTTCGATCGCATCGCCGCCTTCGCTGCTCATGGCAAACCACGTGCGGCCCAGCGAATACGCGGCCCAAGTGCTGCGCAACGGACGCTGTTCCACCGGCAAGGCCAGCAGCTTGTCGAAATAGGCGATGGCGAGTTGATGATCGCCCGTGGCAAACGCCACCGCACCGGCGACGTACAAACGGATTTCCGCCGGCAGACTGGCGCCTTGCGCCTCGGCCTGACGTGCGTCTGTCAGACCGCGCAATTGTTTGACCAACGCTTGCTGCTCGGCACTCAGGCCGGCTTGTTCGGCGATTTCCCGAGCCTCGGCGGCCGCGTTTTCCTCACCGTATTCGTTGGGATTGTGCGTCGCAGCGGTGACGTTCTTCAGCCCGGCAATGGTTTTGCCGAGACGACTGAGTTCGAAGTTGAAGTTGCCCTCAGGCAGATCCGCGAGGGTCTGCCCACGATTATCGAGCAGGCGCATCGGGAAATCCGGTCCGCAGGCCAGCGCCGAACCCAGCGGCAAGCAGAGGCTCAGGCAGAGCAGATGGCGGGGCCAGTTACGGGTCAACATGCGAACCTCCTTGATCAATATGTGCGCAACGCGCCCAACCGATGGCGCGTTGTCCGCCCGCCGGCAAGCGGCCGGCGCGCAGGCGGGTGAAGGTAAGCAGATCCGGGCTCTGTTGCAACGAGTAACCGGCGAGCGCATCGGCACCTTCACAGCTTTGCACCTGCAGCGTGATCCGCACCGGCCACGCACTGTCGAGATTGCCGGGGTTGTCGAGCCTGATGTCGTAGAGGCCCTCGCGTTCGCTTAACGTCACGCCGAGCTGACTGGCGAGTTGATCACCGCGGGCAACCGCCCTAAGGGTGGTCAGACTCCAGGCACGACGATCATTGGCCAGCGGCAAGCGAAACCAGATCAACCCGGCCAGATGCGCCGGCGGATCTTCGCGCAACGTCTTGCCGAGTTGGCTCAATTGCAGCGGATCGGCGAGCAGTTCCCGGCGCTCGCCACCGCGCTCAAGTTGCACCTCGCTTTCCACCACCGGCGCACCGCCGTCATCCGGCAATAGCGCGACGCCGTAAGCCGGCAGCGCGAGGTAAAAAGGTTTATCGGTGATACGCGCCCAGGCCTTGGCCCACTTCAACGCCTGATCGGAATCGAAGAGCCCTCGACGCGGGTCACTGACGGCGTGGACTTGCAACACGCTGCTGTCGACGGTTTGCAGGAGTACGGTCAATTGCGAACTATCGAGCCAGGCTGGCAGCGCGGTGATGCTTAACAGGATGTCCGTAGGCAATGCCACGCGCAGATGTTTGAGGAATTCAGCGTAAGCCGGCAAGCGTGCGTTACCGGCGTCGTGATCGATCTCGACGCCGCTCAGCGTCAGACCTTGCGCCTGCCAGTCGGCGAGCACCTGCAGAATCTGCGCGGTGACCTGATCCTGAGCCAGCGACTTGAGTTGGCCGTCGAGACGAATCACTGCAATCAACGGACGACCATCGGCTTTCAATAACGGCGCATCGATCCGCGCCCGGCTCCATCCGGCATTTGGAAAGGCTTGCAGGGCGAGGACGCGTAGCGTTGAGAAATCCTGGCGACTGTCACGCAGCGCCGCCTCGTGGGCCGGCGTCCATTGGCGTTGCCAGATGTAGAGTTGTTGGTCGAGGGGTGGCGCGTCCTGCTGCTTGCAAGCCACAAGCAAGATGCCCAAGAACAGACCGACAATAAACCGCATACCTTCCAACCCCCTGACACCACAAGGCTGCAAGGTTACACAAAAACCCTGTAGGAGCTGTCGAGTGAAACGAGGCTGCGATCTTTTGCTCTTTTTTTCAGGATCAAGATCAAAAGATCGCAGCGTGCCGCAGCTCCTACAGGGGTGCGGCGGGTTTACGGGCAATGATCACCTGGCTTTTCGCAACCACCGCATCCAGCGCCTGTTTGATCTGCGCACCACGCGGCGAGTCCAGCACCGCTTGCCAGGTGTCGGCCCAGTGATTGAGCAACGGATGATCCGGGTTGCTGAAATCGACCTTGGCTTCCCAGAACAGCAACATCCACATCGACCAGTAAAAACCGTACTGGCTGTGGCTGATGATCTCCAGCCCCGCTTCACTGACCATCGCCTTGAACTGTTCTTCGCTGATGATGCGAATGTGGTTGGGCTTCTGGAAATACTCGGCCGCGGCGATGTCTTTTTGCAGGTCTTCAGAGCTTGGATGCGGCACGCTCAGCAGGTACAGGGCCCCCGGCTTGCCGACGCGTACCAGTTCGGCAAGGAACTGCGCCGGGTCGTCGACGTGCTCGATGACTTCCGTGGAGACCACACGCGTGGCTGTGCCGTCGGCAATCGGCAGTGGATTGCAGTCGGTGACGTGGCATTCGATGTCCCGCGCTGGCGTATCGCTGAGACGCTGCCGGGTCGCTTCGACCTTCGCTCCGTCGATATCGGCAATGATGATCTTCGCCCCGCGCATGCCGCAGAAATGCACATTGCCGCCATCACCGCAGCCGACGTCGAGCAAGGTGTCGGCGGCGGTCACCGGAAAGCCTTTGAACAGCTCGCCGGTTTCCTGGTTGAACCAGCCACTGAGCATCGCATCGTGCAGGCCGAGCATGTACGGATCGGTCTTCTCGGCGACCGCCACGACAGGCTGCGCGGCGACCGGAGCAGGCGTGCCCGCCGTGAGTTTCTTCAAAAGGCTCAGCATGAGGTGGCTCCAGAGGATGGGATGGCGGTTCGGGACGTGCCGAGGCGTTTGACCAGCGCAGCGCCACGGTTGCGCATCGGCATTTCGATAAGGCGATAATTCAGTTCGCTAAGCAGTACGATCAGGCTGAACGCCAGCAGCAGTGTGACGATCGGATGCCCGGCGGGGCTGGGCAAACCGGCGCTCTGCAAACGGAAGATCAGTTCACGCACCAGTTGATAGGCCGGAATGTGGATCAGGTACATACCGTAGGAGCGACTGCCGATCCACGCCAGCACACGCTGCATAGCACCGGCAGGCATCAGGTAGTCGCGGTTGTACGAAGCGATCCACACGAGCAAGGCGCCGAGTACGGCAATCGAGCCGATGCGGTAAGGAGCGAAGGTGAAACGGTCGGTGGCCATGAAGCTCAACAGTGATCCAATGGCGATCAACGCCGAAATTCCGGCCCACGGTCGACGCAGGAAGGTCGGCTGCCAGCGTTGATAACTCGGCTGCGCGCTCCACATCGCCAACAGCACGCCGAGGGCCAGCGCGTCTGTACGCACGACCATCAGCAACGGCGTGCGCACGGTCAGAATCTGCACCGCCACCAGCGCCAGCAACGCCCAGACCAGACGCTGGCGAAACAGCAGAATCAACAGCGGGAACAGCAGATAAAACTGCTCCTCCAGCGCCAGGCTCCAGTAAACGAAACTGCTGCCGTACTCGTAATGAAAGAAGCTGTCGGCAAAACGGAAGTTCGCGTACTGCAGCACCCCGGCCAGCGTCGCTTGCAGGTTGGCGCTCAGCGTGCCGAACGCCCCGGAGCGGTTGAGAAACACGCAGGCCAGCAGCATCAGCGCCAGCCACAACCAAGCTGACGGCAACAAGCGAAACGCCCGGCGCAGCCAGAAATTGCGGGTCTCCTGCCAGTATTCCTGGCGCGTCGTACAGCCTTGCAGCGTCGGGATCAGGCTACGGGCGATGACAAACCCGGAGATAGCGAAGAACAGATCGACGCCCCACCACGGCTGCGCCCAGCCATGAATCTTCTCCAGCAACGGCACCGGGTCGGTGAACAGGCTGCCCTGCATGTGGTGGAACAACACGCCCAACACGGCAATCGCGCGCAGGACTTCAATGTCCATGATCCGTTTGCTGCTCATGCTTCGGGGGTTTCCAGGGCCATGGTGCGCTCTTCGAACAATTGCGCGAGGAACACTTGCAGACGCTGTTCCGCCACAGCCTGACTGCAGAAACCTTGCAGGCTGCTGACGGCTTGCGCCGACATCTGTGCGTAACGCGCCGGGTGGTTTTTCGCCACGTCGTAACTGGCCTTGTAGGCTTCACACAACGACGCCCAGTTGGTTACGTAACGCAAGGTGCGAAAGGCTCGACGCGGATCGTGCGGCCAGGCGGTGAGTTCATCCGTGGACTCGATCAGAAAGGCATTGTCGGCGCTCAGGTAATCGATCATCGCCGTGGTGCGCGGCGCCACCGCCGGTTTGCCGCAGGACATGAATTCCATCAGCGGCAAGCACTGGCCTTCGCCATACGAGGTGTTGACCACATAACGGGTGGCCTGCACCAGACGCTCGTAATCCGGATCAGCGAGGTAGCCATAAATCAGCACGATGCGGCAACGGTAGGACTGGTTTTTATAGAGGTGATGGAGGATGTCGCCGAGCGCTTCTTCGGCATCGTGATGGGTCAGTTTGAGGACCAGCGTGGCGTCTTCGACGTCGCGGAAACTGACACAGAAAGCGCTGAGCATGTCTTCCCAGTTCTTGCGCCCGTCGCCGGGATTGAACACCGAGGTGTACACCACGCCGTCGAGCAACAGCTCTTGTTCGGTGACCGGCGCAGTGAAATCGATGCCCTCACCACTGCGCAGATGCGCTGGACCAAAGGCATTCAAGTCGAGCTTGCGACTGTCCGCCACCAGCCCTTTGATAGTCAGGCGCAGCGGCCCCGTCGAGGTTTGCCCCTGCAACTGCGCGCCACGGGCCGCAAAGCGATCCCACACCGGTGCCGGCACCGCAACGATCGGGTAGTCATCCGTCATCGCTTCGCGCACGGCGTTGACCGTGTAATTGGAATGGGTGATCGCTGCGCCACAGGCTGCCAGCACCGTACGCCAGTCGTTGCGCGATTCACCGGCGAACGGCTCGTTGGGGATGGTGCTGAATTCCCATGCAAACACCGGCAACGTCGGACACGCCAGGTGCACCGGGGTGCGATGCGGCGGCGAGAACGACAGAAATACACACGGCTCACCACGGCTCAGGCATTCCCGGTACAGCGCATCGATCTCGGCTTGCGGATCGAGCACTTCCACCACCCGCCCGAGCCGTTCGAGCACCGGACGGTATTCCTTGAGCACGAAGTAATAGCTGTACTCCGAACGCCCGAGGTTCTGCGCGATGGTGTGCTGGTTGGTTTCTGAATGAATGATGATCAGCATGAGGCGTTATCCGTCACGGGCGCGGCATCGGCAGCCTCGGGGGCCAGCGCGAAAAAATCCGCCATGCGTTTTTGTACCGGGGCGAACGCGCAGTAATCGTGCATGCGTTCGATGGCGGCCGCCGACATCTGCTGATAATCCAGTTGCCGGGTCTTGGCCATCCGATAACTGTTTTCGTAGGCGTTTTTCAGCGAGCCCCAGTCCGGGCGATAGCGCAAAGTACGGTAGATGATGCGCGTGTCCTGCGGCCAGATTGTCAGCTCTTCGCTGGACTTGATCACGAATGCCACCGAATCATCGATGTAATCTTCCATCGCCGTGTGATCAGGGGCGATCACCGGTGTGCCGCTGGACATGAACTCCATCAGCGGCAGGCACAGGCCTTCACAGCGCGAGGCGTTCACGTAGAAACTCGCGGCCTGATACAGCCTGGCGTACTGCGCGTCGTCGAGGTAACCGTGCATCACCACCACCCGGCAGGCGAACGGTGTGAGTTGCGCAAGCAATGTCATCAACTCGCAGTAGTAGGAAGCCAGATCGTTCTGGGTAATCTTCAACACAAGCGTCGCGTCGGACGTTTCGCGAAACGCCCAACAGAATGCGGTGATCAGTTGATGCCAGTTCTTGCGGCCATCCTTGGGGTTGAACACGGTGACATAAACCACACCGTCGACCGTGGTTTCGACCACCGAAGTGGTGTCCGGCAAGCTCAGCGTCACCGGTTCGACGACGGGTACCGGCAGCGGCCCACACACCGCCGGCAAGCGTTGTTCGAGCCAGCCGTGCAGCGTGTCTGGCACCAGATCGCGAATGCCTTCCCAATACCAGTTGTAGAGAAACTTCACCCGTGGCACCGGTTCTGCCTGCTCGAGTCCTAGATCCAGCGCCCATAGACGCAGGTAATGCCGGGCAATGACAAAGCGGCGTTTGAGGGTCAGCGGTGGCGGACGCGCGGCTTCGATTTCGGCCGCCAGCGCGGCTTCTTCTTCCGGCGTGATCGGTGTCGGGATCAGTGCATCGGCGCAGAGTCCGAGGGTGCGAGTATCGAAAATGCAGCCCTTGATCGCCAGCGAGGTGCCTGGATTGACTGGCGCACCCTGTGCCTGCTGACGGATCGCCGCGAAGTTTTCCCACAGCGGCGTGGGCAATACCAACACCGGGAAGTCTTCGCCCATGGCACGACGGATGGCTCGAGCGGTGTGGCTCGACAGCGTGATAACCCGCCCATGGCGAGCGAGCATCTGCGTCCAGTCCTGACGCGGGTCGTTGTCCCACTGTTCGTCAGGAATCGAGTCGAACTCCCAGGCCACCACACACACCGTCGGGCATTCGAGGTCGACCGGGGTTTTCTGCGGCGGAGTGAACGACAGGAACAGGCTGTCTTCGCCAGCGACGAGCAGTTGTCGATACAGCGGATCGACGTCGGCGGTGGACGCGACCACGTGCACGCGCCCAAGGCTTTCCAGCACCGGGCGATAGGCCTTGAGCACGAAGTAGTAACTGTATTCCGGACGGCCGAGACTCTGGCCGATGGAACTGTCATTGACGTCCGAATAAAGAATGAAATTCATGGCATCCCACGATGAAGGCGCCATCCCGGTACCTTCATGCTATGACGGCCGTGCGCTGGATCGAGTCGGCATGGCCGGCCCTCGTCCTTCGTCATCGGGTACGTCTTCGTTCTTGTTTTAGTGGTCGGTTTCACCCTGCGTCGCGGTTCTCGAATCAAAGCCCGGGATTTGGCGACGAGGGGCATTCTAAACACATCCGTCAGGGATTCGTGAACCGCCCGGCGAGAATAAATCCGCTACGCTGACGAGAACTGACCAGTCACGGTATGGCCAGTTGAAATTGCTCGGCAATTGGCACAGATTGACAGCAAATAACTACAACAACGTTTTCGCCTGTCGTCTTAGCGGTTTTTTCCAACCGATCTGACAGACCCTTCTCTAAAGCCTGTAGGAAGTGCTGCGAAAACCAAGACCAAGGGGTCGCTGTTTGAAAAAGCGTCTGTTCGTCACGGGTCTCAGTGGATTCGTTGGACAACATATTCAGTCACGTCTGGCCTCGCCTGACTCTGCGTGGGAACTGCTGCCTGCAGCTTCACGTTACGACCTGACGGCTCCAGACAGCCTTGTCGACCTGTGGCCGCAAATGCCTGACGCGGTCATTCATCTGGCCGGCCAGACGTTCGTTCCCGAAGCCTTCCGCGACCCGGCACGTACCTTCGACATCAATCTGCTCGGTACCCTCAATCTGTTGCAGGCTCTCAAGGCCCGAGGTTTTCAGGGCACCTTCCTGTACGTCAGCTCCGGTGACGTTTACGGCCAGGTCAGCGAAAGCGATCTGCCAATCACCGAACAACAAGCGCCCTGCCCGCGCAATCCGTATGCGGTGAGCAAACTCTCGGCCGAGTTTCTCAGCCTGCAATGGGGTTTGAGTGAGGACTGGCCGGTGCTCGTCGCGCGGCCGTTCAACCACATCGGCGCAGGACAGAAAGAAGGTTTCGTCATCGCCAGTGCTGCCCGTCAGATCAATCGCATCAAACAGGGCCTGCAAGCCCCGCAACTGGAAGTCGGCGATATCGACGTCACGCGGGATTTCCTCGATGTCGGCGATGTGATTTCGGCCTATTTCGCGCTGCTGGACAAAGGTCTACCGGGACAGGTTTACAACATCTGCTCAGGGCGCGAGCAGAGCATCCGCAGTCTGATTGAACAACTGGCCGATCTGGCCGAAACGCCAGTGCAACTGGTTCAAGATCCGGCACGCATGCGCCGCGCCGACCAGCGTCGCGTTTGCGGCAGTCACACCAAGCTGACCCGGACCACCGGATGGACACCTGAAATCACAACACAACAATCCCTGCGGGCGATCCTGTCCGACTGGGAGAAGCGAGTAAAACAAGAATGACTAAAAGTGCACTGATCACAGGGATTACTGGCCAGGACGGCGCCTATCTGGCCAAACTGTTGCTCGACAAGGGCTACAAGGTTCATGGCCTGGTAGCACGACGCAGCAGCGATTCGCGCTGGCGCCTGCGCGAGATGGGTGTCGAAGCCGACATCGTTTATCTCGATGGCGACATGGCTGATGCCTGCTCGGTGCAGCGTGCAGTCATCAAGTCGGCGCCGGACGAGGTCTATAACCTCGCCGCGCAAAGCTTTGTCGCCGCCTCGTGGGATCAACCGGTGACCACCGGCATCGTCGACGGCCTGGGCGTTACCCATCTGCTTGAGGCGATCCGTCAATTCAGCCCGCACACCCGCTTCTATCAGGCTTCGACCAGTGAAATGTTCGGTCTGATCCAGGCTGAGCAGCAGGACGAAAACACACCGTTTTACCCACGCAGCCCTTACGGGGTGGCCAAGCTGTACGGCCACTGGATCACCGTCAACTACCGCGAAAGCTTCAACCTGCACGCCAGCAGCGGCATTCTTTTCAACCATGAATCGCCACTGCGCGGCATCGAGTTCGTCACCCGCAAGGTCACCGACGCCGCCGCACGCATCAAACAAGGCAAACAGCAGGAGCTGGCCTTGGGCAACATCGATGCGAAACGCGATTGGGGTTTTGCCGGTGATTACGTCGAAGCCATGTGGCTGATGCTGCAACAAGACAAGCCTGACGATTTTGTGGTCGCCACCGGCGTCACCACCACCGTACGGGAAATGTGCCGCATCGCCTTCGATCACGTCGGCCTCAACTACCGCGATTACGTGAAGATCGATCCCGCGTTCTTCCGTCCGGCCGAAGTCGAAGTGCTGCTCGGCAATCCGGCCAAGGCTCAGCGCGTGCTGGGCTGGAAGCCGAAAACCGACCTGGATACCTTGATCCGCATGATGATGGATGCGGACATGAAACGCGTCGCCAAGGAGTAGGCCATGCTGATCCCCGTGATTCTGTCCGGCGGCGCCGGCACCCGTTTGTGGCCGGTGTCCCGCGAGGGCCATCCGAAACCGTTCATGAATCTGCCCGACGGCCAATCGCTGCTGGGCAAGACCTATCAGCGTGCGGCAGCGTTGCTCGACGGCTGGGGCGACATCGTCACGGTGACCAACCGCGAGTACTACTTCCAGAGCAAGGATCACTATTGCGCCGCCCACGTGTCGCGCCATCGCGGGCACTTCCTGCTGGAGCCGACCGGGCGCAACACGGCGCCGGCCATTGCTGCTGCCGCGTTGTCGCTGCAAGCACTGCACGGTGACGACGCGATCATGGTGGTGATGCCCGCCGACCATTTGATCGTCAATCAGGACGCGCTGAAAACCGCGGTCGAGCACGCCGTCAATCTGGCCAAAGACGGTTATCTGGTGACCTTCGGTGTGATCCCGACGGCGGCGGAAACCGGCTTCGGCTACATCGAGACCGGCGCCCCGCTGGACGCCAAAGGCGCGGCGAAAGTACAGCGTTTCGTCGAGAAACCCGACCTGCAAACCGCTACGCATTATCTGGAGAGCGGCAACTTCCTGTGGAACTCAGGCATGTTCTGCTTCACCACCGCCACCGTGATTGCCGAGCTGCAATTGCACGCGCCCGAACTGCTCGAGCAGACCCGCGCCTGCCTGGCCGCCAGCGCGCCGATCGAAACCGTCGGTTGCCTGCAGCAAGAACTGTCGCCGGCGCTGTTCGCGGAAATCACCGACATTTCCATCGACTACGCACTGATGGAGCGCTCGGAAAAAGTCGTGGTCGTGCCGGCGGGTTTCGACTGGAGCGACATCGGTTCGTGGGGCGCCGTCGCGGCATTGGTGCCGGCCGACGCCGACAACAACCGCGCCAGCGGCGAAGCGATTTTCATCGACAGCCACAACAACTTCGTCCAGAGCGAAGGTCGTCTGGTGGCAACGGTGGGTGTGGATAATCTGATCGTGGTCGACACCGCCGACGCCGTGCTGGTGGCCCATGCCGACCGTGCGCAGGACGTACGCCGCGTGGCCAAGCAACTCAAGGACAAATCCCACGAAGCCTATCGGTTGCATCGTACCGTCAGCCGTCCGTGGGGTACTTACACTGTTCTCGAAGAAGGGCCGCGCTTCAAGATCAAGCGCATCGTGGTCAAGCCTGGCGGCAAGTTGTCGCTGCAAATGCACCATCACCGCAACGAACACTGGGTGGTGGTCGAAGGCATGGCCAAGGTCACCAACAATGGCAGCGGTACGACGCTGGTAGCCAAGAACGAATCGACCTTCATCGCCGCCGGCCACAAGCATCGCCTGGAAAACCCCGGGGTGATCGATCTGGTGATCATCGAAGTGCAAAGCGGCGAATACCTGGGAGAGGACGACATCGTTCGCTTCGAAGACCAATACGGCAGGACGGTTTAAATGCTGCTTTCCCTGTTCCGCTCATTGCATGGCTACCGGGGTTTCATCTTCGGCAGCGTGCAGCGAGAGTTTCAAGCGCGGTACCGCAATTCGTTGTTCGGCGCGCTGTGGCCGATCTTCAATCCGCTGTCGATGATCGTCGTTTACACCGTGATCTTTTCCCACATCATGCGCGCCCGTTTACCCGGCGTGGATGACAGCATGGCCTACAGCGTCTACCTCTGCGCCGGGCTGCTGGCGTGGGGACTGTTTTCCGAAATTACTCTGCGCAGCCAGAACATGTTTCTGGAAAACGCCAACCTGCTGAAGAAAATCAGCTTCCCGCGCATCTGTCTGCCGGTGATAGTGCTGTGCAACGCCGGGATCAACTTCGCGATCATCATCAGCCTGTTTCTCGGCTTTCTGCTGATCACCGGACGCTGGCCGGGCATGGCCTTGTTGGCGCTGATTCCATTGATCGCCCTGCAAATGATGTTCTGCGCCGGACTGGGCATGGTCCTCGGCGTATTGAACGTGTTCTTCCGCGATGTCGGTCAGCTGTTCGGCATCTGCCTGCAATTCTGGTTTTGGCTGACGCCGATCGTTTACCCGATCACGATCCTGCCGGAATGGGTACAGCGCCTGCTGCAACTCAACCCGCTGACCAACCTGTTCAGCAGTTATCAAAACCTGTTTCTCTACGGTCAGTGGCCGGTCTGGAGCTCGCTGCTGCCGATCTTCGTCACGGGTGTGCTGTTTTGTCTGATCGGTCTGCGGCTGTTTCGCCAGCGCGTCGGCGAAATGGTGGATGAACTCTGATGGGACATATTCGCGTCACCGGCCTGAGCAAGGCCTACAAACAATACCCCAACCGCTGGAGCCGACTGGCCGAGTGGCTGCTCCCGTTTTCGCCGATCCGCCACCGCCAGCACTGGGTGCTGCAAGACGTCGAATTCGAAATCGCCCCCGGTGAAGCGGTGGGCATCGTCGGCGCCAACGGCGCGGGCAAAAGCACTTTGCTGAAGATGATCACCGGCACCACCCAACCCACCACCGGCAAGATAGAACTGCAAGGCCGCGTGGCAGCACTGCTGGAACTGGGCATGGGTTTCCACCCGGATTTCACCGGTCGCCAGAACGCCATCATGGCCGGCCAGTTGCTGGGCATGCAGCTCGAAGAAATCGAAGCACTGATACCCGACATCGAGCATTTCGCCGAGATCGGCGACGCCATCGACCAACCGGTACGCACTTACTCCAGCGGCATGCAGATGCGCCTGGCGTTCAGCGTTGCCACGGCGCGGCGCCCGGACATCCTTATCGTCGACGAGGCACTGTCGGTGGGCGACGCCTACTTCCAGCACAAAAGCTTCGAACGCATCCGCAGTTTCCGCAAATCCGGGACCACGCTGCTGATCGTGTCCCACGACCGTTCGGCCATTCAATCGATCTGCGATTCGGCGATTCTGCTCAAGGATGGCCGCATGGCCATGTACGGCAAACCGGAGCCGGTGCTCGATTATTACAACGCGCTGATGGCCGAACGCGAAGGTCAGATCGTGCGACAGGAAATGCTCGCCGGCGGCGAAGTGCAAACCGTCTCCGGGACCGGCGAAGCAGCGATTCTCGGCGTGCGCCTGCTCGACGAAAACGATCGCAGCATCGACGCCGCCGAAGTCGGCCAAGCGGTGGTGCTCGAAGTGAAAGTTGAAGTGCGCAAGGACATCGAACGGCTGGTACTGGGCTTTATCCTCAAGGATCGTCTGGGCCAGATGATGTACGGCATCAACACCCATCGCCTCGACAAGGCGCTGACCGACCTGCACGCCGGCGAGCGTTTCACCTATCGCTTCGCTTTCGTCATGGGGTTGGGCAAAGGCAATTACTCCGTGTCGCTGAGCCTGTCGCGCCTGGACTCTCACCTCGATCGCAATTTCGAATGGCGCGATTACGGGCTGGTGTTCCACGTCATCAACAATCGACAGGAAGATTTCGTCGGCTGTTCATGGCTGGGTGCCAAGACCACCATCTTGCGCGACACCGAAGCCCGGCCTGTCGAGCGCTTGCCATGACCCGCTTGCTCGTCGAATGCACCCATGTGTTCAAACACCCGACCATCAACTCGGGGATTCAGCGGGTGGTGCGCAACGTCATCAAGCAACTGCCTGCCAGCGCCGCAGGCGTCGAGTGCATGCCGGTGGTGGTGCTGAATGGCGAACTCTATCGCGTACTGCAACTGGCATCGCTCGATACGCCTTTTTTCAACAGGCTGGAAACCTTCGGCGGTCGCCTGGAGCGCCTCGCCCATCGCTTCTGGCAATGGCATCAGCGTCGTGATGCGCAACTCACCTCGAAACTGGCACGGCGGATTCTGTATGTCGGCTACCGGCTGACGATCTTCGGCGCGTTCGGCCTGCCGATCCGCCTGATCCGACGAATCAATCGCAGGCAACTGCTCAAACGTTGTTCACCGTTACAACACCAGCCGGGCGATCAACTGGTGTTGCTGGATTCATCCTGGCACTCGGATTTTTTCGCCCACGTCGAGCGACTCAAACGCGACGGCGTCGGCATGATCGCGGTGATCTACGACCTGATACCGCTGACCCATCCGCAGTTTTACGACACGCGTCTGGTCGAGGTTTTCAGCGAGTGGTTCGACTGGATCACTCGCACGGCCGATGGCTACATGGCGATTTCCGCCACGGTGCGTGATCAGGTGCGTGAAGAATTGCAGCGCAGAATCGGTGTCGAGCAGACCAGCAAGCGCTGGTTCGATTTCTTTTACCTGGGTTCCGAACTGGATCTGCATACCGACCAGGCAACGGTCGAGCCGCGCCTGAAGCAATTGTTCACGACAACCGAGCCGGTTTACCTGATGGTCAGCACCATCGAGCCACGCAAAAACCATGCGTATCTGCTCGATGCCTTCGAGCGCGCCTGGGCCACTGGCTCAACGGCCCGGCTGTGCATCGCCGGGCGGATCGGCTGGAAATGCGAGGCCCTGCTCGCCCGGGTGCGCAATCATCCCGAGCTGAATCAGCGTCTGTTCATGTTCAACGACCTCAGCGACACCAGTCTTGAACACGCTTACGCTCACGCCAGTGCGCTGGTGTTCCCCTCATTCGTCGAAGGCTTTGGTTTGCCCTTGGTGGAAGCCATGCAGCGTGGCCTGCCGGCGATGGGCAGCGATATCGCGGTGTTCCGCGAAATCGGCGGCGAGTTCATGGCGTATTTTGATCTGCAGGATCCGCAAAGCCTTGCCGACCTGATCAACCAATTCCAGCGCAACGGCCAGTTCCCCGCTGCTCGCGAGGTCGCGGACTGGCAGTGGATCGGCTGGCGCGAAGCCAGTCTGCAACTGGCCGAACGCAGTGTGCGTAATGTTCTGCAAGCGCCGGCGGCGCCAGCGAGGCAACATGCGCATAGCGCTTAACGCACGCATTCTTCAGGCACCGCGCACCGGCATCGGCCATTACGTTGCCGAACTGGTCAACGCCTTGCGCAGCGAACCCGACATTGACGTGACATTGTTCCACGGCTGGGGCTGGAGCTCGGCACTGCCGGAAGCGGCGATGCCCGGTTACTCGCGCCTGACGCCACTGCTGCGGCAGATTCCCGGGGCCTATCAGGCACGTCGCTGGCTGGAGCAGAAACGCTTCGATCAGGGTCGCACGCAAGGTATCGACCTCTATCACGAACCGAGTCTGTGGCCGCTGGCCTTCGACGGCCCGACCGTGATCACCCTGCACGACCTGACTCACCTGCATTTCCCCGAAACCCAGCCACCGGCACGGCTCAAGGAAATCGAGCGGCGATTGACCGTGGGTGTGCAACAGGCGCAGGTCATTCTCACCGACTCGCAAGCGATTGCCGAAGAAGCTCAGGATTATTTCGGCCTGCCTGCCGAGCGTTTCGTCGTCGCGCCACTGGGGGTCGCCGAGCGCTTTCATCCGCGCGAGGCGAGCGCCATTGACGCGGTGCTCAAGGCGCACGCGGTTGAGGCGCGGGAGTATTTCCTTTGCGTAGGCACGCTGGAGCCGCGCAAGAACCTTGGCTTGGCCCTGCGCGCCCATGCCCTGCTGCCGGAGGCCGTGCGCCAGCGTTATCCGCTGCTGATCGTCGGCATGGCCGGCTGGGAACGCGAGCAGTTCAGCGAACCCTTGCGTCAGGCGTTGGCCAGCGGGCATGTGTGCCTGCTCGGTTATTTGCCCGATGACCAGGTGGCGCAACTGTTGGCCGGCGCCCGCGCCCTGATTTTTCCGTCGCTGTATGAAGGTTTTGGTCTGCCAGTGCTGGAGGCCATGGCCAGTGGCACACCGGTGGTGCTCACGCGTTCTTCGGCAATGCCGGAAGTCGCGGGCGCAGCGGGCAACTATATTGAAGCTGACGATGCAGAAGGCCTGCGTGATGCGCTGAGCCAACTGATCGACGATCAAGCGCATTGGCAGGCATGCCAAGAAGCCGGGTTACAGCAGTCACGGCTTTTTTCCTGGGAGCGTTGTGCACAGGCCACCGCCAGTGCCTACCGCCAGGCCATGGGAGGTTGAATGCGAGTTCTTCATTTTTTCAAGACGTACCTGCCTGACTCGGTCGGCGGCATTGAGCAAGTGATCTTCCAACTGTGCGAAAGCGGCGCCCAGCACGGTATCGACGGCCAGGTGCTGACGCTCAGTGCCGACCCGACACCGCCCGTGGTGAAATTGGGCCAGCACGAAGTGCACCGCGCCAAACTCGACATCCAGTTCGCCTCCACCGGTTTTTCCTGGAGCGTGTTCAAACAGTTTCGCGAACTGGCGGCCGAGGCCGATGTAGTCAACTACCACTTCCCGTGGCCGTTCATGGACCTGGTGCATTTCGCCAGCACGATGAATAAACCGAGTGTGGTGACTTACCACTCGGACATCATTCGCCAGAAGCACCTGCTCAAACTCTATCGCCCGTTGATGAACCGCTTCCTCGCCAGCGCCGACCGCATTGTTGCCGCTTCACCGAACTACCTGCACACCAGCGATGTGCTGCAGCAGTTCCAGGACAAGACCCGGGTGATTCCCTATGGTCTGAACAAGGCAGGTTATCCACAACCCGATACCGAGCGGATGAATCGCTGGCGCCAGCAACTTGGGGATAAGTTTTTTCTGTTTGTCGGGGTGATGCGTTACTACAAAGGCCTGCACATTCTGCTCGAGGCGCTGAAAGACGTGGATTATCCCGTCGTCATTGTCGGTGCCGGGCCATTGGAACTGGAGCTGCACGCTCAGGCACAGGCGTTGGGCCTGCGCAATATTCATTTCCTCGGCCGCCTCGGTGACGAGGACAAAGTCGCGCTGCTGCAACTGAGCTACGCGATTGTTTTCCCGTCACACCTGCGCTCCGAAGCTTTCGGCATCTCCCTGCTGGAAGGCGCGATGTACGGCAAGCCGATGATCTCCAGCGAGATCGGCACTGGCACCAGCTACATCAATATTCACAACGAAACCGGGCTGGTGGTCCCGCCCAGTCATCCACAGGCATTTCGCGAGGCGATGCGCACGCTCTGGGAAGACCCGGTGCGCGCCGCAGCGATGGGGGTGAAAGCCGAAGCGCGTTACCGCCAGCTATTCACAGCCGATGAAATGGGGCGCAAATGGACGGCGTTGTATCAGGAATTGCTGGAGGAGAAAGACCTGTCTTACGCCTGAACCCTGTTTTGGAACGTATACCAACTGTGGGAGCGAGCCTGCTCGCGAAAGCGGTCTGTCAGCAACAATGATGTTGACTGATCCGACGCATTCGCGAGCAGGCTCGCTCCCACAGGGTATTTGTGGCGGGGTCGGAATTACAGATCCAGCACTAAAGGGTGGGTACTATGTGCCGGAACCGCGCAGCAAATCAGCACATGCCCCGCTTCCGGAATATCCGCCGGCGGCTGTGGATAATTCACCGCGCCGCTGACCAGCCGGGTCTTGCAGGTACCGCACGAACCACCCCGGCAACTAAACTCCGGACGCAAACCCCGGCTTTCCGCCAGCTCCAGCAAACTCCCGCCATCAGGCTGCCAGCGCGCCTCTTTTGCCGAGCGCTCGAACACCACCGGCACCGATGTGGTCGCTGCGGGCGGTTGTTCGATCACGATCGCGTCCGGATCGGCCTGGCGTTTCAGCGTCGACGGGCCAAAGGTTTCCGCATGGATCTGCGCATCGCGCACATCCAGTTCGCGCAGGGTGTCGTAAAGCCCTTGGGTAAAACCACCGGGGCCGCAGAGCACAAAGTCGAGCTGGTCGAAATCCTCGGCATTCAGCAGGTTTCTCAGCACAGTGCCGTCGATGCGCCCACGCACATCGAAATCCTCGCCCTCTTGCAGATCGGCTTCCGGCTGGCTGAGCAAGCGCAGGACTCGCACAGAGTCGCCTGCGGTTTCGAGCAAACGATCCAGCTCCCTGCGAAACGGCTGATCGGCGAGGCTGCGCGAACTCTGCAGCAACAATGTCGGACGAATCCCCCGAGTGCGTAAGCCTTGGTACACCACTTCGCGCAACATCGACAGCAATGGCGTGATGCCTACTCCGGCCGCCAACAGCACCAACGGTCGGTGCTCCAGTGGCGCCACCGTGAAATGCCCTTGCGGTGCCCGCGCCTCCAGTACGTCACCGACGCGAATCTGCTCATGCAGATGCGAGGAAATCAACCCTTCGCGCTTGACGCTGATCCGGTAAAAACCGTCCGACGGCGCACTCGAAAGGCTGTACGTGCGGATGTGTACCTCACCGTCGAGGGTGAAACGCAGCGGCAAATGCTGACCGGCAAGAAACACCGGCAAACCGGCGCCATCGGTCGGCTCCAGATAGATCGAGCGAATGTGGCGGCTCTCCGCTTCGATCTTCGCCACCCGCAGCGGCCGCCATTGGTTGCCCAGCGCCTGCGCCTGCAAACGCGCGTCGGCTTCGGCCCAGTTACCGGTCAAAAGACTGGTCGGCGACATGCCGTCGAAGCGCCAGCGCAACGCCAGGGCGGCCGGGCGCCGCACCAGTTTTTCCACTTCAAACGTCCACAGGCGTTCCGCGCCTTGAAAGGCCTCGATCTGCGGATCATCGAGAAGAATCTCGGTGCGCCCGCTGAGTTGCAGCAGATCACCTGTGGAAAAGTCGATGAACAGCAAGCCAGCCTTGGGGTTGAGCAGCAGATTGCCAAGCGTGTTGAAGTGCAGATTGCCAGCGAAATCGGGGATGGTCAGACGATTGCCTTCTACCCGTACGAAACCGGCCTGGCCGCCACGATGAGAAACATCCACCGCGCGCTCGCCCTCGACATCCACAAAACTGGCGACAAAAAACGTATCGGCGCCAGTGATCAGCGCGATGGCCGCGTCATCGAGGCCGTTCAGATGCTCAGCCGGGCGTGTCTGCGGATCCGTCAGCGGCACGCGCTGAAACTGGCGCAGTTGAATGTATTGCGGGCAGTTGCCGAAGGCCTGATCCACGCTCACATCAAAACCGTGAGCGCTCAGATTGCCGACATGACCGTTGAGGCGATTGCGCCGACGGGTGTGCAACTCGATGCCAAGCAAGCCGATCGGTTCGCCGTTACGCAGCTGCGCAGGGTCATCGGCAGCAGGCTGACTGGCGAAATGCAGGTGCTCGGGATCCGGCGAATGGGCAAAACCCGGCGCGCCTTCGAGCACACTGGCCCACGGGCGCCCATCTGCATCGACTGCGCCGTACAACATGAAGGGTAATTGCTGATAGAACTCACGGTGCTGGTCCGGCATCCAGGTGCGAATCACCTTACGCCCGAAGGCTTCCATGCGTTCGGCAACCCCGACTTTCGCTTGCAACTGTTGCTCGCCAGCGTGCCACGGTGAACGTTCCATCACGACCTCTCCCCTGCACCCTCGGCACAGTGTGGATTGCGAAAATCAGGCGGTGGTTTGCAGACCGGCAATCGTGCGCGGCATGCCGACGAAACCAGGCAGGGCCTCGACCCGGGCCAGCCAAGCGCGGACGTTACCGTAGTCGTCCAGCGACACATTGCCTTCCGGTGCATGAGCGATGTAACTGTAGGCCGAAACGTCGGCAATGCTCGGTTCGTTGCCGGCCAGATACGGTGTTTTGCCCAACTCGATGTCCATCACCTTGAGCAGGTTGTGCGCACGGGTAATCGCTTCTTCTGCATTCAGTTGGGCACCAAACACTGTGACCAATCGCGCAGCGGCAGGGCCGAATGCAATCGGCCCGGCGGCCGCCGACAACCAGCGCTGCACACGTGCCGCACCGACCGGATCGGTTGGCAGCCAACGACCGTGGCCGTATTTCTGCGCCAGATAAACCAGAATTGCGTTGGAGTCGGCCAGCACCACGCCGCCGTCATCAATGGCCGGTACTTGGCCAAAACTGTTGATCGCCAGATACGCCGGCTGCTTGTGCTCACCTTTGGCCAGATCGACGAGGATCAGCTCGGTCGGCAGTTGCAGCAGGGACAACATCAGCTCGACACGGTGGGCGTGGCCGGAACGTGGAAAGTTGTAGAGTTTGATTGCTTGCATGGTCGACTCCGCTGAGCAGGGGCGCCGCTGCGGGGATGAGCGCGCCGATGGAGGCCATCTTGCGCTGATCGCGAAAACAACAGAATCACCAGTAAACGCAATCGATTATTTCACCGAGAGCAATAACGCTGCATTTTTCAACGCTGGATGTTCGCGCAAAGCCTCTGCCGTGAAATCGACAAAACTGCGGATCCGCGCTGGAGCCTTGCGCCCGCCCTGATACACGACATGGATCGGCAGCGGCGGCAGTTCGAATTCGGCGAGGACGATTTCCAGTGCGCCGGCGGCAACCTGGCTCGCCACTTGATAGGACAACACCCGGGTCAAACCCAAGCCTGTGCAAGCTGCTGTAATCGCAGCCTGATTGGCGGTAACGATCAGACGCGGCTCGGGACGCACACTCAGCGGTTCGCCAGCGTCGAGAAACGGCCAGGTGCGTTGCTGACCAATCGCTGAAGTCGCCACTACTGGCGCTCCCGCCAGCGCGCTGGGATGAGCCGGTCGACCATGTTTGGCAAAGTATTCAGGCGAGCCGCAAATGACTCGACGCACCTCACCCACCCGAATCGCATGCTGGCTGCTGTCCGGCAGATCACCGATGCGCACCGCCACATCGATGCCCTCCTCGACCATGTTGACGATCCGATCAACCAGCACGGCATTAATCGTGACATCCGGATACTGCGCGAGATAACTCGCCATCACCGGCGTCACAAACAAATCACCGAACAACACCGGCGCCGTCACCGTCAGTTGCCCACGCGGCTCGGCATGACTGCCCGCCGCCGAATCCTCGGCTTCCTGCACCTCGGCGAGAATCCTCCGACAATCCTCCAGATAACGCTGCCCGGCTTCGCTCAAATGCACACTGCGCGTGGTGCGAATCAGCAATTGCGTGCCGATGCGCAACTCCAGCGCCGCCACCGCCCGCGTGACGCTGGCCGCTGACAAACCCAGACGCCGCGCCGCCGCTGAGAAGCCTTGCTCTTGGGCGACAGTGGTGAAGATGTGCATTTCCTGGAAGCGATCCATTCCTTGACTCCTACGTCGCAGCGTTCATCCGCTGGTGCAAATCCGGGAACAACAACTGAGCAAACCAAATCGGTAGACCCGGATAAAGATCACGCGCTTTCGGTGTCGCACTTTCCACCAACCCCAACTGCACCAAACCTTTCAACTGATCCGTGGCTACGCGATCCGACAGTCCGGTGAAAATCTTGAAGTCGGCTCGACTCAACGTTCCCTGAGTCAGCAGAACATGCAATGCCCGTGCAGCCTCAGGTTTGATTCCCGCCATTTTTACACGCTCGTGCCACACAAAAATGCTGTGCAATCTTTCGCGCATATTCGATATGTTCAACGCCCGCTCGGTATAACGCATTTGGTCGAGACAGGTTTCCAACATGAAGCCGACAAACTCGAACAAGCCTGCTTGAGTCAGCTGACCACGACCGTCCAGATCTCCGCGGCGGGGTTTGTCGGCATTGGCTAATCGGGCGTAATAGGTTCCCTGCTGTCGAGCGAGACCGCGAGATAACGACCAGAGAGGTGAGACCAGCCCAAGTTTTTGCAGTTGAAGATGAGTAAGTAACCTGATGGTTCGCCCGTTGCCATCGATAAATGGATGTACCCAAGCCAGTCTGTGGTGATACGCCATCACCGAAAGCAATCGACTCCGCGCATCCGGCAAACGCCCATACACATTCTGCATTCGAGCGAGCATCGGACTCACGGATTGACAGGGTGGTGCAGAATGGTTGCCGACCAGAACTTCTCGTCCCCTTACATCACGCAATTCGCCGGGTACCAAGGGGCTACCGTCGCTCAACATCAATTGATCTTCGCGGGCTCCGTAGAAGAGTCTTTTGTGCAAACGCGCAACAAAAGCCGGGCTGAAGAGAACTTCCCAAGGAAGGCTCTTATGCATGGACAACGCGCGCTCGAAAGCCTGTTGCGTACCGATGTGCGTCATCGCCAGTTCGGTCAGCTCCTTGCGTTGCCGTTTGGGAGACGTCGGGGCGAGGGTCACCGGCTCGGTGAACTGGCCTTCAATCAAGTTACTGTAAAAGCTGCTGGTAACCCGAAGTAACCCGCCGACCCGCTGCAACATGGGGGGAGAAACCATCGCACTGAGCTTCCCAGCCTGAAACGGCACCTGCTCAGCCAAATGCAGTATTTCATTCGGAAATACCGGCATAAGCGGCTCAAGCCAATGGGTTCCCAAGACTGTTTCAGCACACATTCAACCTCCAGAATCGCGGATTTATCTGCGGATTCAAGAATACGCTCAAGGCCCCTATTTACCTAGCCTTGAGTTCTGTAGGAGGTTTCTCATACTGATGTAATACGCGGATTATTTTGCGGATTTTTTTTACAGAAAAAAACGCAGTAGTGAGAGTCTGGTTCCAATGTCCTACATGAGAGCGCGAAATCTCGCGCTCTCGTGCAAAAACCGTTACTCCACCGTCACCGACTTCGCCAGGTTACGCGGCTGATCGACGTCCGTGCCTTTGAGCACCGCGACGTAGTACGACAGCAGCTGCAGCGGAACCGTGTAGAGGATCGGCGAGAGGATGTCGTGGATATGCGGCATCTGCACCACGTGGGTGCCTTCGCCGTTGGTCATCCCGGATTTTTCGTCGGCGAATACGATCAGCTCGCCGCCACGGGCGCGGACTTCCTGCAGGTTGGATTTGAGCTTTTCCAGCAGTTCGTTGTTCGGCGCCACGGTAACCACCGGCATGTCGTTATCCACAAGCGCCAGCGGGCCGTGTTTCAGCTCGCCGGCCGGATAAGCTTCGGCGTGGATGTAGGAGATTTCCTTGAGTTTCAGCGCACCTTCCATCGCCACCGGGAATTGCGCACCACGGCCAAGGAACAGGGTGTGGTTTTTCTCGGCGAACAGCTCGGCGATCTTCTCCACAGTGCTGTCCATGGCGAGTGCTTCGCCGAGACGGGTTGGCAGGCGACGCAGTTCTTCGACCAAACGGGCTTCAACGCCTTCGGCCAAGGTACCGCGCACTTGACCCAGCGACAGCGTCAGCAACAACAGGCCGACCAACTGCGTGGTGAAGGCTTTGGTCGAGGCCACGCCGATTTCGCGGCCGGCCTGAGTCAACAGGGTCAGATCCGACTCGCGCACCAGCGAACTGATGCCGACGTTGCAGATCGCCAGACTGGCCAAGAAGCCCAGCTCTTTGGCGTTGCGCAGGGCCGCGAGGGTGTCGGCGGTTTCGCCGGACTGCGAGATGGTCACGAACAGCGTGTCCGGCTGCACCACGACTTTGCGGTAACGGAATTCACTGGCCACTTCGACCTGGCACGGGATACCGGCCAGTTCTTCGAGCCAGTAACGCGCGACCATACCGGCGTGATAACTGGTACCGCACGCGACGATCTGCACGTTACGCACTTTGGCGAACAGCTCGGCCGCTTGTGGGCCGAATGCTTGCACCAGCACCTGATCATTGCTCAGGCGACCTTCGAGGGTGCGTTGTACAACGGCCGGTTGCTCGTGGATTTCCTTGAGCATGTAGTGGCGATATTCGCCCTTGTCGGCGGCTTCGGCACCGTCGCTGTACTGCACGGTCTGGCGCTCGACGGCGTTGCCGTTGATGTCCCAGATCTTCACGTTATCGCGGCGAATTTCGGCGATATCGCCTTCTTCCAGGTACATGAAGCGGTCGGTGACCTGACGCAGCGCCAACTGGTCAGACGCGAGGAAGTTCTCACCCAGACCCAGACCAATCACCAACGGACTGCCACTGCGCGCGGCGACCAGACGATCCGGCTGCTTGGCATTGATCACGGCCAGGCCGTATGCACCGTGCAGTTCCTTGACCGTCGCTTTAAGCGCAACGCTGAGGTCAGGCTGATCCTTGAGTTTGTGGTTGAGCAGGTGAGCGATAACTTCGGTGTCGGTGTCCGACGTAAACACGTAACCCAGCGCTTTCAGTTGTTCACGCAAGGCTTCGTGGTTTTCGATGATGCCGTTGTGCACCACCGCGATGTCGCCGGAGAAATGTGGGTGGGCGTTACGCTCGCACGGTGCGCCGTGAGTCGCCCAACGGGTGTGGGCAATGCCGAGACGGCCCACCAGCGGGTGTTCGGCCAGCGCCGCTTCGAGCTCGCTGACTTTACCCGGGCGACGCATGCGCTCGAGGGTTTCGTCGTTGGTGAAGACCGCGACACCGGCGCTGTCATAGCCGCGGTATTCCAGGCGCTTGAGGCCTTCGAGCAGGATGGCGGTGATATTACGTTCAGCAACTGCGCCGACAATTCCACACATGCTTATTTCTCCTGACTGACAGCCGCGCAAATCAAGTTGATACCGCGGGCCTGAATCTGATCGCGTGCGTCATTGGGCAGGCGATCATCGGTAATTAGGGTATGGACGCTGCTCCATGGCAGCTCCAGGTTGGGAATCTTGCGACCGATCTTGTCGGCCTCGACCATGACGATGACTTCCCGCGCCACTTCGGCCATGACCCGGCTCAAACCGAGCAGCTCATTGAAGGTCGTGGTGCCGCGCACCAGGTCGATACCGTCGGCGCCAATGAACAATTGGTCGAAGTCGTAAGAGCGTAGTACCTGCTCGGCGACCTGGCCCTGAAAGGATTCCGAATGCGGATCCCAAGTGCCGCCGGTCATCAACAGCACCGGCTCGTGTTCGAGTTCGCTCAAGGCATTGGCGACGTGCAGGGAGTTGGTCATCACTACCAGACCGGGCTGTTGGCCAAGCTCCGGGATCATGGCGGCGGTGGTGCTGCCGCTGTCGATGATGATTCGCGCGTGTTCGCGGATGCGTTTCACCGCTGCACGGGCGATGGCCTGTTTGTACTTGGAAACGCTCTGCGCGGTTTCCGCGACCAGTTCCTGCGGCATGGTGATCGCCCCGCCGTAGCGGCGCAGCAACAGACCGTGGCTTTCCAGCGCGGCGAGATCCTTGCGAATCGTAACTTCGGAGGTTTCGAAGCGCTTGGCCAGTTCATCCACACTGACTTCGCCCTGCTCGTTGAGCAAGGCGAGGATGTTGTGGCGGCGTTGCGGCGTGTTGCGTTTCGACATGGCGGCTTAAGTTTCGTTTCGAAAGATAACGTAAGCAATCAAAACCTATCGGCCATAAATCGTCAAGCTGTCGCCCAAAAAAAATCGCAACCCCAACAGTCCCCGTAGGAGCTGCCGAAGGCTGCGATCTTCTGATCTTCAAAAAGCCGCTGTGGATAACTCAGCTCTTCTTGATCTTCTCCGGCCGCTTCCAGCCATCGATATTCCTCTGCCGCGCTCGGCCCACGGCCAACTGCGCGTTATCCACATTCTGCGTAATGGTCGAACCGGCTGCCGTGGTCGCACCGGCAGAGATATCCACAGGCGCGACCAACGAATTATTGGAGCCGATGAACACATCCGCACCCAGCACGGTTTTCCACTTGTTGGCGCCGTCGTAGTTGCAGGTGATGGTGCCTGCGCCGATGTTGGTGCGCGCACCGATTTCGGCATCGCCCAGATAAGTCAGGTGTCCGGCCTTGGCGCCTTCGCCCATGTGGGCATTTTTCAATTCAACAAAGTTACCCACATGCGCACGCGCTTCGAGCACGGTGCCTGGACGCAGACGCGCGAACGGGCCGGCATCACTGCCCTCGCCCAGAACGGCACCTTCAATGTGCGAGTTGGCCTTGATCACCACGCCTTTGCGCAGAGTGCTGTCCTTGATCACGCAGTTCGGGCCGATCACCACGTCGTCTTCAATGACCACATTGCCTTCGAGGATCACGTTGATGTCGATCAGCACGTCGCGACCGACGGTCACTTCACCGCGCACGTCGAAACGCGCCGGGTCACGCAGAGTCACGCCTTGCGCCATCAACCGACGGCCGGCGCGCAACTGGTAGTGACGCTCCAGCTCGGACAGTTGCTTGCGATCGTTGGCGCCCTGCACTTCCATCGGGTCGTGCGGTTGTTCGGTGGCGACAACCAGGCCATCACTCACCGCCATCTCGATCACGTCGGTCAGGTAGTACTCGCCTTGGGCATTGTTGTTCGACAGGCGACTCATCCAGTCGGCCAGACGATTGGCCGGTACCGCGAGAATGCCGGTATTACCTTCAGTAATTGCGCGTTGCGCTTCGCTGGCATCTTTGTGTTCAACGATGGCTACGACCTTGCCGTCGGCATCGCGCACGATGCGGCCGTAACCGGTCGGGTCATCCAGCTCGACGGTGAGCAAACCCATCTGTCCAGGCACGACGTGCTTGAGCAGACGCTGCAGGGTTTCGACTTCGATCAGCGGCACGTCACCGTAGAGGATCAGCACGGTGTCGGCAGTAATGAACGGCACCGCTTGAGCAGTGGCGTGGCCGGTGCCGAGTTGCTTGTCCTGCAGGACGAAATTCAGATCATCAGCAGCCAGACGTTCGCGCACCACATCCGCGCCATGGCCGATGACCACATGGATGCGCTGTGGATCAAGTTGCCGGGCGCTGTGGATAACATGACCCAGCATGGAGTTGCCGGCAATCGGATGCAGCACTTTCGGCAGCGCCGAACGCATACGGGTGCCTTGACCGGCCGCGAGGATAACGATTTCAAGAGACATGACTGGCTACCAATCCTGGGTGGTCAGCAACTGCGACCGGGTTTCGGGAATTCGGAAAAGAAAAAAGGGTAGCCGAGGCTACCCTTTTTTATCAATCGCACAACAAGCGGCTGACGGATTAACCGCCAAACTTCTTGCGGATCTGCTGGACGGTGCGCAGCTGTGCTGCAGCCTCGGCCAGACGTGCGGACGCAGCTCCGTAGTCGAAATCTGCGCTCTTCTCGTGCAGAGCAGCTTCGGCAGCCTTGAGAGCTGCCTGGGCTTGAGCTTCATCCAGGTCGGCGGCGCGTTGCACGGTATCGGCAAGCACCTTGACCATGTTCGGCTGAACCTCGAGGAAACCACCGGAGATGTAGAACACCTCGGCTTCCCCGCCTTGCTTGATCAGGCGGATCGGACCTGGCTTCAGATTAGTGATCAGCGGCGCGTGACCCAGAGCGATACCAAGATCACCCAGTGCACCGTGCGCAATCACCATCTCGACCAGGCCGGAAAAGATTTCCCCTTCCGCGCTGACGATATCGCAATGGACTGTCATAGCCATCTGATTGCCTCAACCTAAATGAGCGCCCGTTGCCGGGCGCCGGGATTACAGTTTCTTGGCTTTCTCGATCGCTTCTTCGATGCCGCCAACCATGTAGAACGCTTGTTCTGGCAGGTGGTCGTAGTCACCGTTGAGGATGCCTTTGAAGCCAGCAATGGTGTCTTTCAGGGAAACGTATTTACCCGAAGCACCGGTGAAGACTTCAGCCACGAAGAACGGCTGCGACAAGAAGCGCTGGATCTTACGAGCACGGTTTACCAACTGCTTGTCGGCTTCCGACAGCTCGTCCATACCCAGGATCGCGATGATGTCCTTCAGCTCTTTGTAACGTTGCAGAACGTACTGAACGCCGCGAGCGGTGTCGTAGTGGTCCTGGCCGATTACGTTCGGGTCCAGCTGGCGCGAAGTCGAATCCAGTGGATCTACCGCTGGGTAGATACCCAGGGAGGCGATGTCACGGGACAGAACGACGGTGGCGTCCAAGTGGGCGAAGGTGGTCGCTGGCGACGGATCGGTCAAGTCATCCGCAGGTACGTATACCGCTTGGATCGAAGTGATCGAACCTTCCTTGGTCGAAGTGATACGTTCTTGCAGAACGCCCATCTCTTCAGCCAGGGTCGGCTGGTAACCTACTGCCGAAGGCATACGGCCCAGCAGTGCGGATACTTCAGTACCGGCCAGGGTGTAACGATAGATGTTGTCGACAAACAGCAGAACGTCGTTACCTTCGTCACGGAACTTCTCGGCCATGGTCAGGCCGGTCAGTGCTACGCGCAGACGGTTACCCGGCGGCTCGTTCATCTGACCGTAAACCAGTGCCACTTTGTCCAGAACGTTGGAATCCTTCATCTCGTGGTAGAAGTCGTTACCCTCACGAGTACGCTCACCCACACCGGCGAACACGGAATAACCGCTGTGCTCGATGGCGATGTTACGGATCAGTTCCATCATGTTTACGGTTTTGCCTACACCGGCACCACCGAACAGACCGACTTTACCGCCTTTGGCAAACGGGCAAACCAGGTCGATAACCTTGATGCCGGTTTCCAGCAGGTCGTTGCCGCCTGCCTGTTCAGCGAACGAAGGCGCTGGACGGTGAATGCCCCAACGCTCTTCGGTGTCGATCGGGCCAGCTTCGTCGATCGGGTTACCGAGGACGTCCATGATCCGGCCCAGGGTCGCTTTACCGACCGGTACGGAGATGGCTGCGCCAGAGTCGGTAACTTCCAGACCGCGCTTCAAGCCTTCGGTGGAACCCATCGCAATGGTGCGAACCACGCCGTCGCCCAGCTGCTGCTGAACTTCCAGGGTGGTTTCAGCCGCGCTCACTACTTTCAGCGCGTTGTAGATGCTCGGTACGCTGTCGCGTGGAAATTCCACGTCGATAACGGCGCCGATGATTTGAACGATACGTCCGCTACTCATAGCTGGATCCTCTGAATATTTGAACCGTTAAACCGCGGCAGCGCCGCCGACGATTTCCGAGATCTCTTGGGTGATCGCAGCCTGACGCGCCTTGTTGTAGATCAGCTGCAAATCGCTGATCAAATCACCGGCGTTGTCGGTAGCGTTCTTCATCGCGATCATCCGCGCAGCTTGTTCAGCCGCGTTGTTCTCGACCACCGCCTGGTAGACCTGCGACTCAACGTAGCGGACCATCAAGCCGTCAAGCAGCTCTTTGGCATCCGGTTCGTAGAGGTAGTCCCAGTGGTGCTTGAGATCCTGATCCGGGGTCGCCACCAGTGGAATCAACTGCTCCACGGTAGGCTGTTGCGTCATGGTGTTGATGAACTTGTTGGACACCACGGACAGGCGGTCAATACGGCCGTCCAGGTAGGCATCCAGCATCACCTTGACGCTGCCGATCAAGTCATTGATCGACGGCTCTTCACCCAGGTGGCTGATAGCTGCAACGACGTTACCGCCGAAGTTGCGGAAAAAGGCCGCACCCTTGCTACCAACGACACACAGATCAATCTCGACGCCGTTTTCGCGGTTTACCGCCATGTCCTTGACCAGGGCCTTGAACAGGTTGGTATTCAAGCCGCCGCACAGACCACGGTCACTGCTCACCACAACATAACCAACGCGCTTGATAGCGCGGTCGATCATGAACGGGTGGCGGTATTCCGGGTTGGCGTTGGCCAGATGCCCAATAACCTGGCGGATACGCTCCGCATAAGGACGGCTAGCAGCCATGCGCATTTGTGCCTTGCGCATTTTGCTGACCGCCACTTTTTCCATGGCGCTGGTAATCTTTTGCGTGCTTTTGATGCTCGCAATCTTACTGCGAATCTCTTTTGCGCCTGCCATGTAACACCTATCAGGTTAGCAAGCGGGAGCCTCGCGGCTCCCGCTGCGGCTTACCAGGTTTGGGTGGCCTTGAACTTCTCGATACCGGCTTTCATGCCAGCGTCGATTTCGTCATTGAAGTCACCTTTAACGTTGATCTTGGCCATCAAATCGGCGTGATCGCGGTTGAAGAAAGCAATCAGCGCTTGTTCGAAGCTGCCGATCTTGGCGATTTCAATGTCAGTCAGGAACCCACGCTCAGCGGCATACAGCGACAGCGCCATGTCAGCGATCGACATTGGTGCGTATTGCTTCTGCTTCATCAGCTCGGTAACGCGCTGACCATGCTCAAGTTGCTTACGGGTCGCTTCGTCCAGGTCAGAAGCGAACTGGGCGAATGCCGCCAGTTCACGGTACTGAGCCAGAGCGGTACGGATACCACCGGAGAGCTTCTTGATGATCTTGGTCTGAGCGGCACCACCCACACGGGATACCGAAACACCGGCGTTCACTGCAGGGCGGATGCCCGAGTTGAACATGGCCGATTCCAGGAAGATCTGACCGTCGGTGATGGAAATCACGTTGGTCGGAACGAACGCGGAAACGTCGCCAGCCTGGGTTTCGATGATCGGGAGTGCGGTCAGGGAACCGGTTTTGCCGGTCACTGCGCCGTTGGTGAACTTCTCTACGTATTCTTCCGAAACGCGGGATGCGCGCTCCAGCAGACGGGAGTGGAGATAGAACACGTCGCCTGGGTAAGCTTCACGGCCTGGTGGACGGCGCAGCAGCAGGGAAATCTGGCGGTAAGCCACTGCTTGCTTGGACAGATCGTCATAAACGATCAGTGCGTCTTCACCGCGGTCGCGGAAGAATTCACCCATGGTGCAACCGGAGTACGGTGCCAGGAATTGCAGCGCAGGAGATTCCGAAGCACTGGCAGCCACGATGATCGTGTTGGCCAGGGCGCCGTTTTCTTCCAGCTTGCGAACCACGTTGGCGATGGTCGATTGTTTCTGACCAATAGCTACGTAGACGCAGAAAATGCCGCTGTCTTTCTGGTTGATGATCGCGTCGATCGCCAGAGCGGTTTTACCGATCTGACGGTCACCGATGATCAGCTCACGCTGGCCACGGCCGACAGGGATCATGGCATCGACAGCCTTGTAGCCAGTCTGTACAGGCTGGTCTACCGACTTACGCCAGATCACGCCCGGAGCAACTTTCTCGACCGCGTCGGTCTCGGTGTTGCCCAGTGGACCTTTGCCGTCAACAGGGTTACCCAGTGCGTCGACTACGCGACCCAGCAGTTCCTTACCAACCGGAACTTCGAGGATGCGGCCGGTGCACTTGGCGCTCATGCCTTCAGCCAGAGACTGATAAGCGCCCAGTACAACGGCACCTACGGAGTCTTGCTCCAGGTTGAGGGCCATACCGTAGACGCCGCCCGGAAACTCGATCATCTCGCCGTACATGACGTCGGCCAGACCGTGAATCCGCACGATGCCGTCAGATACGCTGACGACAGTGCCTTCGTTACGGGCTTGGGAGGTCACATCGAGTTTGTCGATGCGGCCCTTGATAATTTCACTTATTTCGGAAGGATTGAGTTGCTGCATTGCTCTGCTGCCCCTTCAAACTCAAGATTTCAATGCTTCGGCAAGTTTCGCGATTTTGCCGCGAATCGAGCCATCGATAACCAGGTCGCCGGCGCGGATAACGACACCACCTATAAGGGCAGCATCCTCCGCAACTTGCAGGCGCACTTCCCGGTTGAGTCGTGCACTGAGAACCTTGGCGAGTTTGTCTTGCTGTTCTTGGTTCAATGCAAAAGCACTGGTCACTTCAACGTCTACCGATTTCTCTTGTTCGGCCTTGTACAGGTCGAAAAGAGCGGCAATCTCCGGCAAAAGCGGGAGACGGTCGTTTTCGGCAACGACATTGATGAAGTTCTGTGCCTTGGCATCAAACTTGTCGCCGCACACGTCAATAAACGTGGCGGCCTTTTCTGCGCTCGTCAGTCGCGGGGCCTTGAGCACGCGCTGCATGGTGTCATCTTGTGACACCGCTGCAGCCAGGCCGAGCATGGCTGACCAATTGGCCAGTTGCTGGTGGGCCTGAGCGTGCTCGAAGGCCGCCTTAGCGTAAGGTCGGGCCAACGTGGTCAGTTCTGCCATGATCGCCCTCGCTTAGATTTCAGCAGCCAGTTGGTTAACCAGCTCTGCGTGCGCGTTTTGATCGATTGTGGCACCCAGGATCTTCTCGGCGCCGCCGACAGCCAGCAAACCCACTTGGGCGCGCAGCTTGTCTTTGACACTGTTCAGTTCCTGTTCGATCTCGGCTTGAGCCTGAACCTTCACACGGTCAGCGTCGACACGGGCCTTTTCAACGGCCTCTTCGACAATCTGGTTACCGCGTTTCTTGGCTTGCTCGATGATTTCAGCTGCCTGAGCTTTCGCTTCGCGCAGTTGCTGACCCGCTTTCTCTTGGGCCAACTCCAGGTCGCGAGCTGCACGGCTGGCAGCGTCCAGACCATCAGCGATCTTCTTTTGACGTTCGTGCAGAGCAGCGATGACCGGAGGCCATACATACTTCATGCAGAACAGTACAAAAATCAGGAACGCAACGGACTGGCCAATCAGGGTCGCATTAATGTTCACGCCAACACCTCGCAGTTACGTTGTCCATCACATCAAATTACTCGGAAGAATCCGGGTAATTAGCCAGCGATCTGACCAACGAACGGGTTCGCAAAGGTGAAGAACAGAGCGATACCAACACCGATCATGGTTACGGCGTCGAGCAGACCGGCAACGATGAACATTTTAACTTGCAGCATTGGAACCATTTCTGGCTGACGCGCTGCGCCTTCCAGGAACTTGCCGCCCAGCAGGCCGAAACCAATTGCGGTACCCAGTGCGCCCAGGCCGATCAACAGTGCAACAGCGATAGCGGTTAGACCAACTACAGTTTCCATCTTTCCTCCCGACTTTTACGTCGTATGGTTTAGGTTTTTTAGATTAAAGCGGTAAAACAAATCGTTTCAGGTGCCCTGTGAAGAGCCCCTTCCCGTTTGACCGGGAAGGACATCAGACTAGTCGAGACTGGCCTTAATGGTTTTCTTCGTGCGCCATCGACAGGTAGACGATGGTCAGCATCATGAAGATGAACGCCTGCAGGGTGATGATCAGGATGTGGAACACAGCCCACGCCCACTGCAGAACAACGCCCAGGCCGCTCAGCCAGAGCAGACCGCTGCCGAACATCACAGCGATCAGAATGAACACCAGCTCGCCGGCATACATGTTGCCGAACAGACGCAGAGCCAGAGAGATCGGTTTGGCGATCAGGGTCACGAATTCCAGCAGGAAGTTCACCGGGATCAGCAGGGCTTGAACGAAGATGTTCTTGCTGCCGAACGGGTGCAGGGTCAGCTCGCCGATGAAGCCGCCGAGGCCCTTGACCTTGATGCTATAGAAAATGATCAGTGCGAAAACCGAGAACGCCATGCCCAGGGTCGCGTTCGGGTCGGTAGTCGACACGGCACGGAACGGGATGTGGTGGTCGCCGGTGATCAGGATGGCCAGTTGAGGAATCCAGTCGACCGGTACCAGGTCGACGGCGTTCATCAGGAACACCCAGACGAAGATGGTCAGTGCCAGCGGTGCAATCACCGGGCTACGGCCATGGAAGCTGTCTTTCACGCTGCCATCGACGAATTCGACCAATACTTCAACGAAGTTCTGCAAAGCACCCGGCTGACCCGAAGTCGCTTTCTTTGCCGCCATGCGGAAAAGAAGTACGAAGATCAGACCCAACGCGACCGACCAGCCGAGAGTATCGACGTGGAAAGCCCAGAAGCCCATTTCTTTGGCTTCTGCTGCGGTATGGGCAAAGCCCCAGCCGCCGTTAGGTAGCTGACCGAAGGTCAGGTTCTGCAAGTGGTGCTGGATATAGCCCGAAGCGGTTGTTTCTGCCATGGTTGCCTCAAACGCCCTAAGGTCTCGAAAGTCTTGTTCTCATCAGCAGGGGAGCGAACCAGCTGACCGACTGAGTCAGCACGAACGCGCCGAATACAGCTATCGGCGCCAGTGGCTTCACACCTGCAAACACCAGTGCAAAGAGCACTGCCGTCAAAATCAGTTTGCCTGCCTCGCCGGCATAAAAAGACCGGACGATGGACTGGGCTGCTCGGGCGCCGGAAAACCGAAATGCCTTGTGAGCGAAATAAACATTGGGCAGCAAGGCTATCAGGCCTCCGCAAAGTCCCGAGTATCCGGCAACGACTCCGTGCCATTGCCAGAGCGCCAAAGCGGCAATGAGCAAAATGACAAATTGAGCCATTAACACCGGAAAAACCGCCAGGCGATGGAACGGCAGGCGGTTTGGCTTGCTGGTTTCCATCACTATTGCTCTCCAATGGTCGGCTGCCAGAATTCAATAACTTGGCATAATTTGTGCCGACAAAATGCGCGCAGAGTATAGGGGCGGTTCTGCCCCTATTCAACTGTCAGGTAGTGATTTCCGACTGCGCGCTACATGAGGAAATGTTTCAGCGGATGTGTGCGAGCACACCTTGAAGCTCATCGAGGGAGTTATAACCGATCACCAACTGCCCCTTTCCCTTCTTGCCGTGGCGAATCTGCACCGCAGAGCCTAGGCGCTCGGCCAGACGCTGTTCGAGACGGGCGATATCCGGGTCGGGTTTGGTCGCTTCCACAGGCTCCGGTTTACCACTCAACCACTGGCGAACCAGTGCTTCAGTTTGGCGCACGGTGAGCCCGCGTGCGACAACATGTCGCGCCCCTTCCACCTGCTGATTGTCCGGCAGACCGAGCAAAGCACGGGCATGACCCATTTCCAGGTCGCCGTGGGACAACATGGTCTTGATGACTTCCGGCAGTGCAATAAGCCGCAACAGGTTAGCCACAGTGACGCGGGACTTACCCACAGCCTCGGCAACTTGCTGCTGAGTCAGCTGGAATTCCTGCTGCAAACGCTGCAGGGCCACTGCTTCTTCGATCGGGTTGAGGTCTTCACGCTGGATGTTCTCGATCAGCGCGATGGCAATCGCGGTTTCATCCGGCACATCGCGAACCATTGCCGGGATGGTTTCCTGCCCGGCTTGCTGGCTCGCGCGCCAGCGGCGTTCACCGGCGATGATTTCAAAGCGGCCACCGCCAATCGGGCGCACCACGATCGGCTGCATCACGCCTTGCGCTTTGATCGAGGCCGCCAGTTCTTCCAGCGCCTGCGGATCCATGTCCCGGCGCGGCTGGTATTTGCCACGCTGCAGCAGATCAAGCGGCAGGTGTTGCAATTCACGGGTGTCAGCCTGCGCGGCTTGTTCTTCCAGCGCGCTGACGGTCGGACCACTCAGCAGTGCATCCAGTCCACGTCCGAGACCTCGTTTCTTGACGGCCATGGGGATTCCTTAAGTTGCCTGAGCGGCGGCGATGCGTGAATTTTTGCGCTGACGACGAACCATCTCGCCGGCCAGGGCCAGATAAGCCAGGGCGCCACGCGATTGCTTGTCGTAGGCCAGCGCCGGCATGCCGTAGCTCGGCGCTTCGGCCAGACGGATGTTGCGCGGGATCACCGTGTCGTAAAGCTGCTCGCCGAAGTGTTCCTTGAGCTGCGCCGAAACGTCGTTCATCAGGCTCAGGCGCGGGTCGTACATGGTCCGCAGCAGGCCTTCGACTTTCAGGTTCGGATTGAGCAGTTCAGCGATGCGCTTGATGTTATCCACAAGGTCGCTGAGACCTTCGAGCGCAAAGTATTCGCACTGCATGGGGATAATGACCCCATCAGCGGCGACCAAGGCGTTCAGCGTGAGCATCGACAGCGACGGCGGGCAGTCGATCAGAATGTAATCGTAGTTTTCACGGATCGGCGCCAGCGCGCTGCGCAGACGGCTTTCCTTCATCTGCATTTCCAGCAGCACCACTTCAGCCGCCGTCAGATCGCGGTTGGCCGGCAGCAGTTGATAACCGCCGTGCTCGGAATAGTGCATGGCCTGGGCCAGATCGCATTCGCCGATCAGCAGGTCGTAGACCGAGTTTTCCAGGCCGTGTTTATCCACACCGCTACCCATGGTGGCGTTGCCCTGTGGATCGAGATCGATCAACAGCACCCGGCGCTTGGTCGCGACCAGGGATGCTGCGAGGTTGATGCAGGTGGTGGTCTTGCCCACACCACCCTTCTGGTTCGCTATCGCGAATACCTTAGCCATTCTTGCTTGTGTTCCCAATCATGCCGTGCGGCGCAGTATCAGCAGATGGCGTTGGCCTTGGCAACCGGGTACGGCCAGGGCGTGTTCGCTATCGAGTTTGAAGTCTGCCGGCAATGCTACCAGCTCATCGGCCGGATGAACGCCCTTCATTGCCAGCCAGCGTGTATCGGCGTCGCCTAAGTGGCGAGTCCAGTTGGTGAAGTTTTCCATGCTGCTGAACGCCCGGGAAATGATCCCGTTGAACGGTTGAGCAGGCTGGAAGGCTTCGACACGACTGTGGATAACTTGCAGGTTATCCAGTTTGAGTTCGAGTTTGACCTGGGTCAGGAAGCGGGTTTTCTTGCCGTTGCTGTCCAGGCAGGTCACTTGCGAATCCGGATACAGGATCGCCAACGGGATCCCCGGCATGCCGCCGCCACTGCCGACGTCGAGCCAGCGACCGTTTTCGATGAACGACATGACGCTGAGACTATCGAGCAAGTGCCGCGAAACCATTTCGTCCGGATCGCGCACCGCAGTCAGGTTGTAGGCCTGGTTCCATTTGATCAACAGGGCCAGATAACCCAGCAGCAATTCGTGCTGGGTTTCAGTGAGATTGACACCGAGCTCGCGGGCTCCTGTGGATAACTCTTCGGCGTGTTGCGAAGTGACCTTAGAACTCAAGCGCTTTGCTCCAACTGACGGCCCGCGCCGCGTTTTTTCAAATGAATCATCAACAGCGAAATCGCTGCCGGGGTCACTCCCGGGATCCGCGAAGCCTGGCCGAGCGTCTCTGGTCGAGTCGCGCCGAGCTTGCTCTGGATCTCCTTGGAGAGACCGGAAATGTTGGTGTAATCGATATCCACAGGCAATTTCGTGTCTTCACTGGCGCGCAGACGGGCGATTTCGTCCTGTTGACGATCAATGTAACCGGCGTATTTGGTCTTGATTTCAACCTGCTCGGCGACCTGTGGATCTTCGGCGCCATTGCCGGTCACTTCGACCAGACCAGCGTAGTCGATTTCCGGACGGCTCAAGAGGTTGAGCAAGTTGTATTCGTGGGTCAGCGGCGTGCCGAATTTCTCGGCAATCGCATCGCCCTGCTGCGTATTCGGACGAACCCAAGTGCTTTTCAGGCGCTGCTCTTCGAGTTCGATGCTTTCGCGCTTCTTGCAGAAGGCTGCCCAACGGGCGTCATCGACCAGGCCGAGTTCGCGACCTTTTTCGGTCAGACGCAGGTCGGCGTTGTCCTCACGCAGAATCAGGCGGTACTCGGCACGGGAAGTGAACATGCGGTACGGCTCTTGGGTACCGAGCGTGATCAGGTCGTCGACCAACACGCCGATGTACGCTTCATCGCGACGCGGACACCAGGCTTCTTTGCCCTTGGCGCGCAATGCGGCGTTGGCACCAGCGAGCAAACCTTGGGCGCCAGCTTCTTCGTAACCGGTGGTGCCGTTGATTTGCCCGGCGAAGAACAGACCGCCGATGACTTTGGTCTCGAGGCTGTACTTCAGGTCGCGCGGATCGAAGTAGTCGTACTCGATCGCATAACCCGGACGCACGATGTGCGCGTTTTCCATGCCGCGGATCGATTGCACGATCTGCAATTGCACGTCGAACGGCAAGCTGGTGGATATCCCGTTCGGGTACAGCTCATGGGTAGTCAAACCTTCCGGTTCGATAAACACCTGATGGCTTTCCTTGTCGGCAAAGCGGTGGATCTTGTCTTCGATCGACGGGCAATAGCGCGGGCCGATGCCTTCGATTTCACCGGCAGCGGAATACATCGGCGAACGATCGAGGTTCGCCGCGATGATTTCGTGAGTGCGGGCGTTGGTGTGAGTAATCCAGCAACTGACCTGGCGTGGATGCTGTTCCTTGTTGCCCATGAACGACATCACCGGGATCGGCGTATCGCCCGGCTGCTCGGTCATCACCGAGAAATCCACAGACTTGCCATCAATACGCGGCGGTGTACCGGTTTTCAGGCGACCGACACGCAGTGGCAGTTCACGCAAACGGTGAGCCAGGGCAATCGACGGCGGATCACCGGCGCGACCGCCGGAAAAATTCTGCAAACCGATGTGGATAAGTCCGCCGAGGAACGTACCGGTGGTCAACACCACGGAATCGGCGAAAAAGCGCAGACCCATTTGCGTGACAACACCACGGACTTGTTCCTGCTCGACGATCAGGTCGTCAGCGGCTTGTTGAAATATCCACAGGTTCGGCTGATTTTCCAGAATTTCGCGGACAGCAGCTTTGTACAGAATCCGGTCGGCTTGCGCACGGGTCGCCCGTACGGCTGGGCCTTTGCGGCTGTTCAACACGCGAAACTGGATGCCACCCAAATCGGTAGCCGTGGCCATCGCGCCGCCGAGGGCATCGATTTCCTTGACCAGATGGCTTTTGCCAATGCCACCGATGGCCGGGTTGCAACTCATGGCACCGAGGGTTTCCACGTTATGCGTCAGCAACAGGGTTTTTGCCCCCATACGTGCTGAGGCCAGTGCTGCCTCGGTACCGGCATGACCGCCGCCGATGACGATCACTTCAAAACGGGAAGGGAAATCCACCACGCACCTCGTGCCTGCTTAAGTAGGTAATTCAGGAATAGTTTGAGATCAGGTTTCTGGACCTGGTCGACAAGTATAGGGACTTCGCCCTTCCTAAAGAACCCTTTGCACAAAATTTAACCAGCTGTGGAGAACTCGAGGTTAAAAGAATAAAAAAGAGAGAAATTTATAAAACCTTTGTTTTTATGTTTATTCTTACTGAGCAGCGTTTCTGTGGATAGATCTCTACAAGCCTTTATATTCAATATGTACAGAGTTTTAAAACCCTGTGCTCATGTGCCAATAAGGCCCTTGGATAACCGGTTTAAGCCTGTGGATGAAAGGGGTGGTTATCCACAGACGGGGTTATGTCCAGTTTTCAGGCCCTGTTATCAACTGCCCTTAGTGGCAGTTATTCACAGGGCTTAATCCACAGAAAATCGACCAAATGGTTTTTTCAGGACGCGAAAAAAAGCGCCACCGATGATCCGGTGACGATGAGGAAGCCGATGGAGGGAAGTGAAAGGGCTATTGTGAGAGAACGTAACAGAGGCTAATAATAGCCATTATCATTAACTTGCCAGTTCTTCCCATGTCCTTACCCGCCCATAACGCTGCGATCGAGCAAATCTACGAGCAACACCATTCGTGGCTATATGGATGGCTCAAGGGCAAATTGCATGACGCCTGCGATGCGGCCGATGTAGCGCATGACACGTTTGTGCGGATTCTGGCGGCCCGAAATGCCACACAGATTCGCGAGCCACGGGATTATCTGGCGACCATCGCGCGCGGCCTCGTCATTGATCGTTATCGCAGGCAGGCTATCGAAGCCGCTTATTTGCAGACCCTGGCAGCTCGGCTGGAAGCCACCGCCATCAGCGAGGAAGACAAGGCGCTGATCATCGAAACCCTGGTCGCTGTGGATAAAGCCTTGGCGGGGCTCGGTGCCAGAAGCCAACAGATCTTCATGCTCTCGCAGATCGACGGCCTGACTTATCAACAGATCGCCCTGAAGTTGAAGGTTTCATTGACCACGGTGAAGAAACACATGATCCGCGCCCTGACGGAATGTGCCCTGATCATGGCGCAGCGTTGATGGCCATCGCCCCCAATCGCCAGGTTTTCGAAGCGGCCGCCAGTTGGTACGTACAGTTTCAGGCGGATCCACCAACACTCGCTGAACAAAAGGCTTGGCAGCTGTGGATAGATAGCGACCCGGCGCATCTGGCGGCGTGGCATCAGATGGAACAATTGCAGCGCCACCTCGGCACCCTGCCGCAGGATCTCAAACGTCGCGCGCTGCACACCGGACAGCAACGACGACAGGTGCTGAAGATGTTGCTGCTTGCTGCGGGGACAGGGTTCGTTGGCTGGAATGTTCAGCAACACACATCTGTGGGGAATGTCTGGGCGGACTATAAAACCCCTGTCGGTCAGCGTCGCAACCTTACATTGACCGATGGCAGTCAGATTCAACTCAACACCGACACCGCTATTGATGTTTCTTTCGACACGGCACAACGGCTGATTCGCCTGCGCTCCGGCGAGATCCTGATTCAAACCGGCAAGCTGGGCGATCAGCGGCCCTTTTTCGTCGAAACCCGTGATGGCCGGATTCAAGCGCTGGGTACCCGATTCTCCGTTCACCAGTTATCGGGCTCGACCCGGGTTGGGGTGCTGGAAGATCGAGTCAGCGTTCAGCCCGCTGATGCATCAACGACCGCAAGAATTCTGCAGGCAGGCGAAGGCGCGGATTTTGATCGTCAGCACATCGGGCTCATTCATCCCTTCAAATCCTCGGAAGTGGCGTGGATCAACGGCCAGTTGATCGTACTCGATGCACGTTTGGGCGATGTCATCGAAGAATTGGGCCGTTATCGCAGCGGGGTTTTGCACTGCGATACGCGTGCTCGGAATCTGCGGGTTTCCGGGACATTCCGCCTCAATTCAACCGACGCTGTACTCGCCAATCTTCAGGCGTCGCTGCCGATCAACGTGCGTTATTTCACCCGTTACTGGGTCTCGATCAGCCACAACGCTTGAACGAAATTTCACTTGGGGAAAATAAATCGACAACAGGGTTATCTTTTTTTGCCCTGACCCGGCCCTAAAGGTAATCGCGATAAACGCGGCTCTTTGTCACCTTCAGGGCTTATCCACACATGCGTCTTCCCACGTTTCGTCAGCGTTTTTCCTACCACTGCATTGCCTGTAGCTTACTGATGACCAGCGCCGCGTCCTGCCTGGTGATTAGCCATAACGCCGTCGCTGCATCGGTAGCCCTGCGTTACGCCATCGCCGCCGGCCCGCTGGCTAATGCGCTGAGCCAGTTCGCCTCGGCCGCCAACGTGATTCTGTCGTTCTCGCCGCAACAGACCAGCCGCTTGCGCAGCGCCGGGTTGAGCGGCAATTACACCGTCGATCAGGGGTTCGCCCAACTGCTTCAAGGTTCAGGTTTGCAAGCCGTACCGCAGGCGCCGGGCAGCTACATCCTGCAGGCACTGCCGAACGGCGATTCACTGGAGCTGGCCCCGACCAACATCAACGGTCAGTTGGCCAATCCGATGAATCTGGATTACGCGGCGGACGTCGGATACAAGGCGCAGAACAGCCGAATCGGTACAAAAACCAGTACGCCGTTGTCGGAAACACCGCGTTCCGTGTCAGTCGTCACGGTCCAACGCATGAAAGATCAGAAATCTCAGACACTCACTGAAGTACTCGGCTACGTGCCGGGGATCTTTGCCCCACCGTTCGCCGCCGGCGACAGCCTCGCCGGGGACCTGTTCTACATTCGCGGTTTCAACGCCACCGATTACGGCTACGGTCTGTTGCGCGATGGACTACGCGTACAGGGCAACCGCTATGACACCAGCACCGAGCCTTACGGTCTTGAGCGAGTGGAGATTTTCCGCGGCCCGTCTTCTCTGCTGTACGGCGAAAACGCCCCCGGCGGTCTGGTCAATCTGGTGAGCAAACGCCCGACCGCGGCACCGCAAGGTGAAGTGCAATTGGGTTATGGCTCGAACAATCGCCGGCAGATCGGCGTCGACGTCTCCGGGCCACTCAATGACAGCGGCAACGTTCTCGGGCGAGTGGTGATGCTTGGGCGCAAGTCCGACACCCAGACCGATCATGTCCCGGATGACCGGATCTACATCGCGCCAACGCTGACCCTGAATTTCGACGACTTCAACACCCTGACCCTGCTGGCCAACTACCAGAAGGATCACACCAACATGGAACTTGGCCTACCGGCCGCCGGGACTTTGCTGACCAACCCCAACGGCAAGTTATTCAAAGGCACCATGCTCGGTGATCCGGACTGGAACACCTTCGAACGGGAAACCTGGAGCAGCGGTTACGAGTTCAGCCACTCGTTCAACGACGACTGGCAGTTCCGCCAGAACTCGCGCTACATGCAGTCGCGCATCACCCGCCACGAAACCTGGCCAGGCAACCTCAACAACGCTGGGTTCGGTACGCGTCTGAACATGACCGCCTACGATCGCTTCAACAAATCGATGGTGTATTCGCTGGATAACCAACTGGAAGGCAAATTTCAGGTCGGCGGTCTGGAAAATACCGTGCTACTCGGCGCCAGCTACGACCGGACTTCGTTCAATCAGGATTGGAACGCCGGCATCGTCGGGCCGATCGATGTGTATAACCCGGTTTACCTGCGCGACCCGACCACGCCGATTGCGGTGCAAAACACCTTGCTTGAGCAACAGATGAAAGGGGTTTATGCACAGATCCAGAGCAAGTACGACCATTGGCTGTTCCTGCTCGGCGGCCGTCAGGATTGGGTCGACAGTGATTTCCGCGACAAGGTGGCCCAGTCGAGCGACATCAGCTCCGAGGATAAGAAATTCACCTATCAGGGCGGCGTGATGTACCAGTTCGACAACGGCATGACGCCGTATGTCAGCTATTCCACCTCGTTCGTGCCGGTGCAGCAGATTTCCAATGCCGGCGCACCGCTCGATCCGATCACCAGCAGCCAATATGAAGTGGGCCTGAAGTACGAGCCGATCGGTTGGGACACCGCCTTCACTGCATCGGTGTATGACCTGCGTAAAAAAGACGACACCTACTTCGACGCCACCACGTCGAGCTATCGCCAAGTGGGTGAAAGCCGTTCCAAAGGTGTGGAACTGGAACTCAACAGCAACCTGACCCAGAACCTCAACGTCACGGCGGCCTACACCTACACCGACGCGCGAATCACCAAGGATGCCGCGACGTCATTGGTCAAAGGCCATCAAATGACCGGCGTGCCGCGTAACCAGGCTTCGGTCTGGGCGAAATACCGTTTCCTCGATGGCGATCTGAAAGGTTTGTATGTGGGTGGCGGTGTGCGTTACTTCGACAGTGCCTTCGCTTACACCTCGCCTTCTCTCTACGGGAAGCTGGATGCCGGCGACGTCACCTTGGTAGATGCGGCTATCGGTTATCAGATCGATACGCACTGGAGCGTCGACCTGAATGCAAAGAACCTGTTCGACAAGGAATATGTATCTGGATGCAACGATGCCGGCCGTTGCTACTGGGGTGAAGACCGCACCTTGCTCGGTACGGTTTCGTACAACTGGTAAAACGAAAAAGGGGCTGTGGATAAATTGTCCACAGCCCCTTTTTTCATTTGCCGATACAGAAACTGGAAAAGATCCGTCCCAACAGATCATCAGAGCTGAAAGCCCCGGTGATTTCACCCAGCGAATGCTGGGCCTGGCGCAAATCTTCGGCGAGCAACTCTCCAGCGCCAGCCAAGGTCAGCTGGGCCCGGCCGTGTTCCAACGCCGCACTGGCGTGGCGCAAGGCTTCCAGATGTCGGCGACGTGCGCTGAAGCTACTTTCCGACGTCTGCTCGTAACCCATGCAGGCCTTGAGATGATCGCGCAGCAGATCCAGACCTTCACCAGCCGACTTGGCGCTGAGACTGATCGTCACATGCCCGTCTTCGCTGGTTTCCAAAACAATGGCTTCGCCCGTTAGATCGGCCTTGTTGCGGATCAACGTAACTTTGGCCGGATCCGGCCGGGTTTCGAGGAATTCAGGCCACAGGGCAAACGGATCCAGTGCTTCCGGAGCGGTTGCATCGACCACCAGCAACACTCGATCTGCCTCGCCAATGGCTTTCAACGCGCGTTCAACGCCGATCTTTTCCACATGATCATCGGTATCGCGCAAACCAGCGGTGTCGACAACGTGCAGCGGCATACCATCAATGTGGATATGTTCGCGCAGGATATCGCGGGTGGTACCGGCAATCTCGGTAACGATCGCCGCTTCACGACCGGCCAACGCATTCAGCAGGCTGGATTTACCGGCATTCGGACGCCCGGCAATCACCACGGTCATGCCATCACGCAACAACGCGCCCTGCCCGGCTTCGCGCAGCACTGTGGATAATTCATCGCGGACTTTGTCGAGCATGCTCAGCACGTGGCCATCGGCGAGGAAGTCGATTTCTTCTTCCGGAAAGTCGATGGCGGCTTCGACGTAGATACGCAAACCGATCAGTTGCTCGGTCAAGTTATGCACACGCTGGGAAAACGCACCCTGCAGAGAACGCAGAGCATTACGCGCAGCCTGTGCAGAACTTGCCTCGATCAGATCGGCAATCGCCTCGGCCTGGGCCAGGTCGAGTTTGTCATTGAGGAACGCGCGCTCGCTGAATTCACCCGGACGCGCCAGACGGCAGCCCAGTTCCAGGCAGCGCTTGAGCAACATGTCCAGAACGATCGGCCCACCGTGGCCCTGCAGTTCCAGCACATCTTCGCCGGTGAACGAGTTCGGTCCCGGGAAATACAGCGCCAGACCTTCATCGAGCACTTGCTGGTCATCACTGAAAAACGGCCCGTAATGGGCGTAACGCGGTTTCAGTTCGCGGCCGCTTATAGCTTTGGCTGCAACGCTGGCCAGCGGCCCGGAAATACGGACGATGCCCACACCACCACGACCTTGAGCGGTGGCGACAGCGGCGATGGTTTCACGAGGTACGCTCATTAACCGGAATCCAGACAAAAATGACAGATAGCAAAACGCCCCACTAGGGGGCGTTTTGAGTGGTTATCCACAGTGTAAATCAAGCGGCTGCTTTGGTAGCCCGTTCGATCTTACGCGTGATGTACCACTGTTGGGTGATGGACAGGCAGTTGTTCACAACCCAGTACAGCACCAGACCCGCCGGGAACCACAGGAAGAAGAAGGTGAAGATGATTGGCATCATTTTCATGACCTTCGCCTGCATCGGATCCGGAGGAGTCGGGTTCAGCTGCTGCTGGATAAACATGGTTGCGCCCATGATGATCGGCAGAATGAAGAACGGATCCTTGATCGACAGGTCAGTGATCCACAGCATGAACGGCGCCTGGCGCATTTCCACGCTTTCCAGCAGAACCCAGTACAGCGAAAGGAAAACCGGCATCTGCACGAGGATCGGCAAGCAGCCGCCCAGTGGATTGATCTTCTCTTTCTTGTACAGCTCCATCATGGCCTGCGACATTTTCTGCCGGTCATCGCCATGTTGCTCTTTCAGAGCAGCCAGTTTCGGCGCAACGGCACGCATACGCGCCATCGATTTGTAGCTGGCAGCCGACAGAGGGAAGAAAAGACCCTTGATCAGCATGGTCAGGAAGATGATCGACCAGCCCCAGTTACCGACAATGGCGTGGATGTGTTGCAGCAGCCAGAAGATTGGCTGGGCAATGAACCACAGGATGCCGTAGTCGACGGTCAGTTCCAGACCTGGGGACAACTCTTTCAGCACCGCCTGGCTTTTCGGCCCGGCGTACAGCACAGCGCTGGTTTCAACTTTGGCACCCGGTGCAGCGGTCAATGTCGGACCGGTGTAACCGATGATGTAGTTGCCTTTGCTGTCTTTACGGGTCTGGACGACATTGTTCTCGCCCTTCGCCGGAATCCACGCGGTCACGAAGTAGTGCTGCAGCCAGGCTACCCAACCACCGGTGACGGTTTCTTTCAGCTGCGCCTTGTCCATGTCCTTCATGGACACTTTCTTGTACGGCTCCGAACTTGTCCACAGGGCAGCGCCCAGGTAAGTCGCGGTGCCAGTAGCAGTAGTGGACGAAGGATCAGCGCTGTTGTCGCGCTTCAACTGAGCAAACATTGCGCCATTCCAGGGCTGAGCGCTCTGGTTATCCACAATGTAGGAAACGGCTACGTCATACAGGCCGCGTTTCAGAGTGAAACGCTTGATGTAATTGACGCCGTCCTTGCTGAACTTCAGGTCTACGACCAGTTGGTCCTGACCGTCAGCCAGTTGATAAGTCTTTTTCTCCGAGGAGTAGACCGGACGACCGGCCGGATTTGCATCCGGGCCATTGGTGCCGATCAGACCGCTTTGTGCCAGATAAACTCGTTCACCGCCGTTATCGAACAGCTGGAACGGAACATCAGGACGATCCTGACGACGTGGATACAAAGGCAAGGTCAGTTGAGCAACATCACCACCTTGTGGATCGATCGCGAGATCGAGCACGTCGGTTTTGATCTGGATCAGATCCTTGCTGGCGGCTACCGGCGTTTCGGCAGGTGCACTGGTATCGCTAGCGGCGCGCGGAATATCGTCACTGGCGGCAGCATTATTGCCAGTGGCGGTGTCCGGCAAACCGGATGTAGTCGTACTGGAAGCAACATTCTGAGTCGGCAGGGCAGCCTGACCATAGTCCTGGTTCCATTTAAGGACCATAACGTAGGCCACGATTGCCAGGGCGACGATCAGGATCGTGCGTTTGATATCCATGATTACTCGGCCATCGAAGAAGAACGGGAGGTAGGGATAGGTGGAACCGGGTCATAACCACCGGGATTCCACGGATGACAGCGACCTAAACGACGAAAGGCCAGCCAGCCACCGCGCAGAAGGCCATGATTTTCAATGGCTTCATACGCGTAGCAGGAACAACTGGGGTAGAAACGACAGTGACTGGCCATCAAAGGACTAATGGCATAGCGATAAAACTGGATCGGAACGAGGGCCAGTTTACGCATCGGTACTGTCTACCCCTACAGTTTCGGTTTTGACTTCTGGAACTGGCTTGCTGCGTGCCAGACGCTTCCAGAGCTTGCCGAAATGCTGAATCAATTCGGGGTTTTCTACATCGCCCAGACCTTTGCGCGCGACGATAACGATATCCCAGCCGACCAGTGAATCCTGGTGCAGACGGAACGATTCGCGCATCAAACGTTTGAGGCGATTGCGCTCAACGGAGAGCTTTACGCTCTTTTTCCCGATAACCAGCCCGAGACGGGGGTGATCAAGATCGTTGTTGCGTGCAAGGAGCAGGAGATTTTTCCCCGGAACCTTGCCGGTAGGGGAGTCAAAGACTGCCTTGAAATGCCGGGGAGTAAGCAGACGCTTTTCCCGACTGAAGTCCTGACTCACCTCCAGTACCGGATTATCAAACTGCCAGACGCGCACGACCTTTGGCGCGACGACGCGACAGGACTGCGCGGCCGTTCTTGGTAGCCATGCGAGCACGGAAACCGTGGGTACGAGCGCGTTTGATAGTGCTTGGTTGGAAAGTACGTTTCATGTCGTGTTACCTGGTTCGTCCACAACGGGCCGGAATGGCCCCCGTTTTAAGAGACCGGGGATTCTAGAGAAAGCAAGCCTTCAGGTCAATTTCCAACCAACGTTTCCTTATAAATAGATCTCAAGGTGTTCTTTGCCTGATCACCTGTTCGCCATACATAAAAATAAAGAAGGGAATTATTTAAAGCTTTTCTGTAAAGCTTATAAAAGCTAGACACGCCTTCTTCTGTGGATAAGTGACAGCAGCCCATGTTTTACCTGCTGTACAGAGAATGACAACTACAGTGGAAAACCGTGTTCAGCCTGTGCTGCGCTGTCGGATAACCTGTGCGTGGAATGGACTGTTATCCACAGGCAGGTTATCCACCGAGTTCAACCCCCAGTTGTCCAGTGCCCTTAGGGGCGGTTATCCACAGAGCTTATCCACACACCGTTGGTCGCCTTTTTCTGATTTAACGCATTGATAAATCATGGTCACCGGGCAACCTGCATGTGGATAAGTGGACGGCTCGCCGCTACAATGGCCGCTTGTTTTTGCCTCACCGGCTTTCAACTTAGGGGATATCCGTGTCAGTGGAACTTTGGCAGCAGTGCGTGGAGCTTTTGCGCGAGGAGCTGCCTGCCCAACAATTCAACACCTGGATCCGTCCACTACAGGTCGAAGCCGAAGGCGACGAGTTGCGCGTCTACGCACCGAACCGTTTTGTGCTGGACTGGGTCAACGAAAAGTACCTGGGCCGCGTCCTTGAACTGCTGGATGAGCACGGCAACGGCATGGCGCCTGCGCTTTCCTTATTAATAGGCAGCAAACGCAGTTCCGCTCCGCGTGCCGCGCCGAACGCTCCGCTTGCAGCCGCGCAGGTTTCCCAGCAGGCCCAGGCAAATGCCACGCCTGTGAGTACGCCGGCACCCACCCAGACGTCAGCACCGGCAGCCAAGCGTTCGACGCAGAAAAGCCCCGAGGTCAGCGATGAGCCGTCTCGCGACAGTTTCGACCCGATGTCCGGCGCTGCTTCGCAACAGGCCCCGGTCCGCGCTGAACAGCGCACCGTGCAGGTCGAAGGTGCGCTCAAGCACACCAGTTACCTGAACCGCACCTTCACCTTTGAAAACTTCGTCGAAGGTAAATCCAACCAGCTCGCCCGCGCGGCGGCCTGGCAAGTGGCGGACAACCCCAAGCACGGCTACAACCCACTCTTCCTTTATGGTGGTGTTGGTCTGGGTAAGACTCACTTGATGCACGCGGTGGGTAACCATCTATTAAAGAAGAACCCGAATGCCAAGGTCGTGTACCTGCATTCCGAGCGTTTCGTGGCCGACATGGTCAAGGCACTGCAGCTGAACGCAATCAACGAGTTCAAGCGTTTCTACCGTTCGGTGGATGCCCTGTTGATCGACGACATTCAGTTCTTCGCCCGCAAAGAGCGCTCGCAGGAAGAGTTTTTCCACACCTTCAACGCCCTGCTTGAAGGTGGCCAGCAGGTCATTCTCACCAGTGACCGCTACCCGAAAGAAATCGAAGGCCTTGAAGAGCGCCTCAAATCCCGCTTCGGCTGGGGCCTGACGGTTGCCGTCGAGCCGCCGGAACTGGAAACCCGTGTGGCGATCTTGATGAAGAAGGCCGACCAGGCCAAAGTCGAGTTGCCGCATGACGCTGCGTTCTTCATCGCCCAACGCATTCGCTCCAACGTCCGTGAGCTGGAAGGCGCGCTCAAGCGCGTGATCGCCCACTCGCACTTCATGGGCCGCGACATCACCATCGAGCTGATTCGCGAATCCCTGAAAGACCTGTTGGCGCTGCAAGACAAACTGGTCTCTGTGGATAACATTCAGCGCACCGTCGCCGAGTACTACAAGATCAAGATCTCGGATCTGCTGTCCAAGCGCCGTTCGCGCTCGGTGGCGCGTCCGCGTCAAGTGGCCATGGCCTTGTCCAAGGAACTGACCAACCACAGCCTGCCGGAAATCGGCGATGTGTTTGGCGGTCGCGACCACACGACCGTGTTGCACGCCTGCCGCAAGATCAACGAACTTAAGGAATCCGACGCGGACATCCGCGAGGACTACAAGAACCTGCTGCGTACACTGACCACTTGATGAACACCAGCGCAGCTTATTAAGGCAAGGGACTAGACCATGCATTTCACCATTCAACGCGAAGCCCTGTTGAAACCCCTGCAACTGGTCGCAGGCGTTGTCGAGCGCCGACAGACCTTGCCGGTACTCTCCAACGTGCTGCTGGTTGTCGAAGGCCAGCAACTGTCGCTGACCGGTACCGACCTGGAAGTCGAGCTGGTCGGTCGTGTGCAACTTGAAGAGCCGGCTGAAACAGGTTCCATCACCGTGCCTGCGCGCAAGTTGATGGATATCTGCAAAAGCCTGCCCAACGACGCGCTGATCGACATCAAGGTCGATGAGCAGAAGCTGGTCGTGAAGGCTGGCCGTAGCCGCTTCACCCTGTCGACGCTGCCGGCCAACGATTTCCCGACCGTTGAAGAAGGTCCTGGCTCGCTGACCTGCAGCCTCGAGCAAAGCAAACTGCGTCGCCTGATCGAACGTACCAGTTTCGCCATGGCTCAGCAGGACGTGCGTTATTACCTCAACGGTATGCTGCTGGAAGTATCCGAAGGCATCATCCGCGCTGTGGCTACCGACGGTCACCGTCTGGCCATGTGCTCGATGAAAGCCGATATCGGCCAGCCTGATCGCCATCAGGTGATCGTGCCGCGCAAAGGTATCCTTGAACTGGCACGTCTGCTCACCGAGCCGGACGGCAACGTCAGCATTGTATTGGGTCAGCACCACATCCGTGCGACCACTGGCGAGTTCACGTTCACCTCGAAACTGGTCGACGGCAAATTCCCGGACTACGAGCGCGTTCTGCCGAAGGGCGGCGACAAGCTGGTATTGGGCGATCGTCAGGCCCTGCGTGAAGCGTTCAGCCGTACCGCGATCCTGTCCAACGAGAAGTACCGTGGTATCCGTCTGCAACTGGCCAGCGGTCAGTTGAAGATCCAGGCCAACAACCCGGAGCAGGAAGAAGCGGAAGAAGAAGTCGGCGTTGAATACAACGGCGGCTCCCTGGAAATCGGCTTCAACGTGAGCTACTTGCTCGACGTGTTGGGCGTGATGACCACCGAGCAGGTTCGTCTGATCCTGTCCGACTCCAACAGCAGTGCGCTGGTGCAAGAGTCCGACAACGACGATTCGGCTTACGTTGTCATGCCGATGCGTCTGTAATCAGCTGACCCTGGATGTCCTTAAGTCGTGTTTCGGTCACCGCGGTGCGCAATCTGCACCCGGTGACCTTCTCCCCCTCCCCCCGCATCAACATTCTTTACGGCGCCAACGGCAGCGGCAAAACCAGTGTTCTGGAAGCCATTCATCTGCTGGGGCTTGCCCGTTCGTTTCGTAGCACTCGGCTGTTGCCGGTCATCCAGTACGAGCAGCTCGCCTGTACCGTGTTCGGTCAGGTCGAATTGGCCGAGGGTGGCCATAGCGCATTGGGCATCTCGCGCGATCGTCAGGGCGAGTTCCAGATCCGTATCGACGGGCAAAACGCCCGTAGCGCTGCACAGTTGGCGGAGATCCTGCCGCTGCAGTTGATCAACCCCGACAGCTTCCGCCTGCTTGAAGGTGCGCCGAAGATTCGCCGGCAGTTTCTCGACTGGGGCGTGTTCCACGTCGAACCGCGCTTCATGGCCACCTGGCAGCGTTTGCAGAAGGCCTTGCGCCAGAGAAACTCCTGGCTGCGGCATGGTACACTTGACGCCGTTTCGCAAGCGGTTTGGGACAGGGAACTGTGCCAGGCCAGCGCTGAAATCGATGAATACCGCCGCGCTTACATCAAAGCCTTGAAACCAGTCTTTGAACAAACCTTGAGCGAGCTGGTTGAGCTCGAAGGTTTGACGCTCAGCTATTACCGAGGCTGGGACAAAGACCGGGAATTGAGCGCCGTACTGGCCGGTTCCGTGCAACGGGACCAGCAAATGGGTCATACCCAGGCTGGACCGCAACGGGCTGATTTGCGTCTTAGATTGGGCGCACACAACGCCGCGGACATTTTGTCCCGGGGTCAGCAGAAGTTGGTGGTCTGTGCACTGCGGATTGCTCAAGGGCACCTGGTCAGCCAGGCCCGCCGCGGTCAGTGTATTTATCTGGTGGATGACTTGCCGTCCGAGCTGGACGAGAGCCACCGTCGCGCGCTGTGCCGCTTGCTGGAAGACTTACGCTGCCAAGTGTTCATCACTTGTGTAGATCACGAATTATTGAGGGAAGGCTGGCAGACGGAAACGCCAGTCGCTCTGTTCCACGTGGAACAGGGCCGTATCACCCAGACCCACGACCATCGGGAGTGAAGGCATTGAGCGAAGAAAATACGTACGACTCAACGAGCATTAAAGTGCTGAAAGGCCTGGATGCCGTACGCAAACGTCCCGGTATGTACATTGGTGACACCGACGATGGCAGCGGTCTGCACCACATGGTGTTCGAGGTGGTCGACAACTCGATCGACGAAGCCCTCGCCGGCCACTGCGACGACATCAGCATCATCATCCACCCGGATGAGTCCATCACCGTTAAAGACAACGGCCGTGGCATCCCGGTAGACGTACACAAAGAGGAAGGCGTTTCCGCCGCCGAGGTCATCATGACCGTCCTCCACGCTGGCGGTAAGTTCGACGATAACTCCTACAAAGTATCCGGCGGTCTGCACGGTGTAGGTGTGTCGGTAGTGAACGCGCTGTCCGAAGAGCTGGTACTGACCGTTCGCCGCAGCGGCAAGATCTGGGAACAGACCTACGTCCACGGCGTGCCACAGGCACCGATGGCCATCGTTGGCGACAGCGAAACCACCGGTACCCAGATCCACTTCAAGGCTTCCAGCGAAACCTTCAAGAACATTCACTTCAGCTGGGACATCCTGGCCAAGCGCATTCGTGAACTGTCCTTCCTCAACTCCGGTGTCGGCATCGTCCTCAAGGACGAGCGCAGCGGCAAGGAAGAGCTGTTCAAATACGAAGGCGGCCTGCGAGCGTTCGTTGAATACCTGAACACAAACAAGACCGCGGTCAACCAGGTGTTCCACTTCAACATCCAGCGTGAAGACGGCATCGGCGTGGAAATCGCGCTGCAGTGGAACGACAGCTTCAACGAGAACCTGTTGTGCTTCACCAACAACATTCCACAGCGCGACGGTGGTACCCACTTGGTGGGCTTCCGTTCGGCACTGACGCGTAACCTGAACAACTACATCGAGCAGGAAGGTCTGGCGAAGAAGCACAAAGTCGCTACCACCGGTGACGATGCCCGTGAAGGCCTGACCGCGATCATCTCGGTGAAAGTACCGGATCCGAAGTTCAGCTCGCAGACCAAAGACAAGCTGGTCTCTTCCGAAGTGAAGACCGCAGTCGAGCAGGAGATGGGCAAGTACTTCTCCGACTTCCTTTTGGAAAATCCGAACGAAGCCAAGCTGGTCGTCGGCAAGATGATCGACGCTGCCCGTGCCCGTGAAGCTGCGCGCAAGGCCCGTGAGATGACCCGCCGCAAAGGCGCGCTGGACATCGCCGGCCTGCCGGGCAAACTCGCTGACTGCCAGGAAAAAGACCCGGCACTCTCCGAACTGTACCTCGTGGAAGGTGACTCCGCGGGCGGCTCTGCCAAGCAGGGACGTAACCGCAAGACCCAGGCCATCCTGCCGTTGAAGGGCAAGATCCTCAACGTCGAGAAAGCACGCTTCGACAAGATGATCTCGTCCCAGGAAGTGGGCACGCTGATCACCGCACTGGGCTGCGGCATCGGTCGCGACGAATACAACATCGACAAGCTGCGTTATCACAACATCATCATCATGACCGATGCTGACGTCGACGGTTCGCACATCCGTACCCTGCTGCTGACCTTCTTCTTCCGTCAGTTGCCGGAGCTGATCGAACGCGGCTATATCTACATCGCCCAGCCGCCGCTGTACAAGGTCAAGAAAGGCAAGCAAGAGCAATACATCAAAGACGACGACGCCATGGAAGAGTACATGACGCAGTCGGCCCTGGAAGATGCGAGCCTGCACCTGAACGAAGAAGCCCCGGGCATTTCCGGTGAAGCGCTCGAGCGTCTGGTGAACGACTTCCGCATGGTGATGAAGACCCTCAAGCGTCTGTCGCGCCTGTACCCGCAGGAACTGACCGAGCACTTCATCTACTTGCCGGCCGTGAGCCTGGAAAAGCTCGGCGACCACGCCGCAATGCAAGAGTGGTTGGCTCAGTACGAAGCGCGCCTGCGCACCGTCGAGAAATCCGGTCTGGTCTACAAGGCCAGCCTGCGGGAAGACCGTGAACGTGGCGTCTGGCTGCCAGAGGTCGAACTGATCTCCCACGGCCTGTCGAACTACGTCACCTTCAACCGCGACTTCTTCGGCAGCAACGACTACAAAACCGTCGTCACCCTCGGCGCTCAACTGAGCACCCTGCTCGATGAAGGCGCGTACATCCAGCGTGGCGAGCGCAAGAAAGCGGTCACCGAGTTCAAGGAAGCCCTCGACTGGCTGATGGCGGAAAGCACCAAGCGCCACACCATCCAGCGATACAAAGGTCTGGGCGAAATGAACCCGGATCAGCTGTGGGAAACCACCATGGACCCAAGCGTGCGCCGCATGCTGAAGGTCACCATCGAAGACGCCATTGGCGCAGACCAGATCTTCAACACCCTGATGGGTGATGCGGTCGAACCTCGCCGTGACTTCATCGAGAGCAATGCTCTGGCGGTTTCGAACCTGGATTTCTGATCCCGGTTTGCGTCAAACAAAAGGCCAACGCATTGCGTTGGCCTTTTTATTGGCAGATCAAAAGATCGCAGCCTACGGCAGCTCCTACAGAGATTGGTGTAGGAGCTGCCGTAGGCTGCGATCTTTTGCTCTTTTTACTCGGATGCTGCAGACACACTCTCCAACCGATACCCATACCCATAAATCGTCAGCAACTGCCAACCCCGATCCGCCGTCAGCCCCAGCTTGTTACGTAGCCGATAGATATGCGTATCCAACGGCCGCGACGAAGCCATCTCCTCATGCGGCCAAAACCGTTCATACAGATAATCCCGCGACAACGGTCGACCCAGATTGCTGAACAAACACCGCGCCAGTCGATACTCGCGCTCAGTCATGACAATCGGCTTTCCCTCGCGAGTGACAGTCAGTTCGGCATCATCAAACGTCAGATCATTAAAGCTCAGCACTTCCGTCGCAGCCGCGCGTTGCTGGCTATGCCGACGCAGCACCGCCGCCACCCGCGCCTTCAACTCATTCGGCCGAAACGGCTTGCTCACGTAATCATCGGCCCCGGCATTCAACGCCTGAACGATATCGCTCTCGCCATCGCGACTGGTGAGCATGATCGCGGCCGGAGGCGCTTCCATGTGTTCGCGGGTCCAGCGCAACAGGGCCAGACCCGTGAGGTCGGGCAGTTGCCAGTCGAGGATCAGCAGGTCGAAGGTTTCCCGGCGTAGCTGTCGCAGCAGGTCTTCACCACGCTCGAAGCTGTGCAGCGACCACGGCTGTTCGCCGGCGTCGGCCATTTGCTGCAGGGTTTGCTCGACCCGGCGCAGTTCGGCGGGTTCGTCGTCCAGTATCGCAACGCGCATACGCGGTGGTTCCTTGTTGCTTGGGCAGTTGGGCGTCAACCATAGTCGCTTGGTCATCACCTTGAAAGTAAGCGGCCCGCCGTTGGTCGACGTCCGCTATGATTCTTCGGGTCTACGTCTCAGACCTGTGGCCCATGAAACCATTCACACTGCCCTGCCCTTTTTCCCCATGAACAACCAGCGTCGGCGTGAAAGCCGTGAACCGAGCCAGGTGCAGCGATTGTTTCGCCAGTTGGTGCGCGAGTGGTTGTGGATAAGTCTAGTGCTGTTGCCGCTGACTGCGCTGTTGTCTTATCGCGCGCAGGTCAATTTGCACGATGCATCTCCCGCCATGGGCGCCTTGTTGTCGGTCGCCTTGGTGGCCGGCAGTCTTGGCCTGCTGTTGTGGCGTCCGCGCTGGGCGCTCTGGGTCACATTGATCGGCATGGCGTGCGCGCTGCTGGCCAGTGCAGGCTTAGCGGAAATACGCCGTTGGTGGTCGCCGACGCCAGCAGTGCTGGGGATGTTGTTCGGTTACCTGATCTGGAACTGGCGGCGCCTGAGTGTGGTGCTGACCTATTTCGGTTGGGAGTTGGCCCGGTTAGACAGCGAGCCGAAAGTTTTTCCCGAGCGCCGTCGTTCGCAATTCACCGGCGCTGATCGTTTGCAGGGCCAGATCATGGCGCTCGAACAAGCCATGAGCCGTACCCGCGATACCCGGCGCTTTATTGCAGACGGTCTGGAGTACTTGCCCGTCGCCACACTGATCAGCGATCCCAAGGGCCAGATCCTGCTGGGCAATCGCAAGGCTCGCCAGCTATTCGATCACAACCTGGTGGGGGACGACGTCCTCGATCAGCTGGCCAGCCTGGGTTACCCGGAGTTGTCCACAGAGTTGCGGCCGTCACTGTCGGCCATACCGCTGTTGGAGTTCCGCGATCACAAGGAACGCAGCCTGCGCCTGGAACGTGCCGCCCTGCTGCCGGTGGACGGAGACACGCCGATTGGCTGGCTGCTCAGCCTCACCGATCTCAGCGCCGAACGTGCCGCCGAGGAACAGCGCGGGGTATTGCTGCGTTTTCTTTCCCACGACCTGCGTGCCCCGCATTCGGCGATCCTCGCTTTGCTGGATGTGCATCGCCATCAGGCCGGGGCCGATGCGCCGTTGTTCGAACAAATCGAACGCCAGGTACGTCGCGCGCTGGATCTGACTGACGGATTTGTTCTGCTGGCGCGGGCCGAATCCGAGGCTTACCAATTTCAGCCGACGCTGTTCGCGATGCTGGTACTGGATGTGCTGGATCAAGCGTTGCCCATCGCCCAGCAGAAACGTATCGAGCTGCTGCATGACATGGATGAAGAGTCGCAGGAGCGTCTGATCAATGCCGACCAAGGCTTGCTGACCCGCGCGCTGTTCAACCTGCTGGAGAACGCGATCAAGTACAGCCCGGCAGATACCACTATTACCCTGCGCGTCTGTTGCCGCGAGGAATGGTTGCACTGTGAATTGATCGATCAAGGCAAGGGCATCGCCGCCGATGAATTGCCCGACCTGTTCAGCCAATACCGACGTTTTTCTTCCGCGCAGGGCATCGACGGCGTGGGCCTAGGCTTGTCGATGGTCAAAGCGGTAGTCGATCACCACGGCGGCAAAATCGAATGCCGCAGCGTGGTTGATCAAGGCACCACCTTCCTGCTTGAGTTACCGCTAGTCCCAGACTGATCATGCACAAAAAAACCGGCTATATCAGCCGGTTTTTTTACTTCCGAAAAAAACTTATGCACCTTTTACGGTGTTTTATGAGCTTGAGAAATATATAAGTAAATCAATCACTTAATTAGAGTATTCAAGCCTTTTCAACAAAACCGTACACAGGTTATCCACAAAAATTCAGACAGCGATCTGATCATTTGCCGCCGGTGCCTGCGGCGCCTGTGGCAGCGAGCCCATTTCACGCTGAGTCTTCTCGTTCCAGGCTTGTACCCGGTCGTTCAACTCAGCGACGGCGCGAGGGCCAGTGCCTTCGGCGTACATCGGCTCGCCGATGACTACGGTGATCACGCCGGACTTCTTGCCCCAACCGATTTTCGGCCAGAACTTGCCAGCATTGTGTGCAATCGGTAGCACCGGAAGCGCCGCATTCACCGCCAAAGCGCTACCACTGCGGGAGAACTTGCCGACAGTGCCGTAAGGAACGCGTGTACCTTCCGGGAAGATCAGCACCCAGACGTTGTCCTTGAGCAGTTCATCGCCTTTGGCCGCGACTTGTTTCAAAGCAGCTTTCGGGTTGTCGCGATCAATTGCAATCGGCCGCAACATGGCCATCGCCCAGCCGAAGAACGGTACATACAGCAGTTCGCGCTTGAGCACCTGGCTCAACGGCGAGAAATAAGCGGAGAGAAAGAACGTCTCCCAGGTGCTCTGGTGGTTCGACTGAATCACGCAGGGCCGGTCAGGCACGTTTTCCGCACCTTTGATTTCGTAGCGGATACCGAGAAACACCTTGGTCAACCACAAGGCACAGCGGCACCAGTACACGTTGATAAAACGATAACGCGCCTTGAATGGCAAAAACGGCGCGATAAAAAAACTCAAGCTGCACCACAGCAGAGAGGTGGTGCCCAGCAGCAGGTAAAAGAGAAAAATCCTGATGGCCCGCAGTATCGACATAGTGACGTTTACCGTTACGGGGCAATGCCCGAGTGTTCAAGCGCACTCCCGATCAATCCCTGGTCAGGAACTTCAGAAGTACTCTAGTTGTGGATAAGTTCTGCGGCAATCGCCGCCAGATCGTCAAAAATCAGAGTGCCAACCGGCAGGGTTTTGCCCTGAGTCTTTTCGCCTTTTCCGGTCTTTACCAAAACTGGCTGTGAATCGACGGCTTTGGCGGCCTCCAGGTCACCAAGGCTGTCGCCGACGAACCAGACATTGGCCAGGTCGACGTTGTAATGCGCCGCGATGGTTTTCAACATCCCCGGTTTCGGCTTGCGGCAATCGCAGCCCTCGTCCGGCCCATGCGGGCAATACACGATCAGCCCGACTTCACCGCCCTGCTCCGCTACCAGTTCGCGCAAGCGTGCGTGCATGGCATCGAGGGTGTCGAGGTCGTAGTAACCGCGAGCAATGCCCGACTGGTTGGTAGCCACCGCCACCGTCCAGCCGGCCTTGCTCAACTGCGCAATCGCCTCGATCGAGCCGGGCAACGGAATCCACTCCGCCACTGACTTGATGTAAGCGTCGGAGTCGTAATTGATCACTCCGTCCCGATCGAGAATCAGCAGTTTCAACAGCAATCCCTCAACCCAGCAGCGAAATGTCGGCAACACCGAGGAACAGACCACGCAGACGCGCCAGCAGCGCGTAACGGTTGGCCCGCACATTGGCGTCGTCGGCATTGACCATCACCGCGTCGAAGAACGCATCCACCGGCTCACGCAATGCCGCCAGGCGTGCCAGCGATTCGTTGTACTGACGCGCTGCGGCCATTGGCTGCACTGCTTGATCCGCTTGCTGGATCGCCGAGTACAGCGAGAACTCGTTGGCGTTGTCGAAGTACTTGGCTTGCACCTCGGTCGGTACCGCGCCTTCGAGTTTGCTCAACAGGTTCGATACACGCTTGTTCACCGCCGCCAGCGCTGCCGCTTCCGGCAGTTTGCGGAAGGCCTGCACCGCTTGCACACGCTGGTCGAAGTCCAGCGCCGAACCCGGCTTCAGGGCACGTACCGACAGGTAAGTGGCGACTTCAACGCCTTCGTCTTCGTAACGCGCACGCAAACGGTCGAAGATGAATTCCAGCACGGACTCGTTGAGCCCGGCAGCCTTGACCTTGGCACCGAATGCAGCCACGGCGAAAGCCACGGCGTCGTTCAGGTCCAGATCAAGTTTCTTCTCGATCAGGATGCGCAGCACGCCGAGTGCCGCACGGCGCAGGGCATACGGGTCTTTGCTGCCGGTTGGCAGCATGCCGATACCGAAGATACCGACCAGGGTGTCGAGCTTGTCAGCGATCGCAACGGCTGCACCGGTCAGGGTGGCTGGCAGTTCTGCACCGGCACCACGTGGCATGTATTGCTCGTTGAGCGCCAGCGCGACGTCTTCCGGCTCACCGTCATTGAGGGCGTAGTAATAACCGGCGACACCTTGCATCTCCGGGAACTCGCCAACCATTTCAGTGGCCAGGTCGCACTTCGACAGCAGGCCTGCGCGCGCAGCCCAAGAGGCGTTGCCGCCAATGCGTGCGGCGATGTACGCAGCCAGTTTGGAAACACGCTCGGCCTTGTCGTAGACGCTGCCGAGTTTTTCCTGGAACACCACGTTCTTCAGGCGATCATTGAAAGCTTCGAGCTTCTGCTTCTTGTCCTGCTTGAAGAAGAACTCGGCGTCGGTCAGACGTGGGCGAACCACTTTCTCGTTACCGGCGATGATCTGCTGCGGATCTTTGCTTTCGATGTTGGCCACAGTGATGAAACGTGGCAGCAACTTGCCGTAGGCATCCAGCAGGCAGAAGTACTTCTGGTTGTCCTGCATGGTGGTGATCAGCGCTTCTTGCGGCACGTCGAGGAAACGTTCCTCGAACGAGCACACCAGCGGCACCGGCCATTCAACCAGCGCGGTCACTTCGTCGAGCAGTGCCGGTGGAACGATTGCCGTGCCTTCCTGACGGGTGGCCAGTTCTTCGGTGCGCTTGCTGATGATCTCGCGACGCTCATTGGCGTCGGCCAGCACATAAGCGGCACGCAGGTCGGCGAGGTAGCTCGACGGCGAACCGATGCGCACGCTTTGCGGGTGATGGAAGCGGTGACCACGGGAGTCACGGCCAGCCTTTTGCGCGAGGATGGTGCAATCGATGACCTGGTCACCGAGCAGCATCACCAGCCATTGGGTCGGACGCACGAACTCTTCCTTGCGCGCACCCCAACGCATGCGTTTCGGGATCGGCAGGTCGTTCAGCGAGTCTTCGACGATGGTCGGCAGCAGGCTCGCGGTCGGCTTGCCGGCGATGCTCTGGCTGTAACGCAGTTTCGGGCCGCTCTGATCGATTTCGCTCAAATCAACGCCGCACTTTTTGGCAAAGCCCAGTGCTGCTTGAGTCGGGTTACCGTCAGCGTCGAACGCCGCCTGACGTGGCGGGCCGTCGAGGTTGATGCTGCGATCCGGTTGCTGGGTCGCCAGCGCGGTGATCAGCACAGCCAGACGACGCGGTGCGGCGTAGACGGTTTTAGTCTCGTAGCTCAGGCCAGCGGCTTGCAGGCCTTTGTCGATACCGGCGAGGAACGCGTCAGCCAAGGTGTTCAGGGCTTTCGGTGGCAGTTCTTCGGTGCCCAGTTCAACCAGAAAATCTTGCGCACTCATTGTGCTGCCTCCAGCTTGGCCAGTACTTCGTCACGCAGGTCCGGGGTCGCCATCGGGAAGCCCAGCTTGGCGCGTGCCAGCAGGTAGGCTTGCGCAACGGAACGCGCCAAGGTGCGTACGCGCAGAATGTATTGCTGACGCGCGGTCACCGAGATCGCCCGGCGCGCATCCAGCAGGTTGAAGGTGTGCGACGCCTTCAACACCATTTCGTAGCTCGGCAACGGCAGCGGCTGGTCTAGTTCGATCAGACGCTTGGCTTCGCCTTCATAGAAGTCGAACAGCTCGAACAGTTTGTCGACGTTGGCGTGTTCGAAGTTGTAAGTGGACTGCTCCACTTCATTCTGGTGGAACACGTCGCCGTAGGTGACTTTGCCCATCGGGCCGTCAGCCCAGACCAGGTCGTAGACCGAATCCACGCCTTGCAGGTACATGGCCAGACGCTCGAGACCGTAAGTGATCTCGCCGGTCACCGGGTAGCACTCGATGCCGCCCGCCTGCTGGAAGTAAGTGAATTGAGTCACTTCCATGCCGTTCAGCCAGACTTCCCAGCCCAGACCCCAGGCGCCGAGGGTCGGCGATTCCCAGTTGTCTTCGACAAAGCGAATGTCGTGGACCAGCGGGTCCAGGCCGACATGCTTGAGCGAGCCCAGGTACAGTTCCTGGAAGTTGTCCGGGTTCGGCTTCAGGACGACCTGGAACTGATAGTAGTGCTGCAGACGGTTCGGGTTTTCGCCGTAACGGCCGTCAGTCGGACGGCGGCTTGGCTGCACGTAGGCGGCGTTCCAGGTTTCCGGGCCGATGGCGCGGAGGAAGGTCGCGGTGTGGAAAGTGCCGGCGCCTACTTCCATATCGTAGGGCTGAAGTACCACGCAACCTTGCTCGGCCCAGTATTGCTGGAGCGCGAGGATCAAGTCTTGGAAGGTACGCACGGCTGGCGTAGGCTGGCTCACGAAATTCACCTGTTTCTTGGGCTGCGATTTAAAGAGCGGGAGTATACCCGATTCATTGCTGCGCACGCCCCCTGGAGCCTTATGCCACGCTGCTTTTGGTGTACCGAAGATCCGCTATACATGGCTTATCACGACCAGGAGTGGGGCACGCCGCTACGCGATGCGCAGGGTTTGTTCGAGTTGCTTTTGCTCGAAGGGTTCCAGGCCGGGCTTTCCTGGATCACCGTGCTGCGCAAGCGCGAGCGTTATCGCGAGGTGCTGTTCGGCTTCGACGTACAGCGCGTTGCGCAGATGAGCGACGCCGAAATCGACGAACTGATGCTCGATCCGGGAATCATCCGCAACCGCCTCAAACTCAACGCCGCCCGCCGGAATGCCCAGGCCTGGCTGGCGCTGGAGGATCCGGTGGCCTTCCTCTGGTCGTTCGTCAACGACCAACCGATCATCAATCATTTCAAGAATCGCAGCGAAGTCCCGGCGATCACCCCCGAAGCGCTAGCGATGAGCAAAGGCCTGAAAAAGGCCGGGTTCACGTTCGTCGGCCCGACCATTTGCTACGCGCTGATGCAGGCCTCGGGCATGGTCATGGATCACACTCAGGATTGCGACCGCTACGCGCAGCTCGCCAACGGCGGTTAGAATGGCCGCCTCGCGCACAGCACAAGATCAGGAGTGACCTGTGGAAAAGTTTAAAGGCGCCTTGCTGGTAGGCGCTCTGCGGCTGTTTGCCCTGCTGCCATGGCGGGCCGTGCAGGCCGTGGGTTCGGCGATCGGCTGGATCATGTGGAAAACCCCCAACCGCTCCCGCGACGTGGTGCGGATCAACCTCGCCAAGTGTTTTCCACAGATGGACCCGGCCGAACGGGAACGTCTGGTCGGCCAGAGCCTGAAAGACATCGGCAAGTCGCTGACTGAAAGCGCCTGCGCGTGGATCTGGCCGGCGCAACGCTCGATTGACTTGGTGCGCGAAGTCGAAGGTCTCGATGTGCTGAAAGACGCACTGGCCTCGGGCAAAGGCGTGGTCGGCATCACCAGCCACTTGGGCAATTGGGAAGTGCTCAACCACTTCTATTGCAGCCAGTGCAAACCGATCATTTTCTATCGCCCGCCGAAGCTTAAGGCTGTGGATGAATTGCTGCGCAAACAGCGTGTGCAACTGGGCAACAAAGTCGCTGCTTCCACTAAGGAAGGCATTCTCAGCGTCATCAAGGAAGTGCGCAAAGGTGGTGCAGTGGGCATTCCCGCTGACCCGGAACCGGCCGAATCCGCCGGGATCTTCGTGCCATTCTTCGCCACGCAGGCGCTGACCAGCAAATTCGTGCCGAATATGTTGGCTGGCGGCAAAGCCGTCGGCGTGTTCCTGCATGCACTGCGCCTGCCCGACGGCTCTGGCTATAAAGTCATCCTCGAAGCCGCGCCCGAAGCCATGTACAGCACCGATACCGCCGAATCCTGCGCTGCCATGAGCAAAGTAGTCGAGCGCTACGTAGCCGCTTATCCAAGCCAGTACATGTGGAGCATGAAACGCTTCAAGAAGCGTCCACCGGGCGAAGAGCGCTGGTACTGAGCTGATTGGCATGATCTGTGGATAACCTCACTGGCGAGGTTATCCACAACCGTTCATCAAAGGGCGCAAGAAGATGTCCGAACACCGCAAATCCTTCCGCATCAAGATTACCCACGACAGCTTCGGCGAATGCCTCGGGCAGACGCGCAATCTGTCGCCTACCGGGGTGTTCGTGCAGCATCCGGTTTTGGCTTCCTTACCCAAAGGTGCAGTGGTTTACGGCCAGGTGCAGGACTTACCCACAGGCGCGCCGCGGGTACGGATGGAAGTGGTTACAGTGGATGCCGACGGTATCGGCCTTCGCTACCTTTGACTTATTGCGCCTGACGATCGAGCTTCTTCAGAAATACCGTCATTTCCTTCTCGGCCTGCTTGTCGCCATGGGCGCGGGCGGCTTCCAGACCCTGTTCCCATGCCTGCCGTGCGGCGGTGTGATCGCCCAGTGCCAATTGCGCCTTGCCCAACAATTTCCATGCCGCCGAATATTTCGGATCGAAACCGACACAGCGCTGAAAATGCTCGGCAGCCTTGGCGTTTTCCCCAAGATCCAGATAGCCCTTGCCCAGGCCGAAGCGCAGCAGGGAGTTATCCACACCCTTGGCGAGCATTTTTTCCAGGGATTCGAGCATCGGTGGAGTCCTTTCTTGGGTGTCAGTGTTGATGGGGTTTATTGAGACCGCCTTCGCGAGCAGGCTCGCTCCCACAGGGGAAACGCATTCCAAAGGTGGGAGCGAGCCTGCTCGCGAAAGGGCCAGTGCCGTCAGCGCAAACCTCAGAAGAAGCTCAACCCGACATGGAACAACTTCTCCACATCGCGAATATGCTTTTTATCCACAAGGAACAGAATCACGTGGTCGCCCGCTTCGATCACCGTGTCATCGTGGGCGATGATCACTTGTTCATTGCGGATCACCGCACCAATCGTGGTGCCCGGCGGCAGGCCAATCTTCTCGATCGGTTTGCCAATCACCTTGCTCGACTTCGCATCACCGTGGGCAATCGCCTCAATGGCTTCCGCCGCACCGCGACGCAGTGAGTGCACGCTGACGATATCGCCACGGCGCACGTGGGCCAGCAGGGTGCCGATAGTCGCCAGTTGCGGGCTGATGGCGATGTCGATGTCGCCGCCCTGAATCAGGTCGACATACGCCGGGTTGTTGATGATCGTCATGACCTTCTTCGCCCCCAGCCGTTTGGCCAGCAGCGACGACATGATGTTGGCTTCGTCATCGTTGGTCAGCGCGAGGAAAATGTCGGCGTCGGCAATGTTCTCCTCCAGCAGCAAATCACGGTCGGAAGCGCTGCCCTGCAAGACCACGGTGCTGTCGAGGGTGTCGGAGAGATAACGGCAACGCGCCGGGTTCATCTCGATGATCTTCACCTGATAACGGCTTTCGATGGCCTCGGCCAGACGTTCACCGATCTGCCCGCCGCCAGCGATGACGATGCGTTTGTAGGTTTCGTCGAGGCGGCGCATTTCGCTCATCACTGCGCGAATATTCTCACGGGCAGCGATGAAGAAGACTTCGTCATCGGCCTCGATCACCGTGTCGCCCTGGGGCAGGATTGGCCGGTCGCGACGGAAAATCGCTGCCACGCGGGTTTCGACATTCGGCATGTGCTCACGCAACTGGCGCAGTTGCTGACCCACCAGCGGCCCGCCGTAATAAGCGCGCACCGCCACCAGTTGCGCCGCGCCTTCGGCAAAGTCGATTACCTGCAAGGCGCCGGGATGCTGGATCAGGCGCTTGATGTAGTTGGTCACCACTTGCTCGGGGCTGATCAACACGTCGACCGGAATCGCTTCGTTCTGGAACAGCTGTTCTTCGCGGTTCAAATAGGACGCTTCACGCACCCGGGCGATCTTGGTCGGGGTGTGGAACAGGGTGTGGGCCACCTGACAGGCGACCATGTTGGTCTCGTCGCTGTTGGTCACCGCCACCAGCATGTCGGCGTCGTCGGCGCCGGCCTGACGCAGCACCGACGGCAACGAGCCACGGCCCTGAATGGTGCGGATGTCGAGACGGTCGCCGAGGTCGCGCAGGCGCTCGCCGTCGGTGTCGACCACCGTGATGTCATTGGCCTCGCTGGCCAAATGCTCGGCCAGCGAACCGCCGACCTGTCCCGCACCGAGGATGATGATTTTCATCCAGTCACTCCGTTGAATCCGTTTAGCCGCGCGCGGCAGCGATCTTGATCAGCTTGGCGTAGTAGAACCCGTCATGCCCACCTTGCTGGGCCAGCAATTGGCGACCATGGGGCTGTTTGATCCCGGCGCTGGTGGCCAGGTCCAGTTCGCGGGCACCGGGGGTGCGCTCAAGGAACGCGGCGATGACTTCGGTGTTCTCGGTCGGCAGCGTCGAGCAGGTGGCATACAACAGGATGCCGCCGACTTCGAGGGTTTTCCACATGGCGTCGAGCAATTCGCCTTGCAGTTGCGCGAGGGCGACGATGTCGTCCGGCTGACGGGTCAGCTTGATGTCCGGATGGCGGCGGATCACGCCGGTGGCCGAGCATGGTGCGTCGAGCAAAATGCGCTGGAACGGTTTGCCGTCCCACCATTTCTCGGTATCGCGACCGTCGGCGGCGATCAGTTCGGCGTTTAGACCGAGGCGTTCTAGGTTTTCCTTAACGCGCACCAGACGCTTGGCTTCCAGATCCACCGCCACCACACTGGCCAGCGCCGGTTCGGCTTCGAGGATGTGACAGGTCTTGCCGCCCGGCGCGCAACAGGCGTCGAGCACGCGTTGCCCCGGCACCAGATCGAGCAGGTCGGCAGCCAGTTGCGCGGCTTCGTCCTGCACGCTGATCCAGCCTTCAGCGAAACCCGGCAGGCTGCGTACGTCGGCGGCGGCTTCGAGGATGATGCCGTCGCGGCTGTACACGCATGGTGTTGCAGCAATCCCGGCCTCAGTCAGCAAACCGAGGTAAGCGTCGCGGCTGTGATGACGACGATTGACCCGCAGGATCATCGGCGGATGCGCGTTGTTCGCCTCACAAATCGCTTCCCACTGTTCCGGCCAGAACGCCTTGAGGGATTTTTGCAGCCAGCGCGGGTGAGCGGTGCGCACCACCGGATCACGTTCCAGTTCGGCGAAAATCGTTTCGCTTTCGCGCTGGGCGTTGCGCAGCACGGCGTTGAGCAGGCCTTTGGCCCACGGCTTTTTCAGCTTGTCGGCGCAACCGACGGTTTCGCCGATGGCGGCGTGGGCCGGCACGCGGGTGTAGAGCAATTGGTAGAGACCGACCAGCAGCAGCGCTTCAACATCGGCGTCGGCAGCCTTGAACGGTTTCTGTAGGAGTTTTTCCGCCAGTGCCGACAGGCGTGGCTGCCAGCGCGCGGTGCCGAAGGCCAGATCCTGAGTGAAACCGCGATCGCGATCCTCGACCTTGTCCAGTTGCGTCGGCAGGGAGCTGTTCAGCGAGGCTTTGCCGCTGAGCACGGCGGCGAGTGCCTTGGCGGCGGCCAGACGCGGATTCATTGTGCGTCCACCGCTGCGCCGAGCACGGTGCCGACCGCGAACTTCTCACGACGGCTGTTGAACAGGTCGCTGAAGTTCAGCGCCTTGCCGCCTGGCAATTGCAGGCGGGTCAGGCACAGGGCTTGGTCGCCGCAAGCGACTACCAAACCGTCCTTGCTGGCGCTGAGCACTTCGCCCGGCGTGCCTTTGCCTTCGGCAAGTGTCGCCGCCAGTACTTTCAGCGCTTCACCGTTGAGGGTGCTGTGGGTGACCGGCCATGGGTTGAAGGCGCGCACCAGTCGCTCCAGCTCAATCGCCGGACGGCTCCAGTCGATGCGTGCTTCGTCTTTGTTCAATTTGTGCGCGTAAGTGGCGAGTTCGTCGTTCTGCACTTCGCCTTCCAGAGTGCCGGCAGCCAGACCGGCAATCGCTTGCACCACGGCCGGCGGGCCCATCTCGGCGAGGCGGTCATGCAGGCTGCCACCAGTGTCTTCAGCACTGATCGGCGTGACAACCTTGAGCAGCATCGGCCCGGTGTCGAGGCCGGCCTCCATGCGCATCACGGTCACGCCGCTCTCGGCATCACCGTGTTCCACGGCGCGTTGAATCGGCGCCGCACCGCGCCAGCGTGGCAGCAACGAGGCGTGACTGTTGATGCAACCCAGGCGCGGAATATCCAGCACCACTTGCGGCAGGATCAGGCCATAGGCGACCACTACCAGCAGATCCGGTTTCAGCGCGGCCAGTTCAGCCTGAGCCTCAGCGTTGCGCAAAGTCGGCGGCTGCAACACCTGGATATTATTTTCCAGCGCCAACTGTTTAACCGGGCTCGGCATCAGTTTTTGCCCGCGACCGGCCGGACGATCCGGTTGGGTGTAGACCGCAACGATCTCGTAAGGGCTGTTCAGCAGGGCCTTGAGGTGTTCGGCGGCGAATTCCGGGGTGCCGGCAAAAACGATGCGCAGTGGCTCAGTCATGAAGGGAGTCTCATAAAAAGAAAAAGGCTTGCCGCAGCAAGCCTTTGAAGGAGGGGCATCAAGCGTTCTGGCGGTGCTGCTTTTCCAGTTTCTTCTTGATCCGGTCGCGTTTGAGCGTGGACAGGTAATCGACGAACAATTTGCCGTTGAGGTGGTCGCATTCGTGCTGGATGCACACCGCGAGCAGGCCTTCGGCGATCAGCTCATAGGGCTTGCCGTCGCGGTCCAGCGCCTTGATTTTGACCTTTTGCGGGCGGTCGACGTTTTCGTAGAAGCCCGGTACCGAGAGGCAGCCTTCCTGGTATTGCTCCATTTCTTCGGTCAGCGATTCGAACTCGGGGTTGATGAACACCCGCGGTTCGGTGCGGTCTTCGGAAAGGTCCATCACGACGATACGTTTGTGCACGTTGACCTGGGTCGCGGCAAGGCCGATGCCCGGCGCTTCATACATTGTTTCAAACATGTCATCGACCAACTGACGCACTTCGTCGTCCACTACAGCCACAGGCTTGGCGATAGTGCGCAGACGCGGGTCCGGGAATTCGAGGATGTTTAAAATGGCCATAGGCTTTGATTGCTGCACACGTTGAGTAAAGTCGGGCGATGGCCTGGCAGGTCCGAAGATGCAGGCTACCGTTGTGAAGCGTAGCTTGTGCATTTTGCACAAGCGAGCCACGGGGGCTCTGACGGTTCACGCGAATGCACATGATAAAGGGATTCACTGCATGAGGAAAACACTACTCGCCCTGCTGCTGTTGGCTTCGGCCGGCGTGGCGCAAGGGCAAGTGCAACTCAGGGATGGTTTTCCACAGCAATACACGGTGGTTTCGGGGGACACGCTCTGGGACATTTCCGGCAAATACCTGCGCGAGCCCTGGCAGTGGCCACAACTGTGGCGGGCCAATCCGCAAATCGAAAACCCCAACCTGATCTATCCCGGCGACACGCTGACGCTCAGTTATGTCGACGGCCAACCGCGTCTGACGCTTAATCGTGGCGAGTCGCGCGGCACCATCAAGCTCTCGCCGCGTATTCGCACCAGCCCGGTAGCCGAGGCGATTCCGAGCATTCCACTGAAATCGATCAACAGCTTTCTGCTGAGCAACCGCATCGTCGACAAGGCCGAGGATTTCGACAAGGCGCCGTATATCGTCGCCGGCGATGCCGAGCGCGTGCTCAGCGGCACCGGTGACCGTATCTTCGCGCGCGGCCATTTCGATCCGGATCAGCCGGTCTACGGCATTTTCCGTCAGGGCAAGGTCTACACCGATCCGCAGACCAAGGAGTTTCTCGGGATCAACGCCGACGATATCGGCGGCGGTGAAATCGTCGCCACCGAAGGCGACGTCGCCACCCTCGCCCTGCAACGCACCACCCAGGAAGTGCGCCTCGGCGACCGTCTGTTCAGTGGCGAAGAGCGTTCGATCAATTCGACCTTCATGCCCAGCGCGCCCACGACCAGCATTAACGGCGTGATCATCGATGTGCCGCGCGGCGTTACCCAGATCGGTGTGATGGACGTGGTCACGTTGAACAAAGGCAAGCGCGACGGTCTGGCCGAAGGCAACGTGCTGGTGGTGATGAAAACCGGCGAAACCGTGCGTGACCGCATTACCGGCCAGCCACTGAAAATTCCCGACGAACGCGCCGGGTTGCTGATGGTGTTTCGCACTTACGACAAACTCAGCTACGGCCTCGTTCTCAACGCTTCACGCTCGCTGGCGGTGCTCGACAAGGTGCGAAATCCGTAAGCTTGCTTCACAAGTTACCAACAGAGTTATCCACAGCTTGTTCCGAATGGTTCGGAGCTTATAACGATCAAGGATGATCCATCATGTTGCCTGTCTGTACGCCAGTTTCCCCGGCGGAACTGGAAGCGCGTCTGCGCCTGCACCGCTTGCCGGATGTCGGCCCCAAGCGGTTTATAAAATTGCTCGAAGCCTTTGGCTCGGCGTCGAAAGCCATCAGCGCGCCGGCCAGTGCCTGGCGCTCGTTGGGCCTGCCAGCGTCGAGTGCCGAAGCGCGCCGTTGTCCAGACGTGCGCGATGGCGCCAGCCATGCAATGCGCTGGCTAGAGCGCGCGGATCAGCATTTGCTGATGTGGGACCAACCGGATTACCCGGCATTGCTGGCGCAGATTCCCGACCCGCCGCCCATGTTGTTCGTGGCCGGTGATCCGCTGATTCTGGAAAAACCGCAACTGGCGATGGTTGGCAGCCGCCGCGCGTCGCGTCCGGGAATGGACACCGCAGCGGCATTTTCCCGCAGTCTCGCCGGGGCCGGTTTTGTCATCACCAGCGGGTTGGCGTTGGGTATCGATGCCGCTGCGCATCAGGCTGCTGTGGATGTTGGCGGGCTGACCGTGGGCGTACTCGGCACAGGACTGGAAAACTTTTATCCACAGCGCAACCGGCGCTTGGCTGACGCGATGATTGCGTCCGGTAGCGCGGTGCTTTCGGAATTTCCACTGGACGCCGGGCCGACCGCGAGCAACTTCCCGCGGCGCAATCGCATCATCAGCGGTTTGGCTCTCGGCGTGCTGGTGGTCGAGGCCAGCGTTGCCAGCGGATCATTGATAACGGCAAGGCTGGCGGCGGAACAGGGGCGCGAGGTTTACGCGATTCCCGGTTCGATCCATCACCCCGGCGCGCGCGGCTGCCACCAATTGATCCGCGATGGTGCGGTATTGGTGGAAACCATTGAACACATCCTCGAAGCACTGCGCGGCTGGCAGCATCTACCGTTATCCACTGACACGGCGAAAGTCGATCACCCGTTGCTTACCCTGCTCCACGCCGCCCCGCACACCAGCGAGGGTTTGGCTGACAGCAGCGGCTGGGCGTTGCCCAAGGTGTTGGCGGCCCTCACCGAACTGGAAATGGATGGCCGCGCCGTGAGTGAAAATGGCCGCTGGTTTGCGCGCGTGCGCTAGGTTTTACAAGGAAGATCGGTAAACTGCGCGAAACCTGTTTGCGGAGAGTTTTTTCATGGTTAACAGTTGGCGTGTGCAACAAGCCGCACGAGAGATTCGCGCCGGGGCGGTGATTGCCTATCCAACCGAAGCCGTCTGGGGGCTGGGTTGCGACCCGTGGAATGAAGAGGCCGTGGATCGGTTGCTGGCGATCAAGAATCGTTCGGTGGTCAAAGGGCTGATTCTGGTTGCCGACAACATTCGCCAGTTCGACTTCCTGTTCGAAGACTTCCCGCAAGAATGGATCGACCGCATGGCCAGCACCTGGCCGGGGCCGAACACCTGGCTGGTGCCACATCAGGGCTTGTTGCCGGAGTGGGTGACCGGCGTGCACGACACCGTGGCGCTGCGGGTCAGCGATCACCCGCAAGTGCGCGATCTGTGCTCGATGGTGGGGCCGTTGATTTCGACCTCGGCCAACCCGCAGGGTCGCCCGGCGGCGCGTACCCGATTGCGCGTTGAGCAGTACTTCCGTGGACGAGTGGATCTGGTGCTGGGCGGCAGCCTCGGTGGGCGGAAAAACCCGAGTGTCATCCGCGATCTTGCGACGGGGAAGGTCATTCGTCCCGACTGACCTTCTTTCGGTCTTATTCGTTTTTAAACTCCTCGACTGTATGGACGAGGAGTTTTTGCCTGCCTGTGATTTATTGGGTTCAGCTTCTACAACTTAAACAGTTTGTTGTTTATGTTGTTCTTCTGTGTGTCAGATAAATCTATAAGTTAGAAGTTTCAGTAACTTTTCCCACGTCATTATCAGAAGTCGCGCAGTGGCGATATTCTCAAAAGCATCCATTATTTCAATGCGCTCAGAAAACTTCGATAAGTTAACGTCTGCGGAGAAGGAATGGATACTACGAACTTACAACTCAAGGATTATCTGCAGGGGCTTCAGGAGACTCTGAACAAGCAACACGCTGATTATCGTATCGCTATTCTTGATACGGGAGCAGACACCCGCGAGTTTGAACAATTCATCGGCCGCCAGTTTCGTCTTCGACTCAAGCATTACATGCTGACGTCCAGAGCCCGGGCACTTGAAACAAGGTTGGCGATTTCATCGCGCAGCACACATTTTCTGCTGTACCAGCGCGATCAACTGACCGCGGTATTAAGAGTGACCCCTTCGCCGTTCGAGTGGGCTGCGCTGGCGCACCAGTATGTTTCTCCAACCGTGGCGCTGGCGCGCCATGTCGAATTCAGTCGCCTGATCACCCATTCACAACAACATCGGCCGGTGCCGATCAATGCGCTGCTTGCCGCCGCGACCGAATGGGCGATCGACTGCGGTTACCAGGGTGTTACCGCCTTGTGCAGGTCACCACAACGACGGCTGTTCCAGCGTTTCGGCCTGACCCCGATCACCTCCAACTCACTTCATATCGAGCATCGCGCTCGCGGTGATTACTGGCTGCTGTCTGCTGAATGGCGGCAAATCCTTACAGCGCTTCAACAACCCTTCCCCATGAACGCCAACCATCCGGAGAGTCGCGATGAATGCATCCGTCAGTTTTGAACAACAGTTGATCCTGCTTGATCAGCGAATCGAGAAAACATGGGCCGATATTCTGGATAACTCCCGGCTGGTCAAGGCGATTCGTGAGGGCAGTGTTTCCAGAGCGTTATATGCGATCTATATGATCGAGACCTTTCATTACACCGCACACAATGCACGAAACCAGGGTTTGGTCGGTGTCCGGCACGCCGATAATCCTGTTTATGCAAAGTTCTGTTTTGAACATGCGGCGCAAGAAGTCGGTCATGAAAAAATGGCCCTGCATGATGTCATGAGTCTGGGCTTGAAAAATGAGAACTTTGATATACCGCCGGCACTCCCTGAAACGGAAGTGCTGATCGCTTACTTGTACTGGATTTCCTTTACCGGTAATCCGTTACAACGGCTGGGATACAGCTACTGGGCGGAAAACGCCTATCACTTCATTACTCCGCTGATCAACAGACTGAGTGAAACACTGGCGCTGAAGCCTGCTCAGTTGACGTTTTTCATCGCTCATTCAGATATCGATGTCGAGCACTTCAACGAAATCAAACTCATCTTGCAGCGTACCTGCAAGCGCCAGGTTGACTGGGATGCCGTTGCCACGGTGATGGAAACCAGTCTGCGCCTGACCGGGAACATGCTCGAGGCAGTTTATGAGCAGTACGAGGCGTGGCAAAACGGCCTCGCCCCCCGCTACGAATTCCTCCATGCCCTGGATAACTCATGATGCCTTCGCGTTCATTTTCTCGCCGCACAGGCGGAGGTGTGGATGGCTGATTACTTCGAGCGGTTGAACTACGCGCTGGGGGATGAAGACACGGCGCTCGAATACGCCATTCTGCCCGAGCACTCCAGGCACGTGTTGGGTGTTGCCGGCTGTGGTGGTCGACTGCTTCCGTTACTGGCCCGCTACCCGGCTCGCATGACTTGCGCTGATATCAGTGCGCCGCAACTGGCGTTTACCCGCCTGCGTTTTGCCCTGCTGGAGCAAACCGATCACCAGTCGTTTATGGATTTCATGGGCTATCGGCCGGACACGTCAGTCACACGGCGCAAATCCATATTTCGCCTTCTGGACCTGCCCGCCCTTGATCGCCAATGGCTGGCGAACCTGTTTCATTCCCGTCATTGGCAAGCGCCGGTTTACCAGGGTGCCTTCGAGCAGACCCTGCAGCGGTTAGCGAAGGTCAATGGATTGTTCACCGGCAAGGCGGGTCGAGCGATTTTCCAGTTCCGCGACCTGGGTGAACAATCGGCTTATTACCGAAGGCACTTCCCCCACCGGCGCTGGAAGGCCGTGGTCGCATTGTTGGGAAATGCGGCGGTGCTCAACTCGCTGCTTTACCGGGGGGCATTTCCCCGCAACAACCTTGGAATCAGCTCCCGTGAGGCCTATCTGGGTCTGTTCCATACCTTGTTTACCACTCAGGTCGTGCGCGAAAGCTTTTTCCTGCAAATGCTGTTTTTCGGTGAACTGCGGTATTCGCAAGGCTTTCCGCTTGAGTGTGATCCGCAGCTTTTCCAACAAGCTCGCAAAGCGCTGCGGGAGTGCGAGTTGACGGTGGTGCAGGGCGATATTCTCGACTGCGTGGCCACCTGCAGGGACGTCGATTTTGTCTCGCTTTCCGACGTGCCTTCATTCCTGCCGGCAGAGGTCGGCACTGATGTTCTGCAGCGGCTCCGACCCGCTCTGGGCGAGGATGCACTGACAGTTATTCGTGGCCACTTGCATGTGGTCAGGCCCGACTGTGCAGGGTTTTGCGACATCTCCGCTCAGTATCAGGAAGCGATCACACGAGAAAAAACCCAACTCTGGCGAGTACAGGTCTACCGCCAGACATCACCTGTGCAGGTATCTCGATGAATACGCCTCATCCGACCATCAATTGGGTCAAGAATCGTGTCCGTCAGGCGCGTGACGATCAGCAGCAATTGTTCGATGCCGGACTCAATGGCCTGAAACTGGAAAAGCGCGAAGGCAAGGTCATTGAGTTGGGCAGCGGCGAACAGCTAACCGAATTTCTCTCATGCTCCTATCTTGGTCTTGAGAGCGACCCCCGGCTGATTCAAGGTGCAGTGCAAGCCGTCGAATCTTTTGGTGTGCAGTTCGCAGCCGCCCGGACCCGAGCGTTGCTGCCGCCGATGCGTGAACTTGATGAGCAATTGAACCGTATATTTCAGGGGCATACGGTGACTTTCAATTCGGTGGGCAGTGCCCATCTGGGGTGTCTGCCGCTGCTGGGTTCCGGTGAGCTGCCGTCGTATCCGTTGCGTCGTGGCCCAGGCTGGATCGTTGACCGCGCCGCCCATGCGTCGATGCAAGTGCTGCAAGGCATTCTGTGGCAGTTCGGCCCCGTGCAGCGCTGCGATTGCAGTGATCTGCAGCAAGTCGAAGACGCCTGTTCCACGGCAGTTGCTGCCGGCAATACGCCCATTATCCTGGCTGACAGCATTGGCTCGATGCGAGGGCTTTATCCCGTCAACCGGCTGCTGCAACTGGCTGAGCGCTTTGAGGGCTACCTGTATGCAGATGACGCTCACGGCACTTCGATTCATGGCGAGGCTGGGGGCGGTTATGCACTTGTTGCCGCCACTGAACCGTTGCGCAATCGCCTGATCCTGCTGTCGTCATTGTCCAAGGCCTTCGGTGCAACCGGCGGTGCGATTACCGTGCTGACAGCGGCCGATGCCGAGATGATTCGGCGCCATGCGTCGACTTATACATTCGGTGGGCCACTGTCCATGGGAGGGGTCGGCGCGGCAGTCGTCTCGGCCAGGATCCATCTATCTGCACAGTTGGGCCGATTGCAGGCGTCACTTTGGCGAAATGTGGCGGTGATTGACGATCTGCTTGGGCCGCTGCTGGGCAACCATCAGATTGCTTCGCCCATACGTTTCGTCCGGGTTGGCGCCGAGCGGGATGCCATCCGTCTGGCGTTGCACCTGCGTCGGCATGCCATCGCAGTCACTACTGCCTTGTTTCCGGTGGTGGCCAAAGGTGAAGCGATCCTGCGATTGGCCATCAGTGCCAATCACAGCCACGCTCAGTTGGAGCATCTGGCCAGCGCCGTCAACGACGGGTTCGCTGAATTGGGCATTCGTCAGGGAGAGCCGCGTCATGCGCCGTGACCTGATGATGCATGCCAGTTCGGCGGGCGTTCACGCGGCAGCAACAGAGGCCTTCGCGAGTAAATTGGCCCATGCGCAGTCACTGTCATGGTTTTGCACGTTGTGTCCGCAGATTCGGCTGGTGCAGACGACGGAGGATCTGCATCGGCTGCCGATCCTGGCCGTGGAGGACGAACAGGGCGGATTGCTGTTTACCCGTCTCGGCGAAGCTTCACACCGTGCCTGTGGCGGCGGGCTGACCCTGACCTCGGGTGGTAGCACTGGTAACCGCAAGCACATCACCCATTCCTGGGCTTTCAACGAAAGCATAGTGTCCCTGGGCGCGCGAATGTTTGCTGCGACCGATGAGCGTCCCGGTGTCGTCATCAATTGCCTGACGCCCGGCGAAATGCAGGGTGCTTTCCAATACGCGGCGGCCATCGTCCAGCACATCGGTGCGCGTCTGCTGCCTGCTGGCGCGCTGATGGGCATTCAGCGCATAGCCGGGTTGATTCATTCTCAAGCGGCCGATGCCCTGATCTGCACCCCGTCTTTTGCCGCGGCGTTGTTCAATCATGCCGATGTCGATGGGACGCAGTTGAGCAGTCTGAGATGGCTCTACTACATCGGCGAACCCTGCCGTCAGCCTTTACGCGAGCAACTGGCTCGGGACTGGCCGGCCCTGAACATACGATCATTGGGCTATAGCTCGACGGAGACCGGTCCGGTCGGTTTCCAGTGCGCGCACCTCGAACATGGTTTCTACCATCTGCATGCGGACGCCATGCTGCTTGAAGTGGTGGATCCGCTGAGCCTGCGAGCGGTGGCCGACGGTGAGTCCGGCGAGTTTCTGCTGACACCTTTACTGCCCGATCATGTGCCGTTGCTGCGGTATCGCATTGGCGACCGTGGGCGAGTCCTGGGCAGGCAATCAACGTGTGCCTGTGGCAGCGCGCTGCCCATACTGGAGCTGGAGGGGCGCGTCGAGACTTCGATCAAGCTGGGTGGTGCGATCATCACTCAGGGTCAGGTTCTGAGCGTGCTCGCGGAGGCATTGCCTGCACTGCACGCTTCGGATGTGCAGGTGCAGATTGTTCGACAGGTCGATGGTGCGCATATACGGCTTGTCATCGCTCGGGAGCGATTGCCGGCCGGTGCAGAACGCGTCATCGAAGAGGCTTTGCGCAACGAGGCGCAGGCGAGTGCATTGCTTGGATTGCCCGGTGTGCTGGGCTTGCAGGTACGGCGTCTGCCTCGGTGTGACTTCGAAACCACCGTGGCCGGCAAAACACCGTTCTTTGCTGAGGCGCGAGGCGGCCCGGGCAAGTCATGACGACTCGTCCGGGTGCTTCGTTGGCTGGCTACGTGTCAGGGCAACAGGACGGTGGAACCGGTGGTACGTCGCGCCGACAGTTCGGTTTGCGCCTTCGCCGCATCGGCCAGTGGATAACGCTGGCTGATGTCCACTTTCAACTTGCCGCTGATGATCATTTCGAACAATTCGTTGGCCATCCGCTGCAGGTTCTCGGCATTGTTGGCATAAGTCGCCAGCGTCGGTCGGGTCACGTACAGCGAGCCCTTGGCGGAGAGAATCCCCAGGTTCACGCCGTCTACCGCACCAGAAGCATTACCGAAGCTCACGACCAGGCCGCGTGGCGACACGCTGTCGAGGGAAGTCAGCCAGGTGTCCTTGCCGACACCGTCATAAACTACCGGGACTTTCTTGCCGTCGGTCAATTCCAGCACGCATTGCGCAACATTTTCGTGGCTGTAATCGATCGTCGCCCAGGCACCATTGGCCTTGGCCAGTTCGGCTTTTTCTTTGGAACTGACGGTGCCGATCAGCTTCACGCCCAAGGCCTTGGCCCACTGACAGGCCAGCGAACCGACACCACCGGCCGCCGCGTGGAACAGAATGGTTTCGCCACCCTTCAACTCATAGGTCTGGCGCAACAGATATTGCACGGTCAGGCCTTTGAGCATCACCCCGGCAGCCGTTTCGAAACTGATTTCGTCGGGCAGGTGCACCAGATTGTCCTGGGGCAGCACATGCAATTCGCTGTAGGCCCCCAACGGGCCGCTGCCGTACGCCACGCGATCACCGACCTTGAACCGGGTCACGTCGCTGCCCACGGCATCAACCACGCCTGCACCTTCCGCACCCAGGCCGGACGGCAAGGCCGGCGGCGCATACAGACCGCTGCGGTAATAGGTGTCGATGAAGTTCAGGCCGATCGCCTTGTTGGCCACGCGCACTTGATTCGGGCCGGGTGCGGCGGGTTGGTAATCAACATATTCGAGCACTTCGGGGCCGCCGTGGGCGCGGAACTGGATACGCTTTGCCATCTGCCTGCTCTCCTTGGGTCTGTTGTGAGCCCCCTATCCAACTCCCATGCTTGATCTTCGTCAACTGCGGCGCGCCGTTGTGCGGTGGTATGCTACGCGCCCATTTGCGTCGCCCGTCTGCCGGGGCGCCGCCCGATTCAAGGTGAAGCCATGACGACCCGCACCGACGCCGTAAAGGCCTATCTGCTCGACCTGCAAGACCGCATCTGCTCGGCTGTCGAAACCGAAGACGGCGGCACGCGCTTCGTTGAAGACGCCTGGACCCGGCCCGCCGGCGGTGGCGGTCGCACCCGCGTGATCGAGAACGGTACGGTGATCGAAAAGGGCGGCGTCAACTTCTCCCACGTCTTCGGCAGCGGCCTGCCGCCATCGGCCAGTGCCCATCGCCCGGAACTGGCCGGTCGCGGTTTTGAAGCCCTTGGCGTGTCGCTGGTCATTCACCCGCACAACCCGCATGTGCCGACGTCCCACGCCAACGTGCGTTTTTTCATCGCCGAGAAGGAAGGTGAAGAGCCGGTCTGGTGGTTCGGCGGCGGCTTCGACCTGACCCCGTATTACGGCAATGAAGAAGACTGCATCCACTGGCACCGCGTCGCCGAACAGGCCTGCGCGCCGTTCGGGGCGGACGTCTACCCGCGCTATAAAGCCTGGTGCGACACCTACTTCCACATCAAGCATCGCCACGAGCCGCGCGGTATCGGCGGCCTGTTTTTCGATGACCTCAACGAGTGGGACTTCGACACCAGCTTCGCCTTCATGCGCGCCATCGGGGATGCTTTCATCGACGCTTATCTGCCGATCGTGCAGCGCCGCAAAAACGCCGCGTTCACCGCTCAACAACGTGAGTTCCAGGAATTCCGCCGTGGCCGCTACGTTGAGTTCAACCTGGTGTACGACCGTGGCACGTTGTTCGGCCTGCAATCGGGCGGGCGTACCGAGTCGATCCTGATGTCGCTGCCGCCACAAGTGCGCTGGGGTTATGACTGGAAGGCCGAGCCTGGCAGCGAAGAAGCCCGCCTGACCGAGTACTTCCTGCAAGACCGCGACTGGCTGGCCGAGGCCTGAGGATTTTTGATGGATCGTTACGTCGTTTTCGGTAACCCGATCGGCCACAGCAAATCGCCGCTGATTCACAAGCTGTTCGCCGAACAGACCGGCCAGAGCCTCGACTACAGCACGCTGTTGGCGCCGCTTGATGATTTCGCCAGCTGCGCCACGGCGTTTTTCCAGGAAGGTCGCGGTGCCAACGTGACCGTGCCGTTCAAGGAAGACGCCTATCGTCTGGCCAACAGTCTGACCGCCCGCGCACAAAGGGCCGGCGCGGTGAACACCTTGAGCAAACTGGCTGATGGTTCATTGCTCGGTGACAACACCGACGGCGCCGGGCTGGTGCGTGATCTGACAGTGAACGCCGGGTTCAGCCTGACGGGTAAACGCATCTTGCTGCTTGGCGCCGGTGGCGCAGTTCGTGGGGCGCTGGAGCCGTTGCTGGCGGAACAACCGGCCTCAGTCATCATCGCCAATCGTACAGTGGACAAGGCTGAGTTGCTGGCGGAGTTGTTCTGTGACCTGGGGCCGGTGTCGGCCAGTGGTTTCGACTGGTTGCGTGAGCCGGTGGACGTGATCATCAACGCCACATCGGCGAGCCTGACCGGCGATGTACCGCCGATTGCGCCGAGCCTGATCGAGCCGGGCAAGACCCTGTGCTACGACATGATGTACGGCAAGGAACCGACGGCGTTCTGCCGCTGGGCCAGCGAACATGGCGCGGTAGTGTCGATGGATGGCTTGGGGATGTTGGCGGAGCAGGCCGCTGAGGCGTTTTACTTGTGGCGCGGCGTGCGCCCGGACACCGCGCCAGTACTCGCCGAACTACGCCGCCAACTGGCGCAATAAATTCCCATGTGGGAGCGAGCCTGCTCGCGAAAGCGGTCTGTCTGACACATCAATGTTGGCTGTGCCGCAGTCTTCGCGAGCAGGCTCGCTCCCACAAGGATTACCTCTATTGCCAATCAATCCTCAAACCGGATCGGGCATTTTTCCGGCCCTTCCAGCTTCCTCAACTCCTCCATCACCTGCGGTCGCGCGCGGCGCAAGGTCAGGCTGCGATCCTGGCTCAATAACCGCCGCGCCTCCTGATGCAGCATCTCCACCCCTGAATAGTCGATGAAGTTTATCTGCTGCGCCTCGATCACCACCCGCGCGCCGTGCAGGCGTTGCAGGCGCACCTGCAGGTAGTGGCTGGCGCCGAAAAAGATCGACCCGCCTACGCGCAAAATATCGTCCTCGCCGTCGCGCCAATGCTGCACGCGCGGTTGCGAGGTGCGCTTGAGATAGAAAAAGAGCGAGGCCAGCACCCCGGCATAAATCGCCGTTTGCAATTCCAGCAGCAACGTTGCCAGGCAGGTCAGGGCCATGACCACGAACTCGGCGCGGCTGACACGTAGCAAGGCGCGAATCCCGCGATGATCGACCAGGCCCCAGGCAATCAGCAGGATGCTGCCCGCCATCGCCGGAATCGGAATGTGCGAAATCAGCCCTGCGCCGAAAATCGCAAACAATGCCACCCAAATCGCTGAAAACACCCCGGCCAGCGGCGAGCATGCGCCCGCTTCGTAACTGAGGCCCGAACGGGTAAACGAGCCTGCCGACAACGATCCGGAAAAGAACGCCCCGACGATATTCGACAAGCCCTGCGCGCGGACTTCCTGATTGGCATCGAGCAATTGCTGCGAGCGTGCCGAAATCGAGCGGGCAATCGACAGACTGGTAACCAACCCGAGCATGCCCACTGCGACGGCGCTCGGCAGCAGGCGCAAGATCAAATCCAGATCCAGCGGCAACGCACTGAACGGCGGCAACCGTCCGACAAAAGCGCTGACCAGATGCACATGGCCGAACATCGCCGGCCACAGCCACACCAGCAGACTGGCCAGAGCGAGGGTTATCAACAACGTCGGCCAGCGCGGCAGTAATTGTTTCAACATCACACCGACGATCACCGTCGCCACACCGAGGACCAAAGAAGGTTTATCCACAGCCCGGAGGTGTTGCAGCAGATCCATAAGACTCGCCAGCGCCGTAGCTTTGGCCGGCAACTCCAGCCCCAACAGGTTCGGCAATTGCCCGATGGCGATCACCACTGCGGCACCAAGGGTGAACCCCAGCACCACCGAGTGCGAGACGAAGTTCACCAGCGCGCCGAAACGCAGTAAACCGAGCAGCCACTGGAAAATTCCTGCCAGAAACGTCAGCAACAAGATCAGGGTGATGTAGTCCTGCGATGCCGGGACCGCTAAGGGACTGACGCTGGCAAACAGCACAATGGAAATCGCTGCCGTCGGGCCGCAGATCAAATGCCACGACGAACCCCACAGGCAGGCAATCAGCACCGGGATGATTGCGGCATAGAGGCCGTATTCAGGTGGGAGACCGGCGATCAGCGCGTAGGCAATCGACTGGGGTAACGCGAGAATTGCGCCGCTGAGGCCGACGATCAGATCCCGTCCTACGCTGGCGCGGCTCTGCCGCGGTAGCCAGGTGAGGAAGGGCAAGAGAGAGTGGCGGCTGGGGAAGGCCATGGGTCCTCGCGGTTGGGGTTTTATTCAAGGTTATCAGGGTGTCAGGGTGAAAAGCCCCTCACCCTAGCCCTCTCCCAGAGAGAGGGGGACTGACCGAGGTGTCTGGACTGGCTACATCGACCTGAGAAATCAGCGTCGAACTCAGGTCTCGAATCAAACAACGATCGGCTCCCTTTCCCCCTCGCCCCTCTGGGGGCGGTCCGACGTTTCGGGAGGGCTGGGGTGAGGGGGCAAAAATCTCAAGCCGAGCAAAATTCAAAAAACCCCACAATCAAAGCTTCGCTTTCACCGCCGCCAACGCATCCTTGCCATCCGCCGTCTTAACCCCCTCCAGCCACTTATCCAGCACCGTCGGATTCGCCTTGATCCACGCCTTCGCCGCCTCGGCATTGCTGACCTTCTTGTTCACCACCTCGGCCATGATGCTGTTCTCCATCTCCTGGGTGAACGACAGATTGGTCAGCAATTTACCCACATTCGGACAGGCTTCGGCGTAGCCCTTGCGCGTCAACGTGAACACGCTGCCGGTGTCGCCAAAGTACTTCTCGCCACCCTTCAGGTAATGCATCTTCAACTGCACGTTCATCGGGTGCGGGGTCCAGCCGAGGAAGGTGACGAATTTCTGTTTCTTCACCGCTCGCGACACTTCAGCCAGCATCGCCTGTTCGCTGGATTCGATCAGCTTCCACTGGCCCATGTCGAAGTCGTTCTTCTTGATGATTTCCTGCAACGAGATATTCGCCGGCGCGCCGGAGCCGATGCCGTAGATCTTGCGCTCGAACTTTTCGGCGTATTTGTTCAGGTCGGCAAAGTTATGCACACCCGCATCCCAGACGTAATCCGGCACCGCGAGGGTGAATTCGGTGCCGTCGAGGTTTTTCGCCAGTTGCGTGACATCGCCGGTGGCGACGAACTTGTCGTAAAAACCCTGTTGCGCCGGCATCCAGTTGCCGAGGAACACGTCCACCTGGCCGTCCTTCAACCCGCCAAAGGTGATCGGCACCGCGAGGGTGTCGACCTTGGCCTTGTAGCCCATGCCGTCCAGCAGAAACCCGGTGATCGCATTGGTTGCGGCGATGTCGCTCCAGCCCGGGTCGGCCATTTTCACCGTGTCGCAGCTTTGCTCGGCGAAGGCCGATGCGCTGCTCAGCGCGAGCAGGCCAACCGTCACTACTGTGGATAACTTACGCATGGACTTCCCCTTAACATTATTGGTTTTGGCAGGGTTGTGGATAACGTGCTTTGCGTTCCAGATCATCGAGATCGATGTGGTTGCGCATGTACTGCTGACTGGCGTCCACCAGTGGCTGGTGATCCCAGCTCTTCAGCTTGCCGATGGTCAGCGCCTCGGCAACAAAACGGCGGCGGCGTTGGCTGGCAAGGACTTGCCGGTGAATCGCCGGAATGTCCCACTTGGCCCTCGCTTCGGCGAGAAAATCGCCAAACAGCTGGCGATGTTGCGGCGATTGACTGAGTTCTTCCAGTTCGCGCGGATCGTTGTCTACGTCGAAGAGCAGGCAAGGGTCGCTTTCACTGTAGATAAATTTGTAGGCGCCACGACGGATCATCATCAGCGGGCTGATGGTGCCTTCGGCCATGTATTCGCCAAACACTTCGTCATGACCGCCCTGCCCTTGCAGGTGTGAAACCAGTGAGCGGCCGTCCAGCGGCAAGCCCGGTTCCAGCGTGCCGCCGGCCAGTTCAACAAATGTCGGCAGCAGGTCGGCGGTCGACACGGCAGCGCTGACGCGGCCTGACTCGAACTGCCCTGGCGCACTTATCAACAGGGGCACACGGGCTGCCATTTCGTACCAGTGCATTTTGTACCAGAGGCCTTTCTCGCCCAACATGTCGCCATGGTCGCCTGAGAACACAATGATGGTGTCATCGATTAACCCGGTTTCTTCCAGTGTTTGCAGAAGTTTGCCGACATTGGCGTCGATATAGCTGCACGCACCGAAGTACGCCCGGCGTGCATCGCGAATCTTATCCACAGGTAGCGGCTTGTCCCACAGGTCGTAAACCTTGAGCAAACGCTGCGAGTGCGGATCGAGTTCATGTTGATCCGGTGTGATCGGAAGCGGGATGTCGCCATCGTCATACAAATCCCAGAACGCCTTGGGAATCGTGTACGGGTCGTGGGGGTGAGTCATCGACACAGTCAGGCAGAACGGCTGGTCGCAATCCTCGCGAATGTGATCGAACAGGTATTGCTGCGCCTTGAACAGCACCTCTTCGTCGAAATCGAGTTGGTTGGTGCGCACACACGGCCCGGCCTGCAACACTGAAGACATGTTGTGATACCAGCTCGGGCGCACGTCCGGTTCGTCCCAGTTCACCGCCCAACCGTAATCGGCCGGGTAGATATCGCTGGTCAGACGCTCTTCGTAGCCGTGCAACTGATCGGGACCACAGAAATGCATTTTGCCCGACAGCGCTGTGCGGTAACCGAGGCGGCGCAAGTAATGGGCATAGGTCGGCACATCGGCAGGGAAATCGGCGGCGTTGTCATAGGCGCCGATCTTGCTCGGCAACTGGCCACTGACCAGGGTAAAACGCGACGGCGCGCACAACGGGCTGTTGCAGTAAGCGGCGTCGAACACCACGCCTTGAGCGGCGAGGCGGGAAAGATTCGGCAGTTTGATCGGCGAAGGGCCGTAGAACGGCAACATTGGCGCGGCCATCTGATCGGCCATGATGAAAAGAATATTCTTGCGCTTCATGTGATCGCGGCATTCCATAGTGAATATTTATGCGACATTGCTGCGATCGAGCATGGAGTCCATGCTGTATCCGGTAAAGCCCGCGCCGGACAATGACTAGGATAAGCACCGCTTATGTATGAAGCCTTGGGTGATCTGTCGCTCGACCTGCTCCGCGCGTTCGAAGCGGCGGCTCGGCAGCGCAGTTTTACTGCGGCCGCGGTTGAGCTTGGCACCACGCAACCGGCGATCAGCCAGCAGATCAAACGGCTGGAAGAACAGCTCGGCACGCGGCTGTTTGACCGAATCTACCGAGGCATCGAACTGACCGAAGTCGGCGCGATACTGTTTGAGCAAGTTTCCTTAGGTTTGCAGAATATCGACGCGGGATTGAGCGCGATCAGCGCACAACAGCAGCATGAGGTGCTGCAAGTCGCCACCGATTTTGCCTTCGCCGCTTATTGGTTAATGCCACGCTTGCACCGTTTTCACCAAGCCAATCCGCAGGTTGACGTGAGCCTGGTGACCAGCGAACGCAACCACAACATGCTGCGCACCGACATCGATGTGGCGATCCTGTTTGGCGATGGGCGTTTTAAACAGGGCGAAAGCCATTGGCTGTTCAGCGAAGAAGTATTCCCGGTGTGCAGTCCGCAGTTGCTCAAGGATCGCGCCCTGCCCCTGCCTGTTCAGGCGTTACTGGAGTTTCCGTTGTTGCACCTGCGCGGGGAAAACAGCAGCAACTGGTTTGACTGGAGTGGTCTGTTCCGTGAACTCGGTATCAATACACCGCCAGCGCCGGGGCAATTGCGCTTCGACAATTACACGCTGTTGATTCAAGCGGCGATTGGCGGCCAAGGCGTGGCGATTGGCTGGCGCCACCTTGTGGATAACTTGCTGAGTCAGGGGTTGCTGTGCCGACCCATTGCCGAAACGACCCTGTCGCGCCTCGGTTATTACGTCGTGCTGCCGCAACGCAAACGTCGGGGCGCGCTGATTCAGCAGTTTGTCGATTGGTTGATGGCGGAACAGGCGAGCAGTGCTGAGTCGCTTAATGGACTCGCACTGCCTTCGATCGCGGTTTGAAAGTCAAAAGATCGCAGCCTGCGGCAGCTCCTACATCTGGAACGCGGTCCCCTGTAGCTGCCGAAGGCTGCGATCTTTTACGAATCTGCAGCCGCCACGAAATTCACATGCTGACCCACATGCAGATTCAACCGCAGCTCATCAGCAATCCCCACCGCCACGCGGTTCAAACGCTCCAGCGGTTCGGCCAGACCCGGTTCGAGATTGCCGCCAACCTGACTGAAATGCTCAATGGTCAGCCCGGCCACACCGTGCGGCGCATTCACCAGCGTCCAGTGCAGCGGGCTGCTTTGCACGGCTTCGAGAATTTCTTCGGCGGCATGGCGTTGCAGGCGATCATCGACATCCGGCTCATCGAGCACGGCAAAATCCCCCACCAGAAACAGCCGCGAAACATTGGCCGCTTGCAGGCCATCGACCAACGCGTCGACGGCCAACACCTGCTCGACCGGGCCGAGCACGACCGAGCGTTCCACATGATCGCTGCTGAACGGCAAGCCCGGCGCATCCAGTAAACAGATGACCGCCGAGCTGCCCGCCACACTCTGATTGACCCGCTCCAGATCGAACAGATCGCCCGTTTTGGTGCGCAAGCCAGGACGCGGCGCCAGTGCGGTCAAATCGTCGAGAATGGCAATGACTTCATGCTGACGGCGCAGCAATTCAGCCATCAACGCGCTGCCCAGGCTACTCATGGCACCATAGAGCACCACTTTTACCGCCGGGGTTTCGGCATTTTTCATGGCTGATCCCTTTTGTTATCCCTTGTATGGCGTGTGACATACGGGCAACGCCGAGGGTTCGAACCGATTCAGAGGCTTTCAGATGCAAGCGATCAAGGGTTACCACGCCCACGTCTATTTCGACGCCGGCACCATCGAGCAGGCGCGGGCCTTGTGCGAGCAGGCTGCGCAGTTGTTTGCGTTGAAGATGGGCCGGGTTCACGAGCGCCCGGTCGGGCCGCATCCGGACTGGAGTTGCCAGTTGGCCTTCGGCCCTGAGCTGATCGGTGATGTGCTGCCATGGCTGGCGCTCAATCGCAAAGGCCTGGTGGTGTTTCTGCACCCGGACACGGGGGATGATTTGCTCGACCACACCGAGCATGCGATCTGGATGGGAGCGATTCGGCCGCTGAATCTGTCTGTTTTCTGATCAGATCGTTTCTTCGGCTTCGCCCGGCAAATGCTCGTCCAGATGCAGCCAGGGCAATTGGCTGTCGGTCCAGATATGTCGCTCGGCCGGCGCCAGTTGCGGCTGATCAAGAGTAGCGATGGTCACGTCGATGCTCTCGGGGCTGAGTAATGTCACCAGCGTCAGTTGCGCGCCGCAGTTCGGGCAGAAGAACCGCGCGCAACTGGCCGACGAGTCATAGCGCGACGGCGCCGCGGCCAGCCACTGGAAATTTGCCGCCGGCACGGTGATCCATGTGGTGACGATGCCACCGCTGACTCGGCGACAAATCGAACAATGGCAATGGGCGATATCCTGCAACGCCCCGCTGAACTGATAACGAATGTGTCCGCAGTGGCAGCCGCCGCTGTGCAATTCGCTCATGGTCAAAGCCCTCCTTCCCGCGTTCATTGACTCTGATTAGCATCCGACGACCGGTTGACCGTTCACCCAAAGCTTTCTTCAGCGAAAGGTAGCTGAAAGCTTCCCCGATTAGCATCGCCTCCACTTCCGGCAACAGACCGGTTGGCCAACGCGTGTGATACCTCGCACGAACGGCCCAATTAACAACAACAATGGTGATTCTGATGTCCTCTGTAGCCCGCCTTTGCGCTGTCCCTCCGCCCGTACGTCTCGTGCTTCCCGTTCTGCGCTGATCCCACTCGATCTGCTCATCTAACTAGCCGCGCTACGCCTGGAGTATTCCCATGCTGACTTTCCTTGGCTTCGCCATGGTCATCACGTTCATGTTCCTGATCATGACCAAGCGCCTGTCCGCGCTGATCGCTCTGATCATCATCCCGATTGTCTTCGCCCTGTTCGGCGGTTTTGCACCGAAGATCGGTCCGATGATGCTCGAAGGCATCACCAAGCTCGCGCCGACTGGCGTGATGCTGATGTTCGCCATTCTCTATTTCGCCCTGATGATCGACTCCGGCCTGTTCGACCCGGCCGTGCGCAAGATTCTCAAACTGGTCAAGGGCGACCCGCTGAAGGTTTCGGTCGGCACCGCCGTACTGGCGCTCGTCGTTTCCCTCGATGGTGACGGCGCGACCACTTACATGATCTGCGTGGCCGCCATGCTGCCGCTGTACAGCCGCATTGGCATGAGCCCGCGGATCATGGCCGGTCTGATCATTCTCGCCGGTGGCGTGATGAACATGACCCCGTGGGGTGGCCCGACTGCCCGTGCCGCGAGTGCGTTGCATGTCGACCCGTCGGACATTTTCGTGCCGATGATCCCGGCGATGGCCGCGGGCGTGGTGGCGATTCTGCTGATCGCTTATTTCTACGGTAAACGTGAACGTGCGCGTCTGGGTGAGCTGCATCTGGCCGGCGACGAGATTGATCACAGCGAAATCAGCGTCTCGCAATTCCCCGATGCCCGTCGTCCGAAACTGATCTGGTTCAACGGCGCACTGACCTTCGGCCTGATGTGCACCCTGATCGCCGGCCTGTTGCCGTTGCCCGTGCTGTTCATGGTCGCGTTCAGTATTGCCATGATCGTCAACTACCCTTGCCTGCAGATGCAGAAGGATCGCGTCGCCGCTCACGCCGGCAGCGTGCTGGCAGTGGTCGGGCTGATCTTTGCGGCGGGTATCTTCACCGGTATCCTGAGCGGCACCGGCATGGTCGATGCGATGTCGAAGAGCCTGTTGGCAGTGATTCCGGATTTCCTCGGCCCGTATCTGGCCGTGATCACGGCGCTAGTGAGCATGCCGTTCACCTTCTTCATGTCCAACGATGCGTTCTACTATGGCGTGTTGCCGGTGTTGGCCGAAGCCGCCAGCCACTACGGGATCACCGCAGTGGAAATGGCCCGTGCCTCGATCGTCGGTCAGCCCGTCCACTTGCTGAGCCCGTTGGTGCCATCGACGTATCTGTTGGTAGCCCTGGCTGGCATCGATTTCGGTGACCACCAGCGTTTCACCCTGAAATGGGCGATCCTGGTTTGTATCTGCATCCTGATTGCTGCACTGCTGTTGGGGACTTTCCCGGTGTTCAGCACTCTATAAGCCCAAGACTCACCGTTTCGGGTCCTGGCTTCGCGGTTTGAAGCCCGGACCTTTTTCGGTTTAACAATCGCTCAAAGGAATACACATGGAATGGCTGACCAACCCCGAAATCTGGGTTGCCTTCTTCACCCTGACCGCCCTGGAAATCGTCCTCGGCATCGATAACATCATCATGATTTCGATCCTGGTCAGCCGCATGCCCAAACACATGCAGCAGCGCACCCGGATCTTCGGTCTTGGCCTGGCCATGATCACCCGTATCCTGTTGCTGCTGTCGATCACTTGGGTCATGCGCCTCACCGCCGACCTGTTCGAAGTGTTCGGCCAAGGCATTTCCGGCCGCGACCTGATCCTGTTCTTCGGTGGTCTGTTCCTGCTGTGGAAGAGCTCGCAAGAGATGTACCACGCGCTGGAAGGCGAAGACGAAAGCGACGACACCCCGGGTGGCAAGGGTGGCAACTTCCTCTACACCATCATCCAGATCGCGATCATCGACATCGTCTTCTCGCTGGATTCGGTGATCACTGCAGTGGGTATGGTTTCCCATGTGCCGGTGATGGTCGCGGCGATTGTCGTGGCGGTGCTGGTGATGATGCTGGCCTCGGGCAAGATCAGCGAGTTCATCGACAAGCATCCGTCGCTGAAGATGCTGGCGCTGTCGTTCCTGCTGGTGGTCGGTACCGTGCTGATTGCCGAATCGTTCGACGTGCATGTGCCGAAGGGCTACGTCTACTTCGCCATGGCGTTCTCGCTGGCGGTGGAAGCGATCAACATCAAGCTGCGCGGCGCAATGGCCAAGAAAAAACAGCAGCAAGACCCGGTGAAACTGCGCAAGGACATCCCGGGCCAGTAACCCGGTAGTCCAGACGCACGCAATACCCCTGTGGGAGCGAGCTTGCTCGCGAAGGCTTCGTGTCAGTCGACAGAAATGTTGGCTGGCCCACCGCTTTCGCGAGCAGGCTCGCTCCCACATTTGTTTGTGCAACGTTCAGGCACTGCGGACCTTGTGGGAGCTGGCATGCCAGCGATAGCGGAGTGTCTGGCGACATCAATGTTGGTTGTGCCGACGCCATCGCTGGCAAGCCAGCTCCCACAGGGGGCGGCGTCGATTTAAATGGGAGTGCATGAAGTGCTTTTCATGACACTTTTGTTTCAATCCACACTTTAGCTGTGCAATGCTGGCGCCCAGACCGTTAGCCAACTACAGCTTAAGTATCAAAAACGTAGAAACCGCGCGGTACCGTCAACTTGCCTCTCTGAGGCACTGCTAATACAGGGGGTCTGCATGCTCACCCTGCTCAATCTGCTTTCCGCCGTCGCCCTGCTGATCTGGGGCACGCACATCGTCCGAACCGGCATCCTGCGGGTGTACGGCACCAACCTGCGCCATGTGATTGGCCAGAACATGTCCAAGCGTTGGCTCGCCTTCGTCGCCGGCATCGTCGTGACGGCGATGGTGCAGAGCAGCAACGCCACTGCCATGCTCGTCACTTCCTTCGTCGGCCAGGGCCTGATGGCGCTGACCCCGGCGCTGGCGACCATGCTCGGTGCCGACGTCGGTACCGCGCTGATGGCGCGGGTGTTGACGTTCGACCTGTCGTGGCTGTCGCCGCTGCTGATTTTTCTCGGGGTGATTTTCTTTCTGTCGCGCAAGCAGACGCGCCTTGGGCAGATGGGCCGGGTGTCCATCGGGCTGGGGCTGATCATTCTCGCGCTGCAATTGATCGTTGAGGCCGCCGCGCCGATCACCCATGCGCAAGGTGTGAAGGTGATTTTCGCCTCGCTGACCGGTGACATCCTCCTCGACGCCTTGGTTGGCGCGTTGTTCGCGATGATTTCCTACTCGAGCCTCGCGGCCGTGCTGCTCACCGCGACCCTGGCCGGTGCTGCGGTCATCAGTTTGCCGGTAGCAATCGGTCTGGTGATCGGCGCCAACATCGGCAGCGGCATTCTCGCCTTTATGAGCACCAGCATGCAGAACGCCGCCGGCCGGCAAGTGGCGCTGGGCAGTCTGTTGTACAAATTGATCGGCCTGCTGCTGATCATCCCGGTGCTCGACCCGCTGGTGCACTGGATCGACAGCCTCGATTTCAGCCCGCAGGAAATGGTCATCGGCTTTCACCTGCTCTACAACACCGCGCGTTGCCTGATTCTGCTGCCGAGCGTCGGCCCGATGGCACGCCTCTGCGCGTGGCTGCTGCCGGAGCGCCCGGAGGTCAACGGCACCGCCAAACCGCGTCACCTCGACGCCACCGCATTGGTCACACCGAGTCTGGCATTGGCCAACGCCGCGCGGGAAACCCTGCGCATGGGCGATCTGCTCGACAACATGCTCGATGCCACCCTCGATGTGCTGCGCGGCAAGCAGACCGCCGTTACCCAGGAAATGCGCCGACTGACCGATGACGTCGAAGCGCTGTACAGCGCAATCAAGCTGTACCTGGCGCAGATGCCCCGCGAAGACCTCGGCGAGCAGGACAGTCGGCGCTGGGCCGAGATCATCGAGCTGGCGATCAACCTGAAGCTGGCCGCCGACCTGATCGAACGCATGTTGCGCAAGATCCAGCAGCAGAAGACCTCGCAGCGGCGCTCTTTTTCCGAAGAAGGTCTGGAGGATCTGGCCGGGTTGCAGCAGCAACTGATTTCTAACCTGCGTCTGGGCCTGTCGGTATTCCTCAGTGGCGATCGTGAAAGCGCCCGGCAGTTGCTCCGCGAGAAACGCCGCTTTCGCGCACAGGAGCGCCGTCTGGCGCATGCGCATGTAAGCCGTTTGCAACGCAAGATTGTCCAGAGTCTGGAAACCAGTTCGTTGCACCTGGAGTTGATTGCCGACATGAAACGCTTGAATTCACTGTTTTGCGGCAGTGCGTATGTGGTGCTGGAAACGGCGGACACCGGGGCGCTGGCGGCGGATGATATTGCCGATATAACGCATTCGCCTTGAACGTCTGGGGTTAAGGTCAGTCAGTAACACAGAGTTCAGCCTCAAGGGCCTCATCGCTGGCAAGCCAGCTCCCACAGGGTTTTGTGAACGCCGCAAATCCTTGTGGGAGCTGGCTTGCCAGCGATGGGGTCCTGACTGACGACACGGATCTCCAAATCAGCCGTACGGAAGCCTGTTATGCGTTGCCTGTTGTTCGCCTGTCTGTTGCTCGGTTCCCTGCCCGCCTTCGCCCTGGATCGTTTTCAGGTTGAAGGCTATGCACTGCCCAACGGTTTGCAGCTAATGCTCAAGCCCGGCACCGAACGGGGGCACGTGGCGATCCGGCTGGTGGTCGGCGTCGGCCTCGATGATTTCGACTGCGATGACAAGGAGCTGCCGCACCTGCTTGAGCACTTGTTGTTCAGCGGCATCGACGCCACCGGCGAAGGGGGTCTGGAAGAACGCATGCAAGCGTTGGGCGGTGACTGGAATGCCTTCACCAGCAACGCCGACACCACCTTCGTCATCGAAGCCCCGGCGAAAAACCAGCGTAAAGTGCTCGACCTGCTGCTCGCTCTGCTTACGCAAACGCGCATCGACGACAACGCGATCAACGCCGCCAAACGTGTGGTCGAGCGCGAGGACGGCGGCCATTACACACGCCTGCAACGCTTTCTCGATCGTCAGGACCTTGGCCACACCGCGAGCAATCAGCTCGCCGTCGAACTGGGCCTGAAATGCCCCCAGCGTGCCGAGGTCAGTCACCTGACTCAGGAGCAACTGGAGAAGGTACGCAAGGCCTGGTACGCGCCAAACAACATGACGCTGATCGTCGTCGGCGAACTCGACAAACTGCTGCCGGCCTATCTGGAGCGCACTTGGGGCGCGCTCGAAGCAGTCGAGCCGAGCGAACACCGTGCGCTGCCGGACATCAGCACCCGCGCCGCCCATGAACGCACCCTCACCCGTGGCTTTATCGGCGACAGTGCCAAGCTGCACTGGTTGGTGCCGGAGCCGGTGATTGATGATCAGTACGACCAGACCTTCGACATTCTCAAGGATTACCTCGACTGGGCGCTGTACCGACAGATCCGCCTCAATCACGGCTTGTCGTACGGGCCGTGGGCTGAGCGTGAGGTGTTTGGCGGCGTCGGTTTCATGAGCCTCAACGCCGATCTGGATCGCGATGACGTCGACGAAGCCATACAAGTGCTGGAAGACCTCAAGGCTGACCTGCTGAAAAACGGCCTCGACCCGGCTACGTTTGCCCGCATCAAACAGGCGTCCATCGCCCATCAGGCCTGGGCGGTGCAGGGCAACAGCGCGATGGCGGATTATTACTGGAGCGCCCTCGGCGATTACGAGGATGGCCGCTTTGCCAACCCGGCGCGGGAGCTGCAAGGGGTGACGCTGGAAGCGGCGAACAAGGCCATGCGTGAGTTGCTGTTGCAACCGGGGTATTTGCGGATCGAGAAGCCGTTGATCAGTGATGATCAGGTGTTGTGGTTGAGCGCGGGTGGGTTGGGCCTGGTGTTGCTGGTCCTGATCGGTTGGCGTTTGCACCACCGTCGAAAACCCGCCGAACACTAATCCTGTGGGAGCGAGCTTGCTCGCGAAAGCGGTGTGTCATTCAACAAATGTGGTGACTGACCCGCCGCCTTCGCGAGCAAGCTCGCTCCCACAGGGAAGGTGGTGAATTTACTGACCGGCAGCCTCGCCACAACGCCCGGCGGACGCTACTCTGTCGAGGTTTTTTCCTATCCAGTCGTGAACCGCCCAAATGCCAAAAATACAGCTCCTGATCCAGCGCATTCTCGAACTGATGAAGCGCTATCCTGGGGTCATTGCGCTTGGCGGTTTCATCTCCGGGGTCGGCAGTTTCATCATGGTCGATCGTCAGCAAGGGCTGGCGAGCTGGATCACCGTGATCATGCTGCTCAGCTGGATCTGGCTGATGCTGGAAAACACCCTGACCGGCCTATTCACCCGCATCTTCAAACGCGAGATTCCCCAGCCGCTGCTGCGTTACGCCACGCAGATGATCCATCAGGAAAGCCTGTTTTTTGTCCTGCCGTTTTTCTTCATCACCACGACCTGGAACAGTGGCCAGTTGTTTTTTACCGGCCTGCTCAGCGTGGCGGCACTGATCTCGATCGTTGATCCGCTCTATTACAAATGGCTGGCGCCACGGCGCTGGGCGTTTCTCGCGCTGCACACCCTGACCCTGTTCGCCGCCCTGCTCACCGCGTTGCCGGTGATCATGCACCTGACCACCGCGCAGAGCTTCAAGTGGGCGCTGGGCATTGCCGTGCTGTTGTCGTTCCCGAGTCTGGCGTCGATCTTCCCGATCCGTACGCTGCGCAATGCTTTGGCGATCCTGTGCATTACGGTCGGCATCGGTGGCGTTGGTTGGGCGCTGCGTTCGTGGGTGCCGCCGGCGACGCTGTGGATGACCGACGTGGCGATCAGCACGCAAATGCAGGACCGCACCCCCGGCGCCAGCCTCGACACGGTCAGTGCCGAGCAGATTCGTGGTGATGGCCTGTATGCCTACACCGCAATCAACGCGCCGCGCGGGCTCGATGAGCGGATTTATCACGTCTGGCAATTCAACGGCAAAGAAGTCGACCGCATCGCCCTCGACATCCACGGCGGGCGCAAGGAAGGCTACCGCGCGTGGACGCACAAGCAGAACTTCCCCGGCAACCCGGCGGGCAAGTGGCAAGTGCGGGTGTTGACCGAAGACGGCCAGGTGATCGGCGTGCTGCGCTTCGAAGTCACGGACAGCACAGCGATCAAAGAAAAGTAATCCGGTTCGTGCTATTACGTTAGTTCGCATAAAGGCCGAACAAGCACGGAGCTTATGACCAGCAGCTCGATCAGCGGTAATGCTCAACTGGACACGTCGATAACCCCTGCCCGCCTGCGGGTCACGGGGGACTGGACGCTTGCCCATTACGCCGAGCTCAAGCAACTGAGCGAAAAGCTCCACGGCCAGTACGATGCCAACACGCCGATCGACCTCAACAGCCTCGGCGCCCTCGACACCGCTGGCGCTTCGTTGCTGGTCGAACTGCTTGGTTCCGAACGCCTCGGCAAATCCGCCGAACACCCCGATTGCACCCTGACCTCCGCCGACCGCGCGCTGCTGCAAACCGTGTACTGCTCGATGACCGATTTCTGCGTGCCGATCAAAGAGCCGGAAATCAGCGTCAGCGTGCAACTGCTGACGCGCATTGGTCGCGCCGTCGACACCGTCTGGCAAGACACCCTGCAACTGCTCGGCTTCGTCGGCCTGATTATGGAAACCATCGCTCGCAGCCTGTTCCGGCCCAAGCGTTGGCGCATCACGCCGATGATCGCGCACATCGAACAGACCGGTCTCGACGCCGCGCCGATCGTGGCATTGCTGACCTTTCTGGTCGGCGCAGTGGTGGCATTTCTCGGGGCGACGGTGCTGGCCAGTTTCGGCGCGACGATTTTTACTGTGGACCTGGTGGGCTTCTCGTTCCTGCGCGAATTTGGTGTGCTGCTCACGGCAATCCTCATGGCCGGGCGCACCGCCAGCGCGTTCACCGCGCAGATTGGCTCGATGAAGGCCAACGAAGAAATCGACGCAATCCGCACCCTCGGCCTCGATCCGATGGAGTTGCTGGTGGTGCCGCGTGTGCTGGCGATGCTGGTGGCGTTACCGATGTTGACGTTTCTGGCGATGCTCTGCGGGATCATCGGTGGCGGCGTGGTCTGCGCGGTGTCGCTGGACATCTCGCCGGCGATGTTCCTGACGCTGTTGCAATCGGACATTGGCGTGCAGCATTTCTTGGTCGGGTTGGTGAAGGCGCCAATTTTCGCCTTCATCATTGCCGCGATTGGTTGCCTGGAAGGCTTCAAGGTCAGCGGCAGTGCCGAGTCGGTCGGCGCCCACACCACGTCCGCCGTGGTGCAGTCGATTTTCGTGGTGATCGTGCTCGACGCGGTGGCCGCGCTGTTCTTCATGGAGATGGGCTGGTGAGTCGTCTACCCCGCGCGCCCTCGGAGGCGGTGATCGAAGTCCGTGGCCTGTGCAATCGCTTTGGCAGCCAGAGCGTGCACGAGAACCTCGATCTGGATTTGTACAAAGGCGAAATCCTCGCCGTGGTCGGCGGCTCCGGCAGTGGCAAATCGGTGCTGTTGCGCAGCATTGTCGGTTTGCGCCGGCCCAGCGAAGGCATGGTCAAATTGTTCGGCAAGAATCTGCCGAGCCTGTCCGAGCATGAGCGCTCGCTGGTCGAGCGGCGTTTTGGCGTGCTGTTTCAGAAGGGCGCGCTGTTCTCCTCGCTGACCGTCACCGAGAACGTCGCCCTGCCCCTCATCGAACACGCTGGCCTCAGCCGCAACGACGCCGAGCACTTGGCCGCGGTGAAGCTGGCGCTGGCCGGGCTGCCGCTGTCGGCAGCGGACAAATATCCGGCGTCGCTGTCCGGCGGCATGATCAAACGCGCCGCGCTGGCTCGGGCTTTGGCGCTGGATCCGGACATCCTGTTTCTCGACGAACCCACTGCCGGCCTCGATCCGATTGGTGCGGCGCAATTCGATCAATTGATCCTGACCCTGCGCGATGCGCTTGGCCTCAGCGTGTTTCTGGTGACCCACGACCTCGACACGCTCTACACCATCACCGACCGCGTGGCGGTGCTGGCGCAGAAAAAAGTGCTTGTGGCAGGTCCAATCGACGTCGTCTCGGAAACCGACGACGCGTGGATTCACGAATACTTCCACGGCCCGCGCGGCCGCTCGGCGCTGGACGCCGCCAAATTGCTCAACGAGGTCTGACATGGAAACCCGAGCGCATCATGTGTTGATCGGCCTGTTCACGGTGATTGTGGTGGCAGGCGCCCTGCTCTTCGGTCTGTTCCTGGCCAAGTCCAGCGTCGACACCGAGTTCAAGGATTACGAGATTGTCTTCAGCGAGGCGGTCAGTGGTCTGTCCAAGGGCAGCCCGGTGCAGTACAGCGGGATCAAGGTCGGCGATGTGATCACCCTGCGCCTTGATCCGCAAGACCCACGACGGGTGCTGGCGCGGATTCGTCTGGCCGGTGATACGCCGGTCAAGGAAGACACCCAGGCCAAACTGGCGCTGGCCGGGATCACGGGGACGTCGATCATCCAGCTCAGCGGTGGCACCCCGGAAAGCCCGAAACTGCGTGGGCATGACGGTAATCTGCCGACCATCGTTGCATCGCCCTCGCCTATTTCGCGCTTGCTCAATGACTCCAACGATTTGATGACCGGCATCACCGCATTGCTGCAGAACGCCAATCAGATGTTCTCTGCCGAGAACGTCGAGCGAGTCAGCAAGACCCTCGCCCACCTCGAACAAACTACCGGCACCATCAACGACCAGCGCGGCGACATCAAGCAAGCCATGCAGCAACTGGCGACCGTCGGCAAACAGGCCGGCAGCATGCTCGAACAGACGTCGTTACTGATGCGCAACGCCAACGGTTTGATCAACGACCAGGGCAAACAGGCACTGGGCAGCGCCGAGCAGGCGATGAAGTCGCTGGAACAAAGCACGACCACCATCAGCACGTTGCTGAGCAAAAACGAAAACTCCCTCGACAACGGCATGCAGGGCCTCAATGGTCTGGCCCCGGCGATCCGCGAACTGCGTGAAACGCTGACCTCGCTGCGCGCCATCTCGCAACGCCTTGAGGCCAACCCCAGCGGCTACTTGCTGGGCCGTGACAAGAACAAGGAATTCACGCCATGAAGCTGACTCGACTTGCCCTTCTCGCCGGCTTCACGCTGATCAGCGCCTGTTCGATTCTGCCCCAGTCCGAGCCGTCGGATGTCTATCGCTTGCCGGCCGCACAGGTGCCCGCCTCTGCCAGTTCGGCGGCGACGCAGCAGTGGTCGCTGCGGCTGAACAAGTTGCAGGCCAGTGAAGCGTTGAACCGGCCGACAATTGCGGTGATTCCGCAGGGTGACGTGATCAGCAGCTACAAGGGTTCGCGCTGGAGCGATCCGGCACCAGTGCTGGTGCGCAATCGCTTGCTCGACGGCTTTGCGCGCGATGGCCGGGTGACGTTGCTCAGTACCGATGACAGCAACTTTGCTGCGGATCTGGAATTGGGTGGGAGTTTGCAGGCGTTTCAGACTGAATATCAGGGCGCGCAGGCCAGCGTTGTGGTGCGGGTTGATGCGTTGCTCGTGCGTGGCTATGACCAGCGCATTCTGGCCAGTCGCCGGTTTGAAGAGCGTCAGCCTCTGAACGATGTTCAGGTGCCGGCGGTGGTTGCCGGGTTTGGCCAGGCCAGTGATCGCCTGACCGCCCAAGTCGTGGCCTGGGCCGTCGACCAGGGCCAAAAGCTGGCCCCCCAAAGACCTTAAGCCCAACACAATCCCTGTGGGAGCTGGCTTGCCAGCGATAGCGGTGTGTCAAGCAACGTCAATGTTGGCAGTACCGCCGCCATCGCTGGCAAGCCAGCTCCCACAGGGTTCTCTATCAGCCAAAGAACCAGTAGCAGACGGCAATGGCACCCACGACACCGGCAAACTCCGCCAACAACGCACACCCCACCGCATGCCGTGCCCGCTGAATCCCCACTGCGCCGAAATACACCGCCAGCACATAGAACGTGGTCTCGGTACTGCCCTGAATCGTCGCCGCGACCAGCGCCGGGAAGCTGTCGACACCGGATGTTTTCATCGTCTCGATCAACATCGCCCGCGCCGCACTGCCGGAGAACGGTTTGACCATCGCCGTCGGCAACGCATCGACAAACCGCGTGTCCCAGCCGGC